>NZ_JBEAFH010000002.1:0-178856 GCF_040061575.1 Klebsiella sp. CB_Kp196
CGGAGGCGGCGCATTGCGCCTGTCCGGGCTACCGATCCGCAGACGGTTGTGAACCCGTAGCCCGGTCAGCGCAGCGCCACCGGGGAACAGCCGCGCTATGAAGCCAGCGGTTTGCCATCCCCGCGGGCGAAGCGGTTTTCGACGACCGGCAGACCCAGCTTCTCGCGCAGCGTGCCGGTCGGATAGCGATCCCGCATCGCGCCGCTGCGCTGCAGAATCGGCACTACCTGCTCAACGAAGCGGTCGAAGTCCCCCGGCAGCAGCGGGAACATCAGGTTAAAACCATCGGCGGCGCCGGCGCGCCAGGTTTCCGTCAGCGCGCTGGCGATCTCCTCGGCGCTGCCGATGAGCAGCCAGCTATCGGAGCTTTGCAACAGCAGCTTGCCCAACGCCAGGATCGTCAACTGCGGATCGTAATCACGAATCAGCCTGAGGGCGGTGCGGATCCCATCAAAGGTCTCTTCCTCCGGCAGCGGCGGCAGCGGTTGGTCGACGGGATATGCGGATAAATCCATGCGCAGATAGGAAGAGAGCAGGTCGATGGCCATCTGGTCGCTCATTAGCTGCTCGTTAAGCCGCTGGCGTTCCTCCTTTTCCGCGTTTGAATTCACCACCACCGGTAAAACGCCGGCGATGATTTTGAAATGCGCCGGATCCCGGCCGTGGCTGCGCAAACGCTGGTTCATCTCTTCGCGGTAGGCCAGCCCCTCAGCGATAGATTTGATAAACACAAAATGCATATCTGACCAGGCGGCGGCGAGGTTTTTACCCGCCTCCGACGAGCCGGCCTGCACCAGGACCGGGTGCCCCTGCGGCGGGCGAGGGACGTTCAGCGGCCCGCGCACGCGGAAGAACTCGCCCGCGAAATCAAGATGATGCACCTTGCTGGAATCGGCAAACAGCCCGCTGGCTTTGTCATAGCGCACCGCGCCGTCTTCCCACGAGTCCCACAGCTGAGTGACCACATCAATAAACTCACCGGCGCGCTGGTAGCGGCTGCCGTGCTGCGGCAGGTGGTCAAGGCCGAAGTTGGCCGCCTCCTCCTCCAGCCATGAGGTGACGATATTCCAGCTGGCCCGCCCGTTGCTGAGAAAATCGAGGGAGGCAAAATAGCGGGCGAGATTATAGGGCTCGTTATAAGAGGTGGACGCCGTGCCCATCAGGCCGATATGTTCCGTCACCGCCGCCAGCGCCGAGAGGAGAGTGATGGGCTCCAGCCGGGCGTTAGCGTAGTGGGTTAAGCCGCTGGGCACCGTGTCCCAGATAGCGATATGGTCGGCGATAAAAATGGCGTCGAGCGTCGCGGCCTCCGCTTTACGGGCCAGATCGGCATAGTACTTGAGGCTGAAAATTTCCTTCTCCGGCGCCTGCGGGTGACGCCAGGAAAAGCGGTAGTCACCCTGGGGATTGAAGAAGAAAAGGTTCAGGATCATAGGATTATTTGGCATTTTCTCGGCTCAGTTGGAGGTGATGCCTTCCCTGGCATGGCGGCAATCAGTTGCCGTTGAGGTGCGTTTTGACCCACTGTTCGGCCACCGCCGCCGGATCTTTATGCTGCAGATCGACCTGCTGGTTAAGTTCGATCAGCGCGGCGTTGTTCAGCTTGCCGGAGACCTCATTGAGCACTTCGCTGATTTTCGGCGTCAGGCTGGCTTTGCGCACCAGCGGCACCACGTTCTGGCTCGGCTGCTCATGCTTATCATCCTCCAGGACCACCCAATCCTCTTTCGCGAGGTTGCCCTGAGTAGAGACGACCGTGGCGACGTCGATTTTGCCGGAGTTCAGCGCCAGACGGGTCAGCGGCCCGCCCATATCCAGAGATTTCACCGCCTTAAATTCAAGCCCGTAGACGCGCTTAAGGCCCGGCAGGCCCAGGGCGCGCACCGGGAATTCCGGCGGGCCGCCGATAGTCAGCTGATGGGCCACGGGCTGCAGGTCGGAAAGCTTGCTGAGGTGATATTTTTTTGCCGTTTCCGCGCGCACGGCCCAGGCGGTAATGGACGAGGCCGGGGAGGGGGTGAGCAGCGTAAAGTCCGCCGGCAGCGCTTTAGCTAACTCAGCGCTAACGTCGCTCTGGCTGGTAGCCAGCGTTTTGCCGTCATAATAGTTCAGCAGGGCACCGAGATATTCCGGAACAATATCAATTTCGCCGCTCTGCAGCGCCGGAATAATAATCTCGCGATTACCGAGATTAAGACGGGTTTTCACCGCAATATCGTTTTTCTTTAGCGCGCTGGCGTAAATATTGGCAAGGATTGAACTTTCGGTGAAATTCGCTCCGCCAATGGTGACGTCCTGCGCCAGGGCGTTAAAACTTAAGCTTAATAATCCCGCGGTGAATACCGAAAGACGCAAGCGGCGACGATGCGCGGAAATGCTAAATAGCTGCTTCATAATACCTCTTTACCTGCAGGTGGTTTTTTGTTGTTGGGAAATTAATTTATTTGCGTGACCGGCGCCGGAACGATGCGCCGGGAGAGTAATGAAAAAAGCAGCTCGCAGCCGATGGCCAGCAGCGATACCACTAGCGAACCGGCAATGACCTGGGGAATATCGCGCTGGCCAAGTCCGTCGATCAGAAAGCGCCCGAGGCCGCCAAGGCCGGCGTAGGCGGCGACGACGGCGGTCGCGATCAGCTGTACCAGCGCGGTCCGCAGGCCGGCGAGTATCAGCGGCGCGGCGAGCGGTATCCGCAGCTGCCACAGGCTCTGGAGTGGCGTCATGCCCAGCGCTCTTGCCGCATCGCACAGCTGACGGTCGGCATGATAAATGCCAACCCAGGCGTTGGTGAGGATCGGCGGAATCGACATCGCCACCAGCGCGGTAAAGACCGGAATATCATTAAAGCCAAACACAATAATGCATAAAAGAATTAAACCTAAAGAGGGAATGGCGCGACCAATATTAAACAGATTAATAATCACAAACGCGCCCTTGCGCCAGTAGCCGAGAATAATCCCCAGCGGCAGCGCAATCGCCGAGGCAACGACGATGCTGATCAGCACATAATAAAGATGCTCGCGCAGGCGAAGTAATATTCCCGCATCGCCTGTCCAGTGCTGCGGTTGTAATAACCAGTGAAATGTTGCTTGCAGGATATCCATTAGCGGGCCCACGGCGTTAGCCAATAGCCGACGCGGGCAATCAGCGAATCCAACAGCAGAGATAGCGCAACGCTGAGCACCAGGCTGACCGCGATAGGCGTGACAAAGTTCTGGTTAAACCCGGCTAACAGAAGCTGCCCGAGACCGCCCTGGCCAATTAAGGCGGTGACCGTCACCAGCCCGACCAGCGTCACCGAAGCGATGCGTAACCCGGCGAACAGCGAGGGCAGCAGCAGATGCAGCTCTATATCGACAAAACGAAACCAGCGGGTATAGCCCAGCGCGCGCGCCGACTCCAGCACCGTCGCCGGGAGTTTCTCTATTCCGGCGATAACGTTGCGCAGCAGGATCAGCAGCGAGTAGAGCGTCAGGCCGATGATTGAGGTCATCAGCGACAGTCCGGTAAACGGCAGTAATAGAATAAACAGCGCCAGAGACGGGATGGTGAACAGTATCCCGCACAGGTAGATCAGCGGCTGGGCGGCCGCGGGCCAGCGCAGCGTCAGGCTAATCAATACGCCGGTGAAGAGGGTGCCGAAAAACAGCGAAACGATCACCAGCTGTATATGCTGCCAGAGCAGTTCACCGATCATGATTTTGTTGTCGAGGATCCACGGCCAGTCAATCATAGCGGCGAAGATCCACGCGGCCTTCCAGCACGTTCTGCAGCAGAGCGTGGGAGATGCTGCCCTGATATTCACCGTCGGTATCGACATGAACCACTACGCCGCCGGGCGCATCCAGCAGTGCGCTGTAGGCAAAGCGCAGCGTGTTGATGGCCGCCAGCGGCGCGTCGACCGGCAGCGTGCGGCGCTTAACCGGATCGAACCAGTTCAGCGGACGCCGTTTTTTGTCCAGCACCAGGCGCAGCGGACTGGCGACCGGCGGATGCGGGCTGGCGATGGGGGAGAGGCTCTCATCAATAAGCGGCACGTCATGGCGTGGGAGCTGTCCGACCTGAATTCTCCCCAGCCGCTGCAGATTCGGTTCGGGGCCGATAAAACGGCGCACAAAGTCGCTGGCCGGATGCGACAAAATATGGTCAGGCGTGGCGAACTGCGCCAGCTCGCCGCCCTCCTGGAAGATAGCGATTCTATCGCCAAGGCGAATCGCTTCATTGATATCATGGGTCACCAGGACGATCGTTTTGCGCAGACGCTGTTGCAGCAACAGCAGCTCGTCCTGCAGGCGCTCGCGAACCACCGGGTCGATGGCGGCGAATGGTTCGTCCATCAGGAGAATAGGCGGATCGGCGGCCAGCGCTCTGGCGATCGCTACGCGCCCCTGCTGGCCGCCGGAAAGCTGGTGCGGATAGCGGGGCAGGACGTTGCGGTCGAGAGACATCAAATCCACTAATTCGTCGATGCGCGCCTGGATATGCTTTTTGCTCCAGCCGAGAAGGCGCGGAACCGTGGCTATATTTTGCGCGACCGTACGATGCGGAAAGAGGGCGGCGCTTTGCATGACAAAGCCAATTTGGCGGCGCACCTGAATAATATCGGCAGCGGCAAGCTTAACGCCCTGAACGTATACGTCACCGGCGTCAGGAATATCCAGCTGATTAATCATCCGCAGAATGGTTGTTTTTCCGCACCCGCTGGGGCCAACGAAAGTGCACAGTTCGCCGCTATTAATCACCAGATTAAGGCCGCGAATAGCCGCATGCGCGCTGCCGGGGTAGGTCTTGCGAATATTATCGAGTTTAATCATAAAGCCGTTGCGCCCTGAATGTTCTTTCATGAAAAGCATGAATAGAGCACAAGCTACAGAGGCGGTGATTAACGAGCAAATATGATATTTGCATTTGCAATGCCGCGATTCGAATTAAAGCGTCGACGTCAATCAGCGTGCGGGAGAGATTCGGTAAAAGGGCTGGCGAGCGGGCGAGTTAAAACCCGCTGGGGCTTATCGCATCGATCCGCTCTCCGCTAACCGGATGCACGAAATGCAGTTCGCTGGCGTGCAGCATCAGACGCGGCGCCTGTTCTGTTCCCGGAAGCAACAGACCGCCGTACAGATCGCAGCCCAGAATAGGGTGGCCAAGCCACTGGCAGTGGATACGCAGCTGATGGGTGCGGCCGGTTTCCGGCGTCAGCTGGACCCGCGTCACCGGCACGCTACCTTGATAGCGCAGGCGCTCAACCACCCGATAGCCGGAGCGGGCAGGCTTGCCGCGGCGCGGGCAAATCGTCATCAGCGGAAACAGCGCCGGATCTTTGGCTATCGGAGCGTCAACGGTTCCTTCATCATCCGCCAGATGCCCGCACAGCAGCGCGCTGTAGACTTTGCTCACCGCACGCTGGCTGAACTGCTGGCAGAGCGCGGCGTTGATGGCCTTGTTGCGCGCAATCACCATCAGTCCGGAGGTGCCGAAATCAAGACGATGCGCCAGAGTGCAGCCGGGAAACCGCTGTACCAGCCGATAATGCACCGAGTCGAGATTACGCGGATTTTTCCCCGACAGACTCAGCAGGCCCGAGGGTTTATCGATCAGCAGCAGATGGTCATCCTCGTAGAGGATGTCGATTTCAGCGTGGCACGGCGGGGCGATAAAGGTATCGATAATCGTAGACATCAGGCTGCACGGAGAGGGAGTGGATGCGGATGATAGCGAATTTCCCGCCGCCATGCGAGTTATGCGGTCACGGTATTCATAGACTTAATATGCTGCCAGAAGCGCTCGGCTGACTGGTTGAGCCGCGCGCCGGAGCGGTAAATATAGGCGCCGATCGGCAGCGACAGGCTCTCATCCATAATCGTCAGGCGGCCCTCCTCAAGCTCGCGCTTGATAGAGTACTGCGGCAGCCAGCCCACGCCGTCTCCGTTGAGGATCATGCGTTTTAATAGCTCGCTCATCGAGGAGACAAAGGTCAGCGAGAAGGTGATCTCCGGCTTGCGGTCGATCACCTGATTCACCTGGCGCCCCATATAGCTGTCGTTGGCGTATTTCATCAGCGGCAGCACCCCGCGGTGTAAATGAAAAAGCGGCCTGCCGTGTTTATCGCAGGGAGAAACGAGGTGCAGCGCCGAGTCAAAAATTTTGTGATTGATAAACGGATAGTTCATCAGCTCTTCATTATAAAATGACAGGATAAAATCACTTTTGCCTTCTTTCAGGTTGAACACCGCATCGTTGACGTTAATCGATTCAACATGAAAAGTTTTATTCTTTCGGTCGGTATAACCGGCGATGATTTCCGGAAGTAATAAAACGGAAAGCGACGGCGCCGCGTCGATTCTTATTTTCTGGGTGGTGTTGTTCAGCCCTTTAATTCGGCTAATCTGGAAGTCCATGTCGTCGAGCATATTTCGCGCATAGCCGACAAAAATCTTCCCGCGGTTGGTCAGCTGCAGCGGGTTTGCCGAACGGTCGAAGATGCTGAAGCCCAGCGACGCCTCGAGCGCCTGGATGCGGCGGCTGAAGGAGGACTGGGAAATATTGCGGCTTTTTGCCGCCAGGGTAAAGCTTCTGGATTCCTCAAGGGCAATCACATCGTAAAGCCATTTTACTTCAAGATTCGCCAGCACCGATCCGTTCCTCTGCCCTGCAATAATAGCTATGCAATTTTAGCATGACGTATAGAAACTATGCAATTAACATAATTATCTACAGGTGTTAACATTTTTTGCAGAGTTAGCTTATGACTTATTCGTGCAAACGATATTTCTAAAGTTCAGGCGACACCCTACACGAGCACGATTTTACATCGCCGGCTCTGGTCTGTTCATCCTGTTTATTTAATTTCACGATGGTTTTTTTATTAAAATAAATCCATCCGCTTAGCTGACAGGTTGAAATACCCTAATAGCATCTTATCCAGCCAATAGTTTGTCAGGAGTGCCATGTCACGTATTGAATCAGTAAAAGACGCTCTTCTTTCGCTCGGTATTCAGGAGAGCAGCGAGCTGTTTTATAACCCCGATTACGACTTGCTGATTGCGCATGAAACCAGCCCGGAATTAACCGGCGCGGCGCGCGGCGTCATGACCGAGTCCGGGGCCGTTGCCGTGGATACCGGGATCTTTACCGGGCGCTCGCCGCGCGACAAATATATTGTCAGGGACGATCTGACGCGTGACACCGTCTGGTGGGCCGACTCCGGCCTTGGCCGCAACGACAATAAGCCGCTATCCACCGAGATATGGGCAGATCTGAAGGCGCTGGTCGCCGGACAGCTGAGCGGCAAGAAATTATATGTCGTTGATGCGTGGTGCGGCGCCAGCCCGGCAACGCGCCTGGGCGTCCGCTTCGTCACCGAAGTGGCCTGGCAGGCGCACTTTGTCAAAAACATGTTTATTGCGCCGAGCGCAGAGGAGCTGGCTGAATTTACGCCGGACTTCGTCGTCCTCAACGGTGCGGGCTGCACCAACGATAAATGGCAGGAGCAGGGGCTCAACTCCGAGAACTTTGTCGCGTTTAACCTGAGCGAAAAAATTCAGCTTATCGGCGGCACCTGGTACGGCGGCGAGATGAAAAAAGGCCTCTTCTCGGTGATGAACTATCTGCTCCCGCAGCAGGGCATCGCCTCGATGCACTGCTCGGCGAACCGCGGTGAAGCGGGGGACGTGGCCCTGTTCTTCGGTCTTTCCGGCACCGGTAAGACCACGCTTTCCACCGATCCGCTGCGTCAGCTGATCGGCGATGACGAGCACGGCTGGGATGATGACGGCGTGTTCAACTTCGAAGGCGGCTGCTATGCCAAGACGATTAATCTTGACCCGCAGGCCGAGCCGGAAATCTATCGCGCGATTCGTCGTAACGCGCTGCTGGAAAACGTGGTGGTCAGAGCCGATGGCAGCGTGGATTACGCCGATGGCAGCAAGACCGAAAATACCCGCGTCTCTTATCCGCTATCGCATATTGAAAACATCGTGAAACCGGTGTCGCGCGCGGGCCATCCGTCGAAGGTGATTTTCCTTGCCGCCGATGCCTTTGGCGTCCTGCCGCCGGTATCCCGTCTGACGACCGAGCAGATGCAGTATCACTTCCTGTCTGGCTTTACCTCGAAGCTGGCCGGTACCGAACGCGGCATTACTCAGCCCACGCCAACGTTCTCTGCCTGCTACGGCGCGGCGTTCCTGCTGCTGCACCCGACGCAGTACGCCAGCGTTCTGGCGGCCAAAATGGCGGAGGCCGGCGCCGAGGCCTGGCTGGTTAACACCGGCTGGAACGGCGAAGGCAAGCGCCTTTCGCTGCGCGACACGCGCAATATCATCAGCGCGATTTTAAACGGGACCACCGGCGAGCTTCGCGAAGAAACGGTACCGGTATTCGGTCTCGCTATCCCGCAAAGCGTGCCTGGCGTGGACAGCGCGCTGCTTGACCCGCGTAGCGGCTGGCCTTCTGCCGACAAATGGCAGGAGAAGGCCGAGAGTCTGGCGCAACTGTTTATGGATAACTTTAAGCAATATACCGATACCGATGCCGGCGCGCGGCTGGCGTTAGCCGGCCCAACGCTGACAAAATCAGCCGTCACCGCCTAAACTCTTTTTTCAGTGACCAACCCGGGCAGCCGCCCGGGTTTTTTACGTCAGCCCTCGCCGGGGGAGTGGCGCAGGAACTTGACTCTGCCTGGTTAGCGATTATAAATAAAGGGATGCAGGGCTAAGTATTGGGGCTAAATAATTTCATGACATCATTGTTATGAGAATTATCCTGGCAACCCTGCGGCGATGACTTCCCCGATACGCTGATATTAATAAATAAAGGAATGACTATGAAACTCTGGAGTAAAACGCTGATCGCTTCTGCCGTTTGCTTAATTCTCGCCGGCTGTGATGATTCATCAAAAGTTGATGCAAATCTGGATAAAGCAAAAGATAACGCGCAGCAAATTAAAGAGGCGGCGTCCGATAAAGCCGAAGCAATTAAGGATGAAGCGGATAAACACATTGATGCGATAAAAAAACAGGCGGCGGACGAGGCGAACAATCTCAGCAGCCAGGCCTCCAGCATCAAGGCGGAAGCGGATAAAAAAGCGGAAGCTATTGCTCAGCAAGCCCAGGCCCAGGCTGATGCCGTGAAGCAGGATGCCCGGCAGAAAAGCGACCAAATCGTGCAGGAAGCGGGAAAAATTAAAGACAGCGCGATTGTTGATGCCAATAACCTGGCCAACGATGCGGCGAATAAAACCAAAGAGATTAAAGAGAGTATTGCTCCCGCTAAAACCGCAGAAGAGGCGGCCGACTCCAGCCAGCCGTCATCGCACTAATTATTTATCGTCTTCCAGCCTTATCGCCACACTATCTTCAGCTCGTTGGTTCGCTGAAGATAGTGTGGATTCAGCCTGTTACCCGTGGTTCACCCAGACTAATTTTTCTACCGGGAAGCCGAGATCCCGCGCGATGCGCAGATACTCCTGCTTAATGGATTCCGGGATGGTCGGCGTGCGCGACAGGATCCACAGATAGCCGCGATCGGGACCGCTGACCAGCGCATACTGATACTGGCTATCCAGCGCGATCACGTTGTAGCCGCCGTAAAACGGGCCAAAGAAGGAGACTTTCAGCGCGGCGGTGGTTGGCGCTGCGGTAAAATACGCTTTACCTTCGCTCTCGCTCCATTTCTGTTTCCGCGGATCGTAACCGCGGTTAACCACGCTGATGCCGCCATCGCTGCGCTGACCATACGTTGCGGTAACCCGCTCCAGGCCGCGTTCAAAACGATTTTCGAGCCGGGCAACCTCATACCATTTCCCCAGATAACGGCTTGCGTCAAAGTTATTTATCGGCTGGACCCCCTTGGGCGGAGTGGGGGATTTACAGGCGACAAGCGTCAGGGCGATAGCCACACCCGTCAGAACTGGCCATATCTTCATGTGAATTCCTTTTGTGAACGCGGAGGAAAATAAGTATAGCGCAAGCGCGCGGGCCTTTATTCACGCCCCAGGGATGCACCTTATATTCAGATAATTCTATCACTTCGAATGGGCTGTTGCCCTGCTCGCTATTTTCCTCGTCCTGCTTCCGTTAAGGTGATTATCACAAAAAGTTGAATATATTTTAGCGGCCCAGGTGCTAACGTTTGAACGTTATTATTCACAACGGGAAAACATCGTGAAAAAATTATCCAGTTTGATTTTGTTATCTGCTATGTCTGTCGCTCCAGCCGCATTTAGCGCCCCCGTCGGGACGCTCAGCGTGCATATTCTCAATCAGCAGACGGGTCTGCCTTCATCGGGCGTGACGGTCACCCTTGAAAAACAGCAGGCGAATAAATGGACAGCGCTGGCCACCAGCGTCACCGACAACGATGGTCGTATTAAATCGCTCTATCCAGCTGAAGGGGATATGCAGCCGGGGATTTATAAAGTGACCTTCAAAACCGGCGATGACTTCAGCAAACAGAAACTGGCCTCGTTTTTCCCGGAGATCCCGGTTCTCTTCACCGTCACGCGCACCAATGAAAAGCTGCATATTCCACTGCTGCTCAGCCAGTATGGTTACTCCACCTATAAAGGCAGCTAATCGCTACGTCCATTCTGAATAAGCAAAAAGCCTGCGCGCAAGCAGGCTTTTATCGGGCGACTATCGGGAGATAGCCGTGCTGAGTGATTCTGCTGGAGGATCCTTAAAAATCCTCTTCTCTGGATTATTATCTGGAAGCGTGCTATCAACCGCATCCCCTGTCGGGGATTATGGCGCAGAAGATCTTGCACATTAAAAACCAGAAACAGGTCTGGGCTCGTTGACCGGACCTGCTTGCGTGGCGGCTGGATATTAAAACTGCCAGGTCATGCCAACGCCAAAAGTGTCGTCGGTCGAAATACTGAAAGGCGTATTTTTATCCAGCTGATTTATTTTGTAATCGACATAGGTAAAGAAATTCTTGTTCAGGAACCAGGACAGGTTAATATCGAGATATTTCATTAAATAGATATCACCGCTATTCTCGATATCTTTTCCTCGCGACTGGAACCAACCAATGCCGGGAATAATGCCGTTATCAAAAACATAGCGGGTATAAACTTCGAAGTTTTCACTTTTATTCGCATAGCCATAATTTTTGATAGGTGTAATATTATATCCTTGAGAATATTTTACCGCCGCATAAAGACTGCCAGAATCGTATTTAAAACCGGTAGCCCACATTTCCGCGTGCTTACCACCACCGTAGGCCAAAGCCTCCTGTTCCGCCGTGCGTCGTGAGTTGCCGTAAGCGGCCAGCAGAGAGCCGCCCCAGTCGAAATCGTAGCTAACCGATGCGCCTGCGCCATCACCGTTAGAACCATAGACTGAACGGCTGCTATTGTTACTCCCGGATCCGTTCTTTCCCTGATATTGCAGAGCGAATTTAAGGTTATCGTTCAGGCCGAAGAAGTTGGTGTTACGCCAGGTTAACAGCCCGTTGGCTCTGCCCGTAAGAAAGCCATCGGTATAGCTATCGGTCATGATGTCAAAGATTGGCGCATAGTCGGTTATGCTGGCGACGTCATAGAGCACGCCGGAATTTCTTCCATAGTCGATGGAACCCAGGTCAGCGTATTTTAACCCGGCATAAGCATAGCGGGTTTTGGTACCGTCTGAACCGTCAGATTCCGCGCGATTTCCCTGAATATTATATTCCCATTGACCAAAGCCGGTGAGCTCGTCATTAATTTTAGTCATGCCCTTAATACCTAATCTGAAATAGGTATTATCGCCATCAATGGTTGTATCATCGCTAAAATAGTGGCGAGCACGAATGCTACCATATAGATCTAATTTATTGCCATCCTTATTATATATTTCTGCCGCAGGGGCTGCTGCGGACGTAAGAATAACCACCGCAAGCAGTGTGTTTTTATACATTTTCATTTTTAGCGCCTCATCATTTTAGAATAAAGGCGGTATGGAACCGCCTTTGCATTAGTTATCTGTTTAGTGAGCGTGGCCTTGCGTCTTGAGGAATTAGCGAGCGGTACTCTTCGTGGTCTCTTTGCTCAAGGTGTTCTTCCTTCGCTTGTGAAATGATCGCTGGGGTGGTGAGAACGCGAATTGCCGAGGCGGCTATCACACGACCAGCCAGCAGCAGCCCCTTGTGGGCGTAGGAGGTTTTTCCCTGGGTAACCATCTGCCATGAGTGCGGTGGTGTGCCCCAGGCGCAGGTGGTGATATAGACCTGGCCGACAGGCAGCAGCCAGCTCACGTCACCAACGTCCGTTGAGCCATTGAGGAAATCAGGTTCCTGGCGAAACGGCGTGATGTCTTCGGATAGCGTGCGGCCCCTTTTGGCGACTTTGCGCTTTTCTTCCTCAGAAAAGGTCTCTTGTATCGCCTGGGCGAAGGCTTTTTCTTCAGGGCTAAAGGTGACCGGGCCAGTTTTGAGCAACTCTTCGTTCATTACGCTGGCGAGGGTGACGTTAGGGATAAGATCGGCCGAGGCCGCATCAAATTCAATGGTGACTTCCGTTCCGGTCATCAGCGCCGCGCCGCGAGCGACATCGTCAACGCGCTGAGTGATTTCTCGAACTTCCTGCATTTTGGGTGAGCGTACTTTGTACAGAACATGGGCCTCAGACTGCACCACGTTTGGCGCGTTGCCACCCGCGTTGGTGATGGCGTAGTGGAGCCGCGCTTCAGGAATAATATGTTCACGCAGGAAATTGGCCCCAACGTTCATCAGCTCAACGCCGTCAAGCGCGCTGCGCCCCATGTGCGGACTGAATGCTGCGTGGGTGCTTTTGCCTTTAAACAGATATTTCACCTGGTTAGTCGCAAGCATTCTGGCGTTGTAGGCCAGATTCTCGTCCCACGGGTGCCAGGTGAACGCGACGTCAACACCGTCAAACAGCCCGGCACGCGCCATATAGGCCTTGCCGCCGCCGCCTTCTTCAGCCGGGCAGCCAAAGTATTTCACCGTTCCCGCCAGGCCGAGTTCTTGCATACAGGCTTTGGTCGCTAGCGCAGCTGCCAGCGCACCTGCGCCAAGAAGGTTATGCCCGCAGCCGTGGCCGTTTCCCGCAGCGACGACGGGAGAAAAAATATCGCAATTGGCCTGCTGGCTTAATGAGGGCAGGGCGTCATATTCGCCGAGAAAAGCAATGACCGGTTCGCCGCTGCCGTAGGTGGCGACAAACGCCGTATCGATGCCGCCAGCCTTTCGTGTGACCTGAAAGCCATTGTCTTCAAGCGCTTGCGCCATCAGTTCAGCAGACTGCGCTTCTTCATAGCGCACTTCGGCAAATTCCCAGATCTTGTCGCTAACGGCGGTAATACGTTCACGTTGTTGTTCAATCGTACGTTCAATAATCGATAAGTAGTTCATCGTTTCTCTCTTTTATTGGGATACATTAGATGTCGCTTCGGCCTGAGCCGCGCCAGTAGAATGAGTAATGGACAGTGCGATCAGGCAGGTGATGACCGCGCAGGCAATGATCGACAGGAAAGCGGTGGCGTAGTTTTGTTGGGTCAGCTTCAGTAAGTATCCGATCATAAGCGGCGATAAGAAGGAACCTATCTGCGCAATTGAGTTAATAAACCCCGTTGCGGTACCTACTGAGGCCTTTGGAAATTGTTTGATGATGGTAACGAACACGCTGATGCTGATGGCGTTAAGGAATATGTTAGATAGCGAAAGCCAGGCAAAGGCAATCGGCACGGAAGAGGCGTTAAACATCAGCCAGATGAACAGCGCTGAGACAGAAGAGCCAATCGCAATCAGGTATTTTTCGCGACCCTGAAAATACCTGTCGAGCAGCCACCCACAAAACAAAAATGAGGCAAAGCCCAGGGCCGGCGGCAGCATTGACCATGCGCCCATGGATACCATGCTCATCCCTTTGACTTTCACCCAATAGGATGGCAGCCAGGACTGCAAACCCCAGAATACAATATTGGTAAAGAAGTAGCAGGCGGCGATTTGCCATGTTAATGGGCGGCGAATAATATTCAACAAACGCTGCTTTTCGGGGATGCTACCGTGCGCTGCGGATGGCTGTGGCATCGTAACGCCAGCGGTGTCCGGGGCGCTGGAGCGCAGGACGCACCACAGGCAGAAAGCCAGAATCAGGCCAGCGATACCCAAAACAAAGAACATGATTCGCCAGTTGTACCAGGTAATCAGCGTAGATACGACCACCGAGCCAACGGCGAACCCGACCGATGCGCCAGATTGCAGAAATGATTTAGCGCGCGCCATTTTGCTTCTTTCAAACCTTTGGGCGATGACAACGGAGCTTCCTGCAGGGAAAACCGCTTCCCCCATTCCGACAAAAAAACGCGTAACTGCCAGCGTGAAAACGCTGCTTGCCATTCCGCCCATAGCGGTGGCAACGGACCACAGGGCAACCGCACCGGTTAAGATGGTTTTACTGCCCATCCGGTCAACAAGGTAGCCGCCAATAAGCTGGGTGAGCGAATAGGCAAGGAAAAAACCGCTGATGACCATACCGGTTTGTTCACTTCCCAGTCCAAAATCAGCAGAAATTGGAATGATCGCAATATTAATAGCGGCTTTATCGATAAACCCTACGACCCAACACAGAAACAATATCAGGATTATCAAATTGTTTTTATTCTTGAATGTAGCACTGAGCATAAAGTTCCCTCATAAGACATGAGATGATGTGATTTTGTCCTTGCTACCCTTACAGAAGTGATGATAAATATCTATGTGTAACCATACACTCAAGAGATGATTTTTATGTACAATCCTACATTTGATAATAATTCTGACTCATTACGTAAATCCTTGAGTGTTGTGTCTATACGGTATTTTCCACAGTCGAATGTGCATATTGAACATTCCGATTTACGTTACGACTCGCTAATGGCGGGAGACACGTCCGGTTTTGAAGATAAAAATGAATCGTACATATTAATTCGTGAAAGGGATGGTGATTGCATGGTGATTAATATTATTTGCCTGCATATTGAATCATTGCGTATTGCCATCCGGACGGAACGCGCGCTACTAAGTGAAGAAAATGTCAGAGTATTTCTCAGTGAAGTGAAAATACTACTTTTAACTGAAGTAATTAATTATCAAAATACGATGTTCACGAAGATTAGCGACAATACCTGGCATCTCGCCTCCGGGCTTTCGCATGAGGTTGTTACGCAGCATGTTATTGACGGCGCGCTGAAGACTATTGCATATAGCGATGCGGCAATCTTTCGTATTTATGATGATAAAAGCGACCGGCTGGTTCCGGTTGCAATGACAGGATTTAAAAATAATTATTATGATTATATTGTAGGTCTGCATGAATCGATATCCGGTAAAGTGTTTAAATCAATGCAGACGGCGGTCTTGAACTCACGGGAAGAAATTAACCACAGCTTTACGGCAAGCTCTTCCTTGCGTGATGAAATACTTAAAGATAACCCGCTGGCAACTTCGCTTATTTGCGTGCCGGTATACGATCAGTCGGCATGCTATGGCACATTGACTATGCTTTCATTTAGCCGACAGTTTGTATTTAACTCTTTAGCAAAATCGCTACTCGAAACCTATTCATCGCAGGTGGCGCTGGCCTGGCGCAATGCCCGTCTCTATGATGAACGCACGGAAAGTCTGCGGGTCGTTGAAGACCTACGCAATCAGCTGCAGGCGCAAAACACGTTGCTGAACGCGAGCGTGGATTTTTATAATTTGATGGTCTCATTGTCTATTAAATACAATAGACTAGGTGATTTTATCGCGGCGATCGCTTCACATCTCTCTTTGGATCTTAACTATCTGGATGTACTGGGAAACCAGAGTTTAAGTGAATCGCTTAGTGCATTGACGTGGAGTCACTTGCGCGCCTCTGCCGGCGAAAAAAATGTGTCGACAATCATTGTGGGCGATAGAGACTATTGCCTGCTTCCTCTTGAAAATGAGGGGCGCTTGCTCGCCTTTTTTATCATGAGAAACCCGGACTTAAATGAACATGTATCATCGATTATCTCCAGACTAAAAGAGTTTGTGATAATGGAGATCGTCAAGCAGGCGGGTTCTGTTGCGCTGGAGAATAAAAAGAATCTGGATCTTATCGCTGAGATTATGGTGATTGGATTGACGGCAGAAAGTGAAATATCATTTGCCCGCAGGGGCATCGTTCTGCATAAATCAGTACTGTGCATTAAGCTAACAGCACCACAAGTGACCAGCGATGAAATACACTATTTGTCGACAATCAACGTTCTCACCAGAGACTTCGCATTGAAAAACGTTTTTCATTATTTTGACGCTGACGTGATAACGTTAATCATATTTGATATGAATGAGCAAAAGCTTTTCACTCTTGAGGAAAAAGTAATCGCGCGCTATCAGCAGGACAAGCTTTATAAAGTGGGGGTGAGTTCAGTTCTGCGACGCCAGGAGGTTATCACCAGCATTAAACAAGCTAATACTGCGCTTGATGTTCTTAAAACCAGAAATAAAAGTGGCGTAATGAGTTTTCGTCATTCAGGTATTGATCGCTTGTTTATAAAACATACCCCTGAGGAACTAAAAGACTTTATCCTGGATCTGCTTTCACCTGTGCTGGAAGAGAATAACAAACCTGGTATATTGTTGGTGACGATTATCTGTTTTTTAAAAAACAGGCAGTCCGCAGTGAATACTGCAGAGGAGATGGGCATTCACGTCAATACGCTGTATCAACGGATTAAGAAGTTCGAAACGCTAACCGGTTTAAGCCTCAATAATGCAGACGAATTTATTATGATTGCCCTGACGTGCCATATGAGTCGGTTTTATCTTAGTTAAATGGTAGCCGGTAACTGATTGTAATGCATCCTATCGTTGAGCGAGCACGCAATGAAAAGCAATCGGCTGACCGGCGTTAAGCTATTTTTTCTGTGAGACGTTGATACCCGCATTCGGCGCAAGCCGCGTCATATCATACACTCCGAGCGCAGTGATAATCGCGATGACGACAAATCCCAGGCGAAACCCCATTCCAGGAACAGTGGCGTAACCAAGATCCTCACTGAGGATGCTGCCCATGCGAATACTTAGCGCTCCCATTGTCACTCCCAGTCCGCTGGCGAGCTGAAGTGAAGTACTGAACAGCGTATTGGCTGAGCTCATCTCCTGTGACGGAACTTCAGCGAAGGCCAGTGAACTGATACCGGTGAACTGCATGGAACGGCTTAATCCGCCGAGGAACAACAGCACCAGCGTTATCAGATGCGGCGAGTCAGGCGTTAGCAGTGCGCAGAGTAACAGCGTCAATACGCAGGCGACACCGTTACCGATAAGCAGCTTACGGAAGCCAAAATAGCGAATTAGCGGCGTTGTAGCGGGTTTCATCGCCAGGTTGCCTGCAAAAACGGCCAGTACCATCGAGCCGGCTTCAAACGCGTTCATTCCGAAACCAACCTGAAACATCAGAGGCAGCATAAAGGGGGCTGAGCTAATCGTCGCACGAAGGATAAATCCTCCGCGCATGCTGATGCGAAATGAGGGGACTGAGAGCGATGACAGGCCAATCAGCGGCGTTTTACTGGTCAAAAGATGATGAATACTCCAGACCAGGGTAGCGAAGCCAACAGTAATGGTTACTGCCGCCCCGATCAGGCTAACGTTTTGTTGGCTGAGCATTTCCAGCCCTGCAACCAGGCACAGCATCGTTACGCCAGTGGCGACAAATCCTGTAAAATCAAACGGTCTGCGTTCGTTAGCCGATTGGTTTGGCATCATCTGCAATGATAGTACAATGGCGATCAGCCCCAGGGGGACGTTGAGAAAGAAGATCCAGTGCCAGCTGGCGTAGGTGGTAATAAATCCACCAAGCGGCGGCCCAATGATGGGGGCAACCAGCGCGGGCCAGGTTAGCGTGGCAATGGCCTTAATAAGCCGATCTTTCGGGGTGGTGCGCAGAACGACCAGACGTCCTACAGGAACCATCATCGCGCCGCCAATCCCCTGAAGGATACGCATCAGAACGAACTCAGTCACATTATGGGTCAGACCGCATAGCAGGGATGAAAGCGTAAAAATGCACAGTGCCAGAGTAAAGACGTTTCGTGCGCCAAAACGCTCCGCAACCCAGCCGTTGGCCGGGATCAGCACTGCCAGAGTTAATAGATAGGCGCTGATACCAATATTAAGGTCTATCGCTGTGACGCCAAACGCCTTTGCCATATCCGGCAGAGCAGTAGCAATCACCGTTCCATCAAGAAACTCCATAAAAAATGCGCTGGCAACCAGCAGCGCTAGCCCCGAAATCCTCCCTGAGCCAGAGCGTTCCTGCCGGGGCGTTTCGTCCCGCGATGAATCTGTTAAAGCCATATACCGTCCTCAGCAATTCGCTACGACGTGGTAAAGGTGTGACAAGATGGGAAGTTGTTATACCAAATAAGTAAATTTGCTGAGAACTCATTTTTAATCCCTGTTATATAAATCTTGATATTGGGCAATGAATGTACGCGTTTTATAGATACCAATCCGTTACCATCACCAAGGTAAATTATATGAATATTGATATCGGTTCAGCGCGGAAGATGATTTTGGGTGGGATGGCCCTGATAAGCGTATTTGGTTTGGTCAACGTCAGTAAAAAAGCCTGCTCGCGAGCAGGCTTTTTACAGGGATTACATGGATATACTAAGCGTTTTGACCGATGATGAATCATTGGGGTTGGCTACGACACTCAATTTCTGTTCGTATCAAATATATCCTCCACCCTCAATTTTGTTGCAGGATCCGCAGGAAATCCTGCTTGCTGGAGATTAATGATAGCGCCTTGGCGATAATTTCATCACTAAAAATAGAAGCAACTTCTCTCAGTACATCAATATGCTCACTTTCTTTGGCAATCACGCCAATGGCAATGAACATGACATTACTTCTGTCCCAGATAACGCCATCGGGGAACTGATAAATTTCAACCCCGGTTTTAGCAATGATATTGGTTGCTGATTTAGGCAGGTGCGGCAGCGTAATGCCATTGCCTAAAAAGGTGGAGACCTGGCGCTCTCTTTCAGCAAGAAAAGTAACGCAATCTTCACTGACATAGCCTTTAGATTTAAATTCAGCGCCAATCATGGCCAGGACTTCTGCTTTATTTTTCGCCCGGCACGACAGATGGAGATTATCCTGCGTAATAGTATCGATCATAATCCGTTTTCCTTGGTGGCCGTATTGAATCCCGCTGCAGATTTATTTGCTGAAAGCTCCTCTTCCAGCTGCTCCAGCGATTTATTGGACGTTTCAGGCAGCGCCGCGATGACAAAAACAATCGCCAGGTAGTTAATCGCGGCAAAAATCAGGAATACCGGACCTAACCCGAGCTTGGCCTGCAATAATGGGAACAAATAGCTGACGATGGCGTTCATCACCCACATGAAAAATACCGATATGCCCATCGACAGTCCGCGGAACTTGAGCGGGAACAGCTCAGCCAGCACCACCCAGGTGATAAAGCCCATCGTTCCCTGCATAACGCCAACGAACATCGCGCCGAGCAGCCAGATGGCCGTGGCTTTGATGTCGCCGACCAGCGTGTAGTCTACGCCGGCAATGATAAGGTGCAGGGTAGCCATGATCGCGAAACCATAAATAATGATGGTTTTACGTTTAAAACGATCGACGAGGTACAGCACGCCAAATAGCATGCCGCCGACGGAGAACACGCCATTGAGTACGTTGCAGATGAGGGAGGTTCTTTCTGAGAATCCGGCGCTGCTGAGGATCTCAGTACCGTAGTACATAATGACGTTGACCCCGGTGGTCTGCTGCAGCGCCGCCCAAATGACGCCCACCAGCAGGAGTTTGAAAATCCATGGCGTCTGGAGAATGGTGACAAAGGCGTTCTGCGAATGAAGCTTTTTGTCCGCTTCGGCCTTAATTAAGGTGGTGATATCATTGAATTCTTTGGTTGCGCGTTCCAGAGGGCGGATTTGTTTTAATATTTCCAGCGCTTCTTCATGACGGTTTTTACTAATCAGCCAGCGCGGGCTTTCCGGCGATCGCAGCATACCGATAAACAGGCAGATGGCGGGAATGGTCTGCACCATCAGCATATAGCGCCAGACGTCGGGGAGATGGCCCCAGAGGATGCCAATAATGGCGTTGATGGCAAATGCGGCGAGCTGCCCGATAACAATGGCGACTTCGTTTAAGCCGGTCAGTTTACCGCGCATTTCGGTTGGCGCCACTTCGGAAATAAAGGTGGGGGCAGTCACCGAGGCGCCACCCACGGCATAGCCGAGGATGAAACGTGAAATAAGCAGTACGGTGATATCCGGCGCCAGAGCGGACATTAATGCGCCGATGAAAAAGATAAAGGATAAAAAGAGCAGGTACTTTCTTCTGCCAAAGAAATCCGCGAATTTTCCCCCGAATACGCTGCCTAACGCGGCGCCGATCAGCAATACGCTCATGACCAGACCTTCTGTAGTCGGGGTCAGGGCCATATATTGTTTCAGAGAGGAAAATGCGCCATTAATAACGCCGGTGTCATAACCGAATAGCAGGCCGCCAAATGTCGCAACCAGGGTTATCTGGTGTAATCGTTTTCTCTGCTGTAGGTTCAGATTCATAATAAGAGACATTTCTATACCTTTTGTTTTGATTAACGGCACGAGATAAAAACGTGTCATCCCATCCTTGTCACGGCATGCCTTTGCGCCTGGCGAAGCACGGCCGGGATGAAATGTTTTTTTGTTCTTAGTGCAACTATTTAGCGCGATTGCTATGCGCTAAATAAAACCGATCAAAGAGGTTTCTTTTTGATTAATGATGAATCATCGGTAGATGCGGGGCTGGGGCCTCCGGGGTGGTTGACGTTCAGAAAGTCCCCGGCAGCGTGAGGGTGGAAAAGGGGCGGGCCAATATAAACGGTTCGGATAAGTCCTGATCTCACTTCCTTCATTGCATCCTCCGGGGGGTTAGGATTTCTGCAGCGCCATCAAGGCGGGCAGAGTGCGTTTAGTGAGAGGTGATTATTACCGCTATAAGTGAAATAAAAATACAAACAGATCACATTTTGAAAGTTTTATTTCGATTTGGTTTTGTGGGCTATGTGTAACAGCCTTGTGTATAGAATGGCTATTTTTATAATTAATTGATATATATGGCAATTTTTAGGATTGTTTACGGGTGTGCAGCCCGGCGTCAGGAAAATGAATTGTTAAAATTATGATATATATCACATTTGTTAACACATTCGGTTATGAAATTTAAATTTCATTATTGCGTCTGTTTTATTTTTTATTCGAAATCGGGGGGCGTCAAAAAGCTTCATCACCTCGATACGCGTTTTGCCGCAGGGTGACGGTTGCGCTCAATGCCCGGCGGCGGCAGGAGCTGCGGATGCACCGCTGGCGTCACCCTGGAAACACAATTGAGAACCGCCAATTATCATAGTGATACTCATGCTCTCGTTTTGATAATCAGCGGCGACCTCATGCGCTTTTTATTCGTTAACCGGCCGCTATTTTTAGATACGCCTCACATAACTCAGCCTGAAATAACCCTTTATTTATAGGTGGCATAGCCATTGCTTTAATCCGTTATCTTTCTTTGTGAGTGGAGACTGAAAAATATGGATACATTGCTAGTTGGCAGTGAGGTGCCCCGCGTAGACGGGCTCGCCAAGGTGACGGGTAAAGCGGTCTACGGCGATGACATTATTATGAACAATATGCTGTATGGCGTTTGTCGCTACGTGGATATTCCTGCCGGGCGCATCGATGCGCTCGACCTGTCGGAGGCGGAAAAAGTGCCCGGCGTCGTGCGTATTGCCACCTGGAACGATATCCCCGGTCAGCGCAAGCTGGGAGCGATTGTTCCCGATCATCCGCCAATTATCGACAAGGAGATCGCCTACCGCGGCGACGTGGTTGCCGTAGTGGCGGCGGAAACCTACGAGGCAGCCTGCATCGCCGTCGATAAAATCAAAATCACCTACACCCCGTGGGAGCCGATTACCTCCCCGGAAGAGGCGATGAAGCCCGGGGCGCGCCTTATTCACAGCGAACTCGATAGCAATATCATCAACCGCCACCACACGGCGAAGGGCGATATCGATGCCGGTTTTGCCGCCTCCACCCATATCTTCGAACGTGAGTATGAGGTGGGGTTCCAGGAGCACGGCTATATTGAGCCGGAATCGATTACCGCCTACCTGGACAATAATGAACAGATCATGACCATCGAAGGGTCGATTCAGAACGCTCACCGCACCCGGGCGGTGATTGCCAAATATCTCGACCTGCCCCAGGCGAAGGTCAACATTAAGCGCTCCGTCCTCGGCGGCTCCTTCGGCGGTAAAGATGACATTATCGATAACGTCTCCTGCCGCGCGGCGCTGCTGGTGCACCTGACCGGGCGGCCGGTTAAGATCTCCTATAACCGCGAACAGTCGATGCGCGAGAGCTACAAGCGGCATCCTTATAAGATGAAATACCGCATTGGCGTGGACGACGACGCGCGCATTCAGGCGATTAAAATCGAGATTATCGCCGATGGCGGCAGCTACTGCGGCCAGACGGTGTTTGTCACCTGGCGCAGTTCCGTGCAGGCGGCGGGCCCCTACAACATTCCTAACGTGCGCGTCGATCTGGTGGGCGTTTACACCAACAACAACTATACCTCGGCCTATCGCGGCTACGGCGCGCCGCAGGTCATTTTCGCCAACGAATCGCTGATGGATGACGTGGCGGGCGAACTGGGCCTGTCGCCCGTTGAGTTCCGCCTGCGCAATATTCTCAAGCAGGGCGATACCAGCATGGCCGGGCAGGTCTTCAGCGAGCACACCGTCTCCGCGCAGGAGGTGCTGGAGAAGACGCTGCTCAAGGCCGAATACGAGGCCAAACGCGAGCACTACAAAAAGCTTAACGCGGAAGACGGCCCGATCCGCTACGGGATTGGCTTCGCGCTGAGCCATCGCGGCTGCTCTCTGGGGGCCGAGGGGCTGGATGCGTCCTCGGCGCTGATTCAGGTGAATGCCGACGCCAGCGTGAACATCTCCACCTCGGTATCCGAGAACGGGCAAGGGCTGCAGACCACCATGTCGCTGCTGGCGGCGGAAGCCTTTGGTATTGGGCTCGACCGGGTGATGTTTAGCGAACCGGCCACCGCGATGATCGCCGACGGCGGCTCAACGGTCGCTTCGCGCGGTACCCTGATGGGCGGGCAGGCGATTCTGAGCGCGGCGAACAAAATTAAACAACGCATGGCGGACGCCGTCAGGGAAACGCTGAAAGCGCAGAGCATCGACGATATCGCCTGGCAAAATGGCAAAGTGTTCAACCGCCACAGCCCGGAGCTGAGCCTCAGCTTCCAGCAGGTGTGCGATATGACCCGGGCTACCGGGGCAAACCTCTCCGCCTACGGCTGGCACGTGGCGCCGAATATTCACTGGGATGAAGAGAAGGGCTGCGGCAGCCCCTATTTCACCTGGGTGTACGGCTGCCAGCTGGCCGACGTGGCGGTGGATATGCGCACCGGCAAAATCACCGTCAATAACGTCGTCGCCACCCACGATGTCGGTAAAGTCATTAACCCGGTTGGTTTTAGCGGCCAGGTCTACGGCGGCGTGCTGCAGGGGATGATCGGCTACGGCATGCTGGAGGATTTCAACACCGAGCACGGCGTGGTGAAATCGGAAAACTTCGATACCTATCTGCTGCCGACCATCAAGGATATGCCGCACATCGATATCATTGCGGTGGAAAACTACGATAAAGCGGGCCCGATGGGGGCGAAAGTTATCGGCGAACCGGTACTTGAACTGGGCGCTGCGGCTCTCAATAACGCGGTGAGCTTCGCCATCGACCGCCCCAACCGGATCCTGCCGCTGACCCTCGAGCAGGTTCGCCTGGGTTATAACCTCAAGAAGCCGGAGCGCCAGAGCGAGCAGATGCTGGAGTCTGGCGATAAGAAACAGGTTCACCGCCTCAACACCCTATCGCTGAGCGTCCCGCAAACCCTGAAAGAGGCCCTGACGCTGATGGCCGAGAAGGGGGCAATGCCTATTGCCGGTGGCACCGATGTGCTGGTGCAGGCCCGGATGCTGTCCGGCGAGGTGCCGCTCGTCAACATTGCCGGACTGGCGGAGCTGAAAGAGATTTTTGACGTTGAGGGCGGGATCTCCATTGGCTCCGGCGTCTGCTTTACCGACCTGGTTAAGCATCCGTTGATTCAGCAGCGCTATCCGCTACTGGTTACGGCCTGTAAAACCGTCGGCTCCCTGCAGCTGCGCAACCGGGCAACGATCGGCGGCAATATCGTCAACGCCGCCCCGTGCGCGGACTCCATGCCGCCGCTCATTATCTACGATGCGGAAGTAGAGCTGCGCAGCGCGCGCGGAACGCGCCGGATGCCGGTCAGCGAATTTGTCATGGGCGGCTATCGCACCCTTCTTGAGCCAGATGAGCTGGTTGTCCGCTTTATCCTGCCGGCGCCGACGCAGCAGCCGCTGATCAATCGCTATCTGCAGCTTGGCCGGCGCAATGCGTTGAACATTACGCGCCAGAGCTTAACCGGGCAGTTTATGGTCGATAAGGGCGTGGTTCGCCTGTGCCGTCTGGTGGATGGTGCGCTGATGGCCAAACCGCAGCGGTTGACTGAGGTTGAGCAGGCGCTCACCGGGAAGGCGTTAGACGCCGCCGCCATTGACTATGCGGCCGGGGTACTGCACGACAAGGTAGAAAAAGCCATCGGCGGACGCTGGTCTGCGCCTTATAAAGTCCCCGTATTTATCGATATGTTCCGGCAGATGCTGCAGGAAGTTATGACAGAGCAGAAAAAATAAGGAGCCATGAACATGAACCATATTGAGCTAAAAGTGAATGGCATCCGCATTGCCCGCGATGTGAAAGACAATGTCCGCCTGATCGATTTTCTGCGCGAGGAGCTGAAGCTCACCGGCACCAAAGAGGGCTGCTCGGTGGGCGAGTGCGGAGCCTGCACCGTGATTATGGACGGCAAATCCGTCTGCTCCTGCCTGCTGCTGGCCGCCCAGTGCAGCGGGGCGGAGGTCACTACCGTCGAAGCGCTGCATCACGATCCGGTCGGTAAAAAATTGCAGAACGCCTTTATTCGTCACGGCGGCGTTCAGTGCGGCTTCTGCACGCCCGGCGTGTTGATGAGCGCCAAGGCGCTGCTGGATGCCAACCCGGCCCCCAGCGACGATGAGCTGAAAGAGGCGCTGGAGGGGAATATCTGCCGCTGTACGGGATATCAGCCGATCATTACCTCGATTAAAGCGGTGCTGAAATCCTGATCGCCGCAAGCGCCGCCGTCGCCAGCCGACGGCGGCGTTGTATTCGGCTTCAGGGGGAGGATGACGATGAGCAAAAAAATGGATAAACAGTGCGTTATGCTGGCCGCCGGGCTCTCCAGCCGGATGGGCAAATGGAAAATGATGATGCCGTGGGGCGAGGGAACGATTCTCGATAGCGCCCTTGCCAGCGCCCTGGCCTTCTGCGATCGGGTGGTGCTGGTGACGGGGTTTCGCGGCGACGAACTGGCCGCGTGCTATCGGGATCATCCGGGCGTTGAGGTGGTCTTTAACCCGCAATATCAGGACGGCATGTTCTCTTCTATTCAGTGCGGGGTAGGCCATATTCGCGCTTCGCGCTTCTTTCTGGCGCTGGGCGATATGCCGGAGGTCACGCCGGGCGTCTACCGCCGGCTGTGGGCCAACGCCGACGCCGGGAGCTGCATTATACCGGCCTACGATCGCGGTAAAGGCCATCCGGTTCTTCTGCCCCAGCGGGCGATTTCTCTGATTCGTCGCGCGCCGCAAGGGGCCACCCTGCGGGACGTTATCGGTCAGATGGCGGCGCGCGTTATCCCCGTGGCGAATCAGGGGATTCACTGGGATGTTGACACTCCGCAGCAGTATCTTGAGGTCGCGCGCCGCTGCCGCAAAGATCTGGCCGCCGTCGGTTAGCGCTAGCGCAGGGAAGAAGAAAAGACAATATCGCCCCGGGGCGCACAGCGCCGGGGCGATATTTTTTACCCCGCGGCGCTTTCGCGCAGACGGGCTTTCAACTGGCTGTATTCCTCACTGACGTACCGTTCGGCGGCGCGCTGATCGGCAATACGCTCAACGTTAACGGCGCAGTACTTGTACTCCGGGGTTTTGGTTATCGGGCTGAGATTCTCGGTGACCAGCTCGTTGCAGGCGCCAATCCACCACTGATAGGTCATGTAGACCGCCCCTTTATTCGGCCTGTCGCTGATTTTCGCCCGGGAAATCACCTTGCCTTTGCGCGAGTTAACCCACACCAGCTCTTCGTCCTCAATGCCGAGCCGTTTGGCGTCGGCGGTGTTGATCTGGATGTAGCCCGGTTCGTCCGCCAGTTTGGCCAGCGCCGCACAGTTGCCGGTCATCGAACGGCAGGAGTAGTGGCCCACTTCGCGCACCGTGGAGAGCACCAGCGGATAGGCATCGCTCAGCTTATCGACCGGCGCCTGCCATTCGCAGGTGAAGAACTGCGCCAGCCCGTTCGGCGTGGAGAACCGTTCCGCAAACAGATACGAAGTGCCCTGGTCCGCCTCCGACTCGTCGCGGCACGGCCACTGCACGTAGCCCAGTTCTCCCATCTTCTCGTAGGTCGCGCCGAAGAAGTTGGGGCACAGATGGCGGAGTTCATCCCAGATCTGCTGCGTGTTGTCGTACTTCATTGGATACCCCATCCGGGTGGCGATTTCGCAGATGATTTGCCAGTCGGTCTTCAGATCCCACTTCGGCTCCACCGCCTTGAAAAAGCGCTGGAAGCCGCGGTCCGCTGCGGTATAGACGCCCTCATGCTCGCCCCACGAGGTCGAGGGCAGAATCACATCGGCCGCCGCGGCGGTTTTGGTCATAAAGATATCCTGGACAATAACCAGCTCCATCTCTTCGAAGGCCTGACGTACGGCGGAAAGCTCGGCGTCGGTCTGGAGCGGATCTTCCCCCATAATGTACGCCGCCCGCACTTCGCCGTGCGCCACGCGGTGCGGCAGCTCGCTGATGCGATAGCCAGGGTTCTCCGGCAGGCTCTCAACGCCCCAGGCGTTGGCGAACTTCTCCCGGTTTTCCGGGGATTTCACGTACTGATAGCCGGGATAGGTGTCCGGCAGCGCGCCCATATCGCAGGCGCCCTGGACGTTGTTCTGGCCGCGCACCGGATTGACGCCGACGTGCGGTTTCCCCAGATTCCCGGTGAGGATCGCCAGGCTGGTCAGGGAACGCACCGTTTCGACGCCCTGCCAGAACTGGGTTACGCCCATCCCCCACAGAATCATGGCGTTTCCGGCGCTGGCGTACAGCCGCGCGCATTCGCGAATCTGCCTGGCGCTGATGCCGGTGATGGCTTCCACCGACTCCGGCGTATAGCCTTCGACGATGTTGCGATACGCTTCGAAGCCTTCGGAACGCCCGGCGACGAAGGATTTATCGTAGAGATCTTCTTCGATAATCACCTGCCCGATGGCGTTGAGCAGCGCAATGTTGGAGCCGTTTTTCAGAGCCAGATGCAGGTCGGCGATGCGCGCGGTTTCGATTTTACGCGGATCGCAGACGATGATTTTGGCCCCGTTGCGTTTGGCATTGAGGATGTGATTCGCCACGATCGGGTGCGAATCCGCCGGGTTATAGCCGAAAATAAACACCAGATCGGTATTATCGATCTCGGTGATGGCATTACTCATCGCGCCGTTGCCGACCGACTGGTGCAGACCTGCAACCGAAGGGCCGTGTCAGACGCGTGCGCAGCAGTCGACGTTATTGGTACCAATAACGGCGCGCGCAAATTTTTGCATGATGTAGTTGGTTTCATTGCCGGTGGCGCGCGAAGAGCCGGTGGTCTGAATCGCATCCGGCCCGTACTTCGCTTTTATGTCGCTGAGGCGGTTTGCCACGTAATCGAGCGCTTCCTCCCAGGAGACGGACTCCAGCTTACCGCCGCGCTGGCGGCGGATCATCGGCGTTTTCAGGCGCGGCGTGAGGATCTGCGGGTCGTCAATAAAATCCCAGCCGTAGTAGCCCTTCAGGCACAGGGTGCCCTGATTATTTTTCCCCATCGCAGCGTCGGCGCGGGTAATTTTTCCCTCTTCTACCGTGAGCTGCATTTTGCAGCCGGAGGCGCAGTAGGGGCAGACGGTCGTGACTCTTTTCATAGCAGTGGTCCTTAAACTTAGAACAGCAGGGCATAGCTAAAACGGCCGTTCAGGCCCTGCGCGATACCCTGCTGCACGACGGGAATCGCCAGCAGCAGCAGGGTGATCAAGGCAAACAGGAGTCTGGTGAGCATCATTACCCCTCCTGCGCTTCTTCAGGCTGTCTCTCCTTCTGAACTTTGCGCAGCAGGAGCCACATTCTGACGGTTCTGACGGCCATGTTGCGCGCCGCCGAGCTTGGCGGGGCCGGATCGGGGACCGGCGTTTCGTGGTTAACGCGGAATGGCACGCTGCCGTTGAGGGTGAGGTTGGCGACGATAGCCGTCAGGGTGCCAATCGTAATCCCGCTGTGCAGAAACAGCTGAACCATCGGCGGAAACTGGGTAAACAGATTGGGCACCAGCACCGGCATCATGCCGAGGCCGAGCGTTAATGCCACCACCATACCGTTATTATTGTTGCGGTAGTTGACCTGTCCCAGGGTACGAATACCGGACACCGCCACCATACCGAACATGACAATGCCCGCGCCGCCGAGGATCGGTTTCGGTATCAGCACCACCAGCGCCGCCATCCTCGAGAACACGCCCATCAGAATCAGAATGATGCCGGAGACCGACACCACAAAACGGCTGCGCACCCCGGTTAAACCGATCAGGCCGACGTTCTGCGCGAAGGCGGCGTAGGGAAACAGATTGAAGAAGCCGCAGATAGTGGTCGCGATACCGCAGGTGTTGAGGCCGTTGCGCAGCATCTTCGCGTCCACCTTTTTCCCGACGATATCCCCGGTCGCCATCATCGAGGACATGGTTTCCACCATCACCACCACCATCACCATCGACAGCAGGGCGACGGGAATAATATGAAATTCAGGTTTGGCGAAGGGCATCAGGGTCGGCAGATGGAGCCAGGGGGTGGCGTGGACGAGGCTAAAGTCGAGAGGCTTAAAGCAGCTCCAGAGTACGGTGCCGATGATAAGACCGATCAGCACCGACGTGTTTTTCACGACGCCGGAGGCAAAGGTGTAAATATTGAGAATAATCACCAGCGTGATTGCCGCCATCAGCAGCGAGAAGGGGGCGCCAAAGCCGCTCATTTCGCTGCTCCCGCCGCCAATCCACCCGCCTGCCACCGGCATAATAGACATGCCGATAAGCGTGACGATGCTGCCCATCACCACCTTGGGAAAGAAGCGGATGAGCTTGCTAATCCACGGCGCGCAGCAGAGGATAAAAATACCGGACACGATCACCGCCCCGGAAATACCGCCGATCCCGTACTCCTTACCGATCAACACCATCGGGATCAGCGCGGCGAAGGTACAGCCCTGGATAAGCGGCAGCCGACAGCCGAGCCACTTACCGACCCCCAGCGACTGCACGATGGTGGCCGCGCCGCAGATAAACAGGTCGGCGCTGATCAGTAAAATAATGTGCTCCGGCGGGAGCCCTACCGCATTACCCACAACGAGCGGAACCGCCACGGCGCCCGCGTACATCACCAGCACGTGCTGTAGCCCATAAAGAATCATTTGCGTAACGGGTAATATTTCATCGACCGGTGCGGTCGAGCTCCCGTTTTGTGAGGCGGAATTGGCGATATCTTTCATGAAGTTGTTATCTCCTGTACGACTTCACTCTGTATAAACATGAACAGAGCCGAAGTTACGATTCGAAGGCCGCTGCCTCCCTGAGCCGATGCGTTCATCAGCGTGTTGCGCGCACGAGAAGTAATATGCGTAAGCTGTGCCAAAAATAAGCACCTGGAGAATTGAAGGAGAATTGTGTGAAATAACTCACGAGAAAAAGGCGGGAATATCGACGCGCTGCGAAACTTCTCAAATAAATCTCTTGGTGAATAAACGCGTGCTATCACATTGAGACAGGGAGCGTCTCATTTTGGTATCACGCGCGATACGTTGAATTATCAACATGATTAAACCCTGAGCGCGGAGAATAATTTTTGTTCAGCGAGAGCGGATATATATCGCGCCGCTTAGCGGGAGTGGGGCTGTTTTTTTGAGACGGCTCGCAAAAATAAGCACCATATGAATACCCTGAACAAAAGCGCCTGATTATTGCATTGCTTCCCGGTGAGTCCTGGAATAATAAAGGGAAGCAAATGAATAAATTTATTGTTGCCGATTCTGCAAACTGTATTGGCTGCCACGCCTGTGAAGTGGCCTGCGTCACCTCTCATCGCCAGGACAGCTGGCCCCGGCAGCGCAGCGACTTTCTGCCGCGCATTCGGGTGTTCTTCCACCGCCACGCCAGCAGCGCGACGACCTGCCGCCACTGCAACGACGCCCCCTGCGTCGGCTCCTGTCCGACCCAGGCGCTGCGCGTGGCGAACGACAGCGTTCAGTTTACAGAGGCGCTGTGCATCGGCTGTAAAAACTGCGTCATCGCCTGTCCCTTTGGGGCCATTGAGATGGTGGCCAACGATGACGACGCGCCGCAGCTGGCGCAGAAATGCGATCTTTGCAGCCAGCATCCTTCCGGTCAGCAGGCGTGCGTGGCCAGCTGTCCAACCCAGGCGCTGCAACTGATGGATGAGGCCGCCGTTAACCGGCTGCGTAGCGCGCGGCAGATTCGCTCCACGCTGGAAACCCCGCTGGGCGCCGTTCGCGGCGCCAGACGCAGCGCGATACTCAATAAACCTCCGCGGGTGGGCGCGAAAAAAGTGCCCGCCGATGATCGCATGCAGCACTTCGGCGAAATCTATCAGCCGCTGAGCGAGTGCGATGCGGAGTATGAGAGCGAACGCTGTCTCTACTGCGCGCAGAAAGCGTGGTGCAACTGGACCTGTCCTTTACATAATCATATTCCCGATTTCATCCGCCTGGTGAGCGAGGGCAAGATTATCGAGGCGGCGGAGCTGTGCCATCAGAGCAGCTCCCTGCCGGAGATTTGCGGCCGCGTCTGTCCGCAGGACAGGCTGTGCGAAGGGGCCTGCACCTTAAAGAACGAAGGCGGCTCGGTCGCCATTGGCAACCTTGAGCGCTATATCACCGATACCGCCCTGGCGATGGGCTGGCGACCGACAATCGGCAAAGTGGCCCCGCGCCCGGAACGGGTGGCGGTGATTGGCGCCGGGCCCGCCGGACTGGGCTGCGCCGATATTCTCGTGCGCGCGGGCGTGCACGTTGACGTGTTCGATCGCCATCCGGAAATCGGCGGCCTGCTGACCTTCGGTATTCCGCCGTTCAAGCTGGATAAAAACGTGCTTGAGAAGCGACGCGACATTTTTAGCGCCATGGGCGTCAATTTTCATCTCAACCAGGAGGTGGGGCGCGACGTGGCTTTTGCCGATCTGGTGAAAAACTATGACGCCGTCTTCCTTGGCGTGGGCACCTACGGTCTGATGGCCGCCGGCCTGGAGGGAGAGAACGCCCCCGGCGTGATTCAGGCCCTGCCGTTCCTGATTGCCAGCACCCGCGAGGTGATGGGGCTCGAAGAGAGCCCTGAGTATCCGCTGACCGATATTAAGGGGAAACGGGTGGTAGTGCTTGGCGGGGGAGATACGGCGATGGACTGCCTGCGCACCGCCGTTCGCCGCGGCGCAGCGAGCGTGACCTGCGCCTACCGTCGCGATGAGCTGAGCATGCCCGGGTCGAAAAAAGAGGTGGTGAACGCGCGGGAGGAGGGGGTGAAATTTGAGTTTAACGTGCAGCCGCAGCGCATTCAGCTCAACCGCAAGGGGCAGGTCTGCGCGGTGGAGATGATCCGCACGAAGATGGGCGAGCCGGGCCCGGACGGCCGCCGCCGGCCGCAGCCGATCCCGGATTCCGGGTTTGAACTTAAAGCCGATGTGCTCATTATGGCGTTTGGCTTTCAGGCTCACGAGATGCCGTGGCTGCGCGGCCACGGGATAAAGCTGGACCGCTGGGGGCAGATAGTGACCGGCGGCAAAGGGCGCGGAACGACGCAAACCAGCCATGACAAAATCTTTGCCGGCGGCGATGCCGTGACCGGCGCGGACCTGGTGGTCACCGCCATGGTTGCCGGGCGGCAGGCGGCCAGCGAGATGTTGATGCAATTCACGGCCTGGGAGGAGATATGACTCGTTTTATCGTTGCCAGTTCGCAGGCCTGCATCGGCTGCAGGACCTGTGAGGTAGCCTGTGCGCTGGAACACGTGGCGCCGGGGGCGGAGTTTCATCCTCGCCTGAAGGTGATGCGCCTCGACGAGCTTAGCGTGCCGGTGATGTGTCATCAGTGCGAGAATGCGCCCTGCGTGGGCGCCTGCCCGACCGGGGCGCTGAGCATGGGGGCGGAGAAAGTGGAGGCCGACGGCGGGCGCTGCATTGGCTGCCAGAGCTGCGTGGTCGCCTGCCCGTTTGGGGCGATTACCATTGAGGTAGAGGCCGGTGTGACGCCGGTTATCGTTAAGTGCGATCTTTGCGGCACCCGGGAGCGCGGCCCCGCCTGCGTTGATGTCTGCCCGACGGCGGCGCTGAGTATCATGACCGAAGAGCAGCTCAGCGCGCTGCAAAAGCAGCGCAATATCGCCACCGCCGCGCTGCTGTCGCTGTAAACCTTGCGTCCGGCGGCGCGGAAGCTGCCGGGCAATTTCATACGCCCGCGTTCTGTCAGCAAAAAAAACCGGCCTGCCAGGCCGGTTTAGCGTTTTTATGCGGGCTACGCGGGGAGCGCATCCATTCGCGCCCACATTTTTTTCGCCACTTTCTGCGCTTCGCGGAATATCGGCCCGCAGTCGAAGCTGAACTGGCGATCCTCGTAGATCATCACGCCGTTCACCATGACGCTGCGCACGCTGTTTGCCCCCAGGCCGAAGGCGATATGTCCGGCGATGTTTTCCGCGATAAGCGGCGTCGGCGCCATGTAGTCGCAAATGGTGAGGTCCGCTTTATAGCCCGCCTCAAGGCGGCCAAAGCGGGCGTTGAAGTTGCGATTCAACAGTTCATTGCCGTTGCTCAGCGCCTTCGCGAAGCTGTCCGGCCACAGCGGCCCGCCGGCGTCGCGGTGTTTAAAGAAGGCAAACTTCATCTCCTCGAACATGTCGGAACCGATGCCGTCGGTGCCGAGCGCTAGATTGCGCATCTGCGGCAGGCGGGGGTTGTAGCCGACGTGGTTGTTCATGTTGGAGCGGGCGTTGTGCACCAGGAAGCCGTCCTGCGCGTTCAGCAGCTCGACGTCGGCATCGGAGATGTACAGGCCGTGGGCAATCAGCGTCTTACTGTTGATAAGGTCGAACTCCGCCAGCCGCACCAGCAGGTCCTTACCGTAAAGGTGATGGCTGTGAGAGACATCGTAGCGGTCTTCCGCCGCGTGGATATGCAGGCCGCGGCCGGTGGCTTTTAGCGCTTCGCGCAGCATCGCCAGACCCTCATCCGGAACGGTGAACGGCGCATGGGCGCCGATATGGGCCTCGACCAGATAAGGCTGGTCGCCCTTTTCGCGCGCGGCGTCGATCTCTCTGGCGAAGCGAATGTTCTCCTCAACGCTGTCGCGCAGCTCGCGGCTGCCAAAGTTACGGTCGGTGGTTTCGAAGCAGGTCATCCCGCGCAGCCCGATTTTGAGGAAGGCGTTGCGCAGCTGGCTCAGGGAGCCCGCGATATAGTGGGGCGACGCATGATGATCGACAACCGCCGTGCAGCCGCTGCGCACGGCCTCCATGGCGCAGATCAGCCCGCTGTAGTAGAGCGACTCTTCATCCAGCGCCCGGTCAAGGCGCCACCACAGGTTTTTCAGCGTGGAGATAAAGTCCGGGCTGGGGGCGATATTGGCCTGAATCCCCCGGGACAGGCCGGAATAAAAGTGATTGTGGGAGCAGACCATGCCGGGCATCACCAGCTGCCCGCGCATCTCTTTCACCTGCGCCTGCGGATAGCGCTGGCACAGGCCGGGGCCGACAGCGAGAATTTTATCGCTCTCAATGGCGATATCGACGTTCTCCCACACTTTCGCCGGATAGATCTGCGCGGCGGTGGCATTTTTCAGGATCAGGATACTCATACTTCAACGCCTCCCAGAAGATAGCTTTGGTGCTGATGAATATGGCTTATGATGCGGCACATGGCGTCCAGCTGGGCCGGTACCTCGTTAAACTGGCCGCGGTCGTTAATTTCCAGCTGCCACGTCTGGTCGTCCTGACGCACTTTGACGCTGGCGCCTGCGACGAAGAAGCCCGGATTGGTGCTGTTGACAAAATCCTGCTCCAGGCTGAACACGGTGATTTTGTCTTTATACGGTTTTCCCTGCCACGGGCAGAACTGAGCGCAGTTGCCGCATTCGTTGCAATAAGCATCCAGATGCAGGGTCTGGAAGCGATTCTGGAAGCCCGGCACGGCCACGGAAATATTGGCGCGGTTCGGACAGACGTCGACGCACTTGCTGCACACGTAGTTGCACTCCAGGCAGCGGCTGGCTTCCTGCTCGACAAAAGCCTCGCGCTGGTTTTTATCCACCAGCGTGACGGCGATGGCGCCTTTACGCTGGTACACCTTCGCCGGATCGACGTTGTTCCAGACTTTGTTTCCGTAGCTGCTGGCGATATTTTCCCGGGCCAGGATCGCGTCCGTGGCCCGTCGCGCGTTGCCGATAGCGGAGACGATAGAAGAGGGGCCGCGCTGAACGTCGCCGATCAGGAAGACGTTCGGTTTGCTGGTCTCGCCATCGGCGTTGACCACCGGCCAGCCCTGCGGGTCGAGCGGGATCCCCATTGCCGACAGCGCTTCGCCGTCCTGCTGCTCGCCGATGGCGGTAATCAGAGAGTCGACTTGCAGGGTGCGAATCTCATCGGTTTCCACCGGGCGGCGGCGGCCTTTCTCATCCGGCTCGCCGAGCTTCATGACGCGTACGACGAGCGTCCCGTCGGCGTTAAACTGTTCCGGGTTGCATAGCCACTCGAAGTCGACGCCGTCGAGCAGCGCCTCATCGTACTCTTCGCGCCAGGCGGGCATCTCTTGCTGCGAGCGGCGATAGACGATGGTCGCGCTCTGCACGCCGGGCACGCGCAGCGCCGCGCGGGCGCAGTCCATGGCGGTGTTGCCGGCGCCGACCACGGCCACGCGTTTGCCCAGGTTCAGCTCGGCGCCGCGGTTAAACTCGCGCAGGAACTGCAGCGACTTATGCACGTTCTGGTTATCGCCGCCCAGCTTCACGCCGCTGTTTTTATCGGTACCGGTGCCGACCAGCACGTAACGAAAACCCTTCGCCTGCAGTTTTTCCACGCTCAGATGCGGGTCGCAGCCGTACTCAATTTTGACGCCGTGGGCGACGACAAAATCGATATCGTGCTGGATAAGCTCGCCGGGAATGCGGAACTGCGGAATGATATTCTTCACCACGCCCCCGGCGCTGGCTTCGCGTTCAAAAACCGTGACCGGATGCCCGGCGCGGGCGAGGAAGTATCCGGCGGCGAGACCGGCAGGGCCCGCGCCGATCACCGCTACCGGGTGCCGGGAGCCGGATCCCGCGGGCTTATGCCAGCGGCTGCGGTACTCGTCCCAGCCTTTCTCCAGCGCCACTTTTTTCAGCTCACGGATGTTGAGCGCGCTGTCGTAATCCAGACGCGTACAGTTGTACTGGCACTGGTGGTCGCAGATATGACCGGTGATGGCCGGCAACGCGTTGCGCTGATAGATCAGCTCCAGCGCGTCGGCGTAGCGATGCTCGCCCAGCAGGCGGATATACTCCGGAATATCCTGCTTGATGGCGCAGGCCGTCACGCAGGGGGCGACGTAGCAGTCCAGCAGCGGCAGCGGCTCGCCGGTATCAATGCGCTCTTCCGGCTTCCACTGTTTCTGGGTGTAGTCCATGCTCACCGCTTTTTCCGCCAGCGCGTTGAGGCGCTCGACGTCGATCTGCGTCATGTTCCAGCCGTCGGCTTTCTCCAGCTCGCGCATGCACTCGCTCAGGCGCAGATATCCTCCCGGCTTCAGCAGGTCGGTGGCCATGGTGATAGGGCGAATGCCGGTGTCGAAAATCTCGCGAATGTTGAGCTGGCTGGCGCCGCCGGAGTAGGAGATCGGCAGCTTGCCGTCAAACGCCCGCGAGAGCAGGGCGGCTACGTTGATCGATAGCGGGAATAGCGCGCGGCCTGACATATACATTTCATCTCCCGGCAGCGCTCCCTTGTTGTTGACGGTGCCGAGGGTGTTGGTCAGCTTGACGCCAAAGCCGAGGCTGCGCGCTTTCGCCAGCGCCATCAGGCGCGTCAGCATCTCCAGCGCCCGGTCGATCTTAAGGTCATGGTCAAATGACGCTTCGCTAAGGCCGATATAGCCGAAGCCGCAGGCGTCGAGGATCTGGCGAACGCGCGGATAGCCGAGCAGGGTCGGGTTGAGCTTCACAAAGGTATTGAGATTTTTCTCCGTCAGCATATAGCGGCAGATGGCTTCGATCTCGTCCGGCGGGCAGCCGTGCATGGTTGAGAGGGTGACGCCCTGAACCAGCCTGGCCGGCACGCGTTGAGCCAGATTGTCCAGCCCGTCTTTGCGCGCGCAGGTTGGCAGGCTGTCGATAAAGGTTCTATTTTGCAGCCAGCGGTTCAGGGTGTCGCGGTACTGGGCGAATTTAGGATGGGCGGAAGCGTCCATCATGTTGTCGATAAATTCCTGCATTGGCGGCTGCTTAATACCGTCAAGGTTGTAGCCGACGCTCATATTGAAAATAAACGACTTGCTCTCTTTATGGGTGCCCAGCGGAAAGACCTGCTCCAGCAGATGCAGCGTGAACCAGGCTTTCAGGTACTCATCCCAGGCTTTTTTGAGGGTAAATTCGGTGGACCACTCGGTGTTGAAGCACTCATCTTCGGCATCGATGCAGGGCTTTTCCAGCTCCAGGCGGTCAAGGATCTGTACGGTTTTCAGCTCGATAAACCGCCCGCCGGTTAGCCAGGCGGTAATAATGTTCTGCGCCAGCTGGGTATGCGGCCCGGCTGCCGGGCCGAGCGGCGTCGCGCAGCTTTCGCCGAATACGCCGATCGACCGCTGCGCCTGCGGCGTATAAAACTGTTGCTCGGGGATGCCAAAAATAGTCCGCTGACTCTGGTACTCGTCGAAAATGCGCGTTAAAAGCTCCTCAAACGGCACGGGACGCATTATATCTCCCATAACCCTCTCCTTAGATATCATTGTAAGATCGACATTGCCGGTGGTAATCATCCCGACGGATAACGAAAGAGGAGCAACAATCACACCAGTTATTCAAACCGCGGCGGCGAAATAATTAATTTGTGAACCAGGTCGAAACTCGACGCGAATGCGTGAATAATTCCACAGCGGGGAAATGAGAACTCAAATCAATACGCTTTATCATTCGGCGAGATTTCTCAAAATCAGATCCTGAATATCAGAATGATAATTTATGCCTGCCGTTCGGCGGTGATTTCAGCGGGCAGCTTTCTTTTATCGCGGCGACAGAGGAAATATTCGGCGTAGGATCCCTGCCGCAGCGTCATTACGGCTAACGAAATGACCTGTCTCACAATTTGCGATGAAAAACGGCGGCTAAGTATAAATATTGCATAGTCGATACGGGTCGCTGCGACGCTATTTCAACGCCGGGTAGACTCTCAAACTGAGAACCCGGGGAAATATCGCAGATAAACAAATAGAGCCGTAAACATCGCCTTTGAGGTTAGTATGAATATTTTTGCAGAAGCAGCACGACTTGAGGAGCAGAATCGCCCCTTTGCCCTGGCGCAGATTGTCGAAAGTCGGGGCTCCACCCCCCGACACTCCGCTCAGATGCTTATCCGGGAGGACGGTTCGATTGTGGGCACCATTGGCGGCGGGATGGTGGAGCGTAAAGTCATCGATGCGGCGCTGGAAGCGCTGCGCGAACGGGCGTCGCGAATGTTTCACGGTCGCATGGCGCGCACCGGCAGCGACGCCGTGGGCTCCGATTGCGGCGGCGCGATGTCGGTTTACATCAGCGTGCACGGCCTGCGCCCGCGCCTGCTGCTGGTCGGCGCCGGGCACGTTAACCGCGCGGTTGCCCACGCCGCGGCGCGGGTGGATTTTGACATCTGCGTTGGCGATATCTATTCCGCCAGCCTTTGCCCCGACGCTTTTCCGCTTTCGGCGCGGCTGGTGCACGCTGCCAGCTTTACGGACGTAGTGGAGGCGATGGCGGTCCGGCCGCAGGATTTCGTGCTGATTGCCACCAACAACCAGGATCGGGAGGCGCTGGACAGGCTGATAACCCAGCCGGTGGCGTGGCTGGGGCTGCTGGCCAGCCGGCGGAAAGTGCAGGCCTTTGTCCGCCAGATGCGGGAAAACGGCGTAACGGAGGCGGATATCAGCCGTCTGCGGGCGCCGATTGGCTATGACATCGGCGCCGAGACGCCAAACGAGATTGCCATCAGCGTGCTGGCGGAGATCCTGCAGGTGAAAAACGGCGCGCCGGGGGGGCTGATGAACCAGGTGAGGCAAGCGTGCCAGCCGGATTGTCTGGCTGAGGCGGTTGAGGTCTGAGCTTCTGCGAGGGGAAATGTTGCCGGGAGGTTCCCGGCAACCCGTGGCGTACAGCTTATTGGCTAATAATGGTGCCCGTTTTTCCTTCAATCCCCTCTTTGGCTTTGCTCAGCATCGTGATCAGCGCTTTACGCCCCGGCCCTGAGCGGGCGAAGGCGGCGGCGGCTTCCACTTTTGGCAGCATTGAGCCTTTGGCAAAGTGCCCCTCTTCGATAAAGCGTTCGGCATCGCGCAGGGAGAGGTTATCCAGCCACTGCTCGTCAGGTTTACCGAAGTTGATCGCCACCTTTTCTACGGCGGTGAGAATGATCAGCAGGTCGGCGTCGATCATCTCCGCCAGCTTCGCGCTGGCCCAGTCCTTATCGATAACCGCGCTGGCGCCGCGCAGATGGTTACCCTCGCGAATCACCGGAATGCCGCCGCCGCCGACGGTGATCACCACGTGGCAATCATCCATCAGCGCTTTTACCGTTTGTTTCTCGATAATATCTACCGGCATGGGCGAGGCGACGACGCGACGGTAGCCGCGCCCGGCGTCCTCTTTCATGATGTAGCCGTTTTGGCTCAGCTTTTCGGCCTCTTCTTTGCTGAAGAACGAGCCGATGGGCTTGGTCGGATTAAGAAATGCCTTATCGTTAGCATCCACTTCCACCTGGGTTATCAGGGTCGCCACCGGGATATCCAGCTGGCGCGTTAGCAGTTCTTCACGAATCGCGTTCTGCAGGTCGTAGCCGATGTAGCCCTGGCTCAGGGCCACGCAGACCGACATCGGCAGCATGGGCGTATGGGCCTCGGTTTTTGCCGCGGCCTCGAAGGCCTGGTTGATCATGCCCACCTGCGGACCGTTGCCGTGAGTGACCACCACCTGGTGGCCAAGGGCGATAAAATCGACGATCGTCCGGGCGGTGTGTCGTACGGCCTGCATCTGTCCGGCGAGATCGTCGCCCAGCGCATTCCCGCCGAGAGCGAGAACAATTTTTTTACTCATAGCTTCCTCTCATTACGTTTCTGTTCCGCTGACGGCCTGGTGAGCGGTGGAAAAGGGTTGTCGGCGTAAAAAGCGGCCCTGTCCGGCGATGCCGGTAAAGGTGCCGTTATCAAAGATCACTCTGCCGTGGGAGAGCGTCTGGCGAATCGCGCCCTGACAGATAAAGCCTTCATAGGGTGAATAGTCGGCGTTGTCGTGCAGCATGGGATGACGGATGGTGGTGGTACGCTGCGGATCGATGATAACCACGTCGCCATCGGCGCCGGGCGCCAGCAGCCCCTTCTGCGGCCACAGGCCAAACAGCTTCGCCGGGTTGGCGCTGGTGAGCGCCACAAAGCGCTCAGGGGTGATGCGCCCGGTCATCACGCCGTGCGAGAACAGCAGCAGCAGCCGGTTTTCCACCCCCGGCAGGCCGTTCGGGCAGCGGCTAAAGTCGCCGCCGGAGATCTGCCTGCGCTGCTGCGCAGAGAACGCGCAGTGGTCGGTGGCGACCGTGTCAATATCTCCATCATGGATACCGCGCCATAGCGCATCGTTGTTGCTGGCGTTGCGCAGGGGAGGGCTGAGCAGATAGTTAAGCGCGTCTTCGCGCTCGTAGCAGCGCTCGTCCAGCAGCAGATACTGCGGACAGGTCTCCACCCACACCGGCTGGTGGCGTCTTCTGGCCAGGCGCAGGTACTCCAGGCCCAGGGCGTTGGAAAGATGCACGATATACAGCGGCGCGTTTCCCGCCAGCTGCGCGAGGTTGATCGTTCGGGCGATGGCTTCCGCCTCGCACTCCAGCGGGCGGCTCAGGGCGTGATAGCGCGGCGCGGTTTTACCGGCGTTGATAAATTCCGCCCGGCGCTGGGCGATGGCGGCATCGTTTTCCGGATGCACCGTCGTCAGCGCGCCGGCGCGCTGCAGGTGGCGCATCGCCTGCAATATCTCATCATCGCTGAGTTTGTACTGGTAGGTCAGATAGAGCTTAAAGCTGCTGATGCCGCTATCCACCATCATCGGGATCTCGTCGAGAATGCCGTGGTTAACGTGTTGGATAACGCCGTGAAAACTGTAGTCGATAACGGCTTTATAGGCGGCGTAGCCGCGATAGACCTCGAACTGGTGGCGCAGGTGGCAGCCGACGGGCCCGAAGCCCATATGATCAACAATGGTGGTGGTACCGCCGCAGGCCGCGGCCCGGGTGCCGGTAAAGAAATCATCGCAGCTGCGGGCGAGCCCCACATCAATATTGAAATGCGTATGAACGTCGACGCCGCCGGGCATCACGTAGCAGCCCTCGGCGTCAATCACTTCGCAGGGTTGTTCTGCCTCAATAGAACTGGCAAGGCGCTTGACGAGGCCATCTTCAATGAGCAGGTCCTGCTTTAGCTGTCCGTCGGCGTTGACGACGAGGCCATTTTTAATCAGTACGCGCATAGAAACCTCAACATACCGCCGCAGAGCGCGGCGGCAGACAGGACGAACAATTACTCCGTGGCCAGCCAGCTCAGCGGGATAGCGGCATACATCGCGGCGCAGGTTACCAGATGCGATTTCCAGGTTTTCTCATTCGGCGCATGCGCCTCCGGCTCTTTCCCAGGCCCAAAGCCGATAACCGGAATGCCGTGGCGGCCCATAATGGAGACGCCGTTGGTGGAGAAGGTCCACTTATCCACCACCGGCGCTTTGCCGAACAGACCTTCATAGGCGTTGCTCAGGGCGCGAACGGTGAAGTGGTTCTCTTCCACTTTCCAGGTCGGGAAGTAGCATTCGGTCGGGTAGACCAGGCCGGTCCAGGAGGGGCGCTCGTAGTTGTACATCGAGACCACCGCGGCGGCTTTTTTCACCGCCGGCAGCGCGCGGATCTCTTCCAGCGCGCCTTCCCAGGTTTCGCCCCAGGTCAGACGGCGGTCAATGGAGACGGCGCAGCTATCCGCTACCGCGCAGCGGCTCGGCGAGGTGAAGAAAATCTCGGAAACGGTCAGGGTGCCTTTGCCGAGGAACTCGTCATCGCCCAGCTTGTGTGAAAGCTGTTCCAGCTCGGTGAGAACGGGCGCCATTTTGAAGATGGCGTTATCGCCGCGCTCCGGGGCGGAGCCGTGGCAGCTGACGCCCTGAACCTCCACGCGGATCTCCATACGCCCGCGCTGGCCGCGGTAAATCTGGCAGTCGGTAGGTTCGGTGCTGACCACGAATTCCGGACGTATACCGGATTGTTCAATAATGTACTGCCAGCACAGGCCGTCGCAATCCTCTTCCTGAACGGTACCGGTCACCAGCAGGGTATACTCATCTTCCAGGCCCAGATCTTTAATGATTTTACCGGCGTAAACCATTGAGGCCATTCCGCCCTCCTGGTCAGACGCGCCGCGTCCGCCGATCAGCTCATCGGTCTCCATACCTTCGTACGGATCGAAGTTCCAGTTCTTGATGTTGCCAATGCCGACGGTATCAATGTGCGCGTCCATGGCGACCAGACGCGGGCCGTGGCCGATGTAGCCCAGCACGTTACCCATCGGATCGATTTCCACTTTGTCGAATCCGACTTTCTCCATCTCCTCTTTGATACGGTGCACCACGCGCTTCTCATCGCTGCTTTCGCTGGGGATGGCGATCATATCGCGCAGGAAGCGGGTCATCTCTTTTTCGTATTGTTTTGATTTTTCCAGGATCGCGTTGAACGGAATTTGCTTAGCCATAAGGATGTTCTCCAGTTCTGAATACGGGGGTCCCGCCGGGCGGGAGAAATGTTGATCAATCGGCTACTGCGCGGCCGGATGTTTGCCTTCCCAGACGACTTCGCGATAGTGCTTAACGTCGGTGTCGCCTTCGGTGCTAATCACCAGCACCACGGAATCGCTATCCAGCTTGAGCTTGTGCATCAGCGCTTCGCGCTGCGGATGGAAATGAATCGCCGCCAGCAGGCCGAGACCGACGGCGCCGGATTCGCCGGAAATAACGCGCGGATCCTGGCCCGCCGGGTTTCCCAGCACCCGCATGCCGAGGGCGGCGACGGCATCCTGACAGGAGACGAACTGCGTGGCGCAGTTGCGCAGCACTTCCCAGCCCAGCGGGTTGGGCTCACCGCAGGCGAGACCGGCCATAATGGTGGCCATATCGCCGCTGACGTTGACGATCTGGCCCTTCAGCGCAGAGCGGTAGAGACAGTCGGCCAGCTCCGGCTCGACGATAATGGAATGGAGATGCTTCGCGCCGTAGACATCGGCCAGGTAGCCCAGCACGCCGCCCGCCATCGCCCCCACGCCGCCCTGCAGAAGCACGTGCGTCGGACGGGCGATACCCATTGAGGAGAGCTGTTCTACCGTTTCATCGGCGAGGGTGGCGTAGCCCTGCATAATCCAGGTCGGAATTTTTGTGTAGCCTTCCCAGGCGGTGTCCTGCACCACCTCCCAGCCGTTTTTCTGCGCGGTCTGCATGGTAAAGCGGACGGTGTCGTCGTAGTTCATGTCGGTGACGATACACTCGGCGCCGAGGCGCAGTATGGCGTCAACCCGCTCCTGCGCGGAGCCTTTCGGCATATAGATGACGGCGTTCTGGCCTAACTGGCGGGCTGCCCACGCCACGCCGCGGCCGTGGTTGCCGTCGGTCGTGGTGGCGAACGTCATCTTCTCTTTGATGCTGGATTTGAGCGTTTCGAAGGAAAGATCGTTGATATCTAAATGATATTTTTCACACAGCAGTCGGGCGATAGCATAAGAGCCGCCGAGCATTTTGAAGGCGTTGAGGCCAAAGCGCCGGGATTCATCTTTAACGAGGATTTTTTGTACCCCAAACAACGCGGAAAGTTCGTTCAGCGCCACCAGCGGCGTAGGCTGATAGCCGGCGATCTTTTGATGAAAGCGGCGAGCCTGCTGCGCTTGCTGGCGTGAAAACAGCGGTGAAGTCTCTCCGTTAAAAAAACGGTTTTCGGCAATATCCATTTTCAGTGAGAAAGCAGACATACTCGATCCTTATCCTTTTTGAAATGCGAAAGTCGTGGGGCTGGCCCGCAGGCCAGCCTGGGGATTATTTGATGCGTTTCTGCGCTTCCTTGAGCAGCTGCTCCAGCACCTTGCCCGGGTTCGCGTATTTGCGGCAGACGATCATCGCGGCGATGATGTACGGCTTCCAGCTGGCCTCTTTGTAGGTCGGGATCCGGTACTTCTCGAAGACTCCCTCGGTGACTTCGCCCGCGTCGCAGGAGACGCCGGTGATATCCGCCGGCAGGCAGTGCATATACAGCGCTTCACCGTCGCGGGTGTGCTTCATCATCTCTTCCGTACAGTGCCAGTCTTTATGGCCGGCGTTCTGCTCAAGGCAGGCTTTCTCCAGCGCCTTCAGACCTTCATGGTCATTTGCGCGCAGCAGCTCGGTGCGTTTTTCCATTACCTTGTACGGCGCCCAGGATTTCGGATAGACAATATCGGCGTCTTTAAAGGCTTCCTCCATGCTGTTCACCTGGCGGAAGCTGCCGCCGGAGGCCTGGGCATTGTTTTTTGCCACTTCGATAACGTCAGGGATCAGGTCGTACCCTTCCGGGTGGGCGAGGGTGACGTCCATACCGAAGCGGGTCATCAGGCCGATAATGCCCTGCGGCACCGAGAGGGGTTTGCCATAGCTCGGCGAGTAGGCCCAGGTCATGGCGATCTTCTTACCTTTCAGATTCTCCAGCGAACCGAAGTGCTCGCGCAGCCAGGCGAGATCGGCCATGGATTGCGTCGGGTGGTCGATATCGCACTGCAGATTGATCAACGCCGGTCGCTGCGGCAGGACGCCCTGCTTGTGGCCGTCGTCCAGCGCTTCGCCGACTTCGCGCATGTAGGCGTTGCCCGCGCCAAGGAACATGTCATCGCGAATGCCGATGGCGTCGGCGCAGAAGGAGATCATGTTGGCGGTTTCACGGACCGTTTCGCCGTGGGCAATCTGCGATTTCCCCTCATCCAGATCCTGTTGCGCCAGCCCTAACAGATTAAGCGCGGAAGCATAGGAGAAGCGGGTACGGGTTGAGTTATCGCGGAACACGGAAATACCCAATCCGCTGTTGAACACTTTGGTGGCGATATTTTCAGCGCGTAGCGTTTTTAGCGCGGCGGCGACGTCCAGCACCTGTTTCAGCTCATCCGGCGATTGTTCCCAGGTCAGCAGAAAGTCTTTCTCACTGAGATGAGAGTTAAGTTTATTGATATCCTTAATCAGTTCGTTAACAGTTTTCATGTTTCAATCCTGGTCGTGAATGACGGCTTATTGATTGCTGTGCGGTCGGATATGCAGAGTTGCCGAATTAGCGACTGCCAGCGCTGTATTACCACTAACAATAAGCGTGCCAAATCCTCCGGGAGAGGCGGCGGAGAGGATTGAATAGTTAAGATTATGCCAGGTCTGTCACGAATTCAGGCGAGTTGTCCCGGGAAGAGAAAGGTGAAATTTTTCCCCCACCGTCCATTTCAGCGGGACAGGCGCGGGTTGCCGCCGTAAATAATGCGATTATCATCTTCACATTGCGCCAATATGATAAAAACCGCTGCAAATTTATCATAATGATAAGAAACTGTGATAGCTCTTGCATATTTAAGATAAGGTGGGGAAATTGGCCCTATCTATATCAACGCGGGTGGCTAAAAGGAGTGGTATCATTCCCCGCAGATAAATAAAGCCGCTTCGCTTGACGCCGAACAGGTGAGCAATAATAGAAGGCCGATAGACATGATACCGTCCAAAGCACCCTCCATTTTAATGCAGATTCAGCCTACAATTCAAAAGTTTGCAAGGATGTTATCCAGCGTGCTGCAGCTGGAGGTCGAGATTGTTGATAACGAATTATACCGGGTCGCCGGAACTGGCGCTTATAGTAAACAGATTGGCTATAAATTAAATTCAAATTCACGGCTTCTGCGTTACATTATTGAAACACAGACCGAGAAGGTCGTTACCCACTCCCGCTTCGATCCCCTGTGTAAAGACTGTAACAATAAGGAGAAATGCGAAGAGAAAGCCTTTCTTGGCACGCCGGTGATGTATCACGACCGCTGCGTCGGCGTTATTAGCCTGGTTGCGCTGACGCGCGAGCAGCAGGAACGTATAAATGCGAATATCCAGGAGTTTTCTGATTATGTTCGTCATGTCTCAACCATATTCGTTTCCCGCTTTTTGCAGGAGCGGGCGGTCGGCGACAATATCCATAAAATATTTTTAACTATGATCGAAAATATGGATCAGGGCGTACTGGTCGTGGGCAACGATCAAAGAGTCAAATTTGCCAACCAGGCCGCTTTGAAAATAATGAGCGTCACTCAGGGACAGGTGATTGGTAAGTCAATCCAGTTTCAGCCGTTGACCTTCGAAGATAATTTCAAGCACGGCCATATGCAGCACATTATCTCCTTTGACGATCGCAAGGAGCTCATTATCGGCCAGCTGCACGCGGTGCAGGATCAGTGGTTATTTTTAATGGCGTTCCATCAGTCGCACTCTTCGGCCGATTTCAGCTGCGGGCAGGAAGGGCCGCAGATTGAGGCGATGGTGGGAGAGTGTCGACCTATGCGGCAGCTTAAAAAGCTGATCAGCCGCGTGGCCCCGAGCCCCTCCAGCGTGATGATTGCCGGTGAAAGCGGGACCGGGAAAGAGGTGGTTGCCCGCGCTATCCACAAGCTCAGCGATCGCCACGCGAAGCCCTTTATCGCAATTAACTGCGCCGCGATACCCGAGCAGCTGTTAGAAAGCGAACTGTTTGGCTACGTGAAGGGGGCGTTTACCGGCGCATCGGCAAACGGTAAGACCGGCCTGATTCAGGCGGCCAATAGCGGGACGCTGTTTCTTGACGAAATTGGCGATATGCCGCTCACTCTGCAGGCCAAGCTGCTGCGGGCCATTGAGTCACGTGAGATTCAGCCGGTGGGCGCCAGCCATCCGGTTCAGGTCGATATTCGTATCATATCCGCTACCAATCAAAACCTGGAACAGTACATCGCGGAAGGGAAGTTCCGCGAAGATCTCTACTATCGTCTGAACGTGATTCCGCTGCGCCTGCCGCCGCTGCGCGAACGTCAGGACGATATTGAGCTGCTGATTCACTATTTCCTGCATCTGCATACCGGTCGTCTCAATCTGGTTTATCCCGGCGTCGCGCAGGACGTGATCGATTTCCTTAAGCGCTATCGCTGGCCGGGCAATATTCGCGAACTCAGCAACCTGATGGAGTACCTGGTCAACGTGGTGCCGTCGGGAGAAATCATCGATATGTCGCTGCTGCCGCCGAATCTGTTAAGCAGCGGTGAAGCGGCGAGCCAGGCGACGTCGTCGGCTTCAGCGTCAGCGTCAGCGACACTCACTCAGGAGGAGAACGTGACGGCGCTGGAGGAGATGGAGCGGCAGATGATCCGCGATGCGCTCTCTCGCTACAGTAATAAAAAGCAGGCGGCGGATGAGCTGGGCATCGGCATCGCCACGCTGTATCGCAAAATAAAGAAATATTCGCTGGCGGCGGGTCAGAACTGACGGGAACTGCGGGCAATAAAAAATCCACGCGAGCGCGTGGATTTTGTGGAGGGCATCACGGCGAAGAAATGCTTAGACGTTGAATCGTGATTTGATATTTATTGAATTGATATTTAATGTTTTTATTTTTGATTTTTATTTTCATACTCATGTCTGTACTCACTTTAGTTGATGCTGCTATCTGAGGCTAGTTACCACTGACCCTGACCCAAATTCAGTGCAGTGCTAAATCAGAGCTAGATGGCCCCTTGATGACGTCGGGCTACAGATGATGTGAAGTCGTGTCGAAACCTTGATATAATGAGTACAGATTACACATTCGATAGCTGAGGAATCGCGATGAGCAATGACAAGAAAACGCAGGTGTATTACGTTAAACCGTCTCGCGCTGACATTGTTCGCTCGGTAGCAACGTCAACCGCCGTTGAGACGGGGCAGTCTTCTGAGAAGATCGAAGCTTCGCTTGAAGCGACGCGCAAAAAGTTCGCCCATCTTCGTCTTGCTGTTTAATCACGTCTTAACGCAGTACCGACCCAATAACACATCGGGCCGTAGTCCATTGACATACCTGCGTGGATAGCCGAAATATATTCGGCTTTGTTTTGCTCCCAGCTTTGATAATCCAGCGGCCTGTGTCCCCCCTGAACCGCCATCACATCAGCTAAAAGTCGTGATAAACGTCCATTGCCTTCCCGGAATGGATGGATGAGTATCAGCTCTACATGGGTTACAGCAATAGCCTCTATGATCTGTTCTTCGCTCATGTTGGTGCATGGTGTATATCGGGCAAGGTATTTAGCGTCGAATTCGTGTATTAGTTTTGGCAACTGTGCAGAGGGCGCGAACATAAAGCCCCCTTTGCTGATATTGACAGTCCTTTCTTGCCCGGCCCACTCATAGATGTTTCCCAGCCAGCGGCGATGCCAGCTTTTCAGCAAAGCAATGGTGATCTGCCCTGCTGGAAACTGCTCTTCAAAAATGCAGTGATAGAGCTTCTCTAACAGCACAAGCTCCGCTTCGTCCATCTCACCAGAATCAGCAATCCCCAGCTTATTTGCCAGAACTTGCTCATCGGAGTTTTTCTCATATTGTCCTTCACTGCCAGAGATACGGTATCGGCTCATGGGAACATCCTGCGCTAATGGGTGCTAAGAAATTATAACGCTGGGTGAGGAGAGTAACAATGGTCGTATAATCAGACAGTTACAAAAGTGTAGGCTGAAATATAGTTTTTATAATCTGATGGGAAATTATCGTTAATAATCAGCATTAACAGACCAATACATCATGGTTTACGAAACATCAATAGTGCTGCGCGCGCTTCCTACCCATTCTTCAAGTTTATTTGCCCAGTCCTGCATCATAACCTTTCGCTCATCAAGATAAGTTGCATGGTTGTATGTGCGACGAACATTGTTGGTATCAGCGTGCGCAAGTTGGGCCTCAATAGCATCAGGTCGATAGCCCATCTCGTTTAAACGGGTTCTTCCTGTGGTTCGGGTTGCATGTGGGCTATATGTACCACTCCAGCCGAGGCTTTTACGTAGCTGGCGCAGCGAGTGCGATGTCATTGGACCTAACGGATTATCCCTGCCCGGGAAAAGGTGCTGCCGATGCCCGGTTAATCCCTGTAGTGTTCTGAGCATTTTGATAGCTTGTGAGGGGAGGGGAATAACGTGTTCTCTGCGGGCTTTCATTCGCGCTGCCGGAATTGTCCACAGGGCGTTATCAAGATCGAATTCTGTCCATTCTGCTTCGGTGGCTTCTGCAGGACGCGTCAATGTCCACCACATAAGCCACATACAATAGTTAACCTGGTACGAGCCACGACTATTATCAAAACAGTTTAATAACTTTCCGATTTGCTGAGGATTCAGTGCTTGTTTGTGCTGTATCTTATTGGCCGGAAGGGCCTTGCGCACAGGCCGTACAGGATCGCTATCAGCTCTAAGCGTTGCAACTGCTAACTCAAAAACTGATGAAACGGTGTGGCGAGCTTCAGCGGCAACTGTCGGTGCTCCTCGTTTAGCAGTTTCTTGAAGAATTCTAAGGATGTGGTGTGGAGTGACCTCTCTGATTGGGAGCTTACCTATTGCGGGGAAAACCACACGTTCAAGCATATCCAGTCGGCGCGTTTTGGTAATTTCGGCCCAGTCTTTCATCTGCAACCACTCTTTAGCGATCAGCTTAAAGGTGTTGGATACGTCGTTGACCTTGCGGATCTTATCTAACTGGCGAGCTGGTGTCGGGCTAACTCCATCTGCGACTTGCTTACGCGCTTGCTGAAATGAAAAATCCACGCAATTGCGTGGATTTTGTGGTTTTTTTCGATGTTCATGAGGTTCAATGAAACCTCATGAGACAACAAATTTTATTTAGACGTTGAACAGGAAGTTCATCACATCGCCATCTTTCACGATGTAGTCTTTACCTTCAGCGCGCATTTTCCCGGCTTCTTTGGCACCCTGTTCGCCTTTATAGGTAATAAAGTCTTCATAGGCGATGGTCTGCGCGCGGATAAAGCCTTTTTCAAAGTCGGTGTGGATTTTACCCGCGGCCTGCGGAGCAGTGGCGCCGACGGGGATAGTCCAGGCGCGCACTTCCTTCACCCCTGCGGTAAAGTAGGTCTGCAGGTTCAGCAGCTCGTAGCCGGCGCGGATAACGCGGTTCAGGCCCGGCTCTTCGAGACCCAGCTCGGCCATAAACTCATCGCGGTCGGCATCGTCCAGCTCGGCGATATCGGACTCAACGGCGGCGCAAACGGCGACCACCACAGAACCTTCGGCGGCGGCAATTTCGCGAACTTTATCGAGATAAGGGTTGTTCTCAAAGCCGTCTTCGTTGACGTTGGCGATATACATGGTCGGCTTCAGGGTCAGGAAGCTCAGGTATTTAATCGCCGCTTTGTCTTCTTCAGTCAGGTTCTTCAGCGAACGCAGCATGCCGGCGTTCTCAAGGTGCGGCAGGCATTTTTCCAGCGCCGCCAGCTCGGCTTTCGCGTCTTTATCGCCGCCTTTGGCTTTCTTCTGCACGCGGTGGATAGCGCGCTCGCAGGTGTCCAGGTCGGAGAGCGCCAGCTCGGTGTTGATAACGTCAATATCGTCAGCCGGATCCACTTTATTGTTAACGTGGATGATGTTGTCGTTTTCGAAGCAGCGCACTACGTGACCGATAGCTTCGGTTTCGCGGATGTTGGTCAGGAACTGGTTGCCCAGGCCTTCACCTTTCGACGCGCCTTTAACGAGGCCTGCGATATCAACGAATTCCATCGTGGTCGGCAGAATACGCTGTGGTTTGACGATTTCAGCCAGTTTGTCCAGACGCGGATCGGGCATCGGCACGACACCGGTGTTCGGCTCAATGGTACAGAAGGGGAAGTTGGCCGCTTCAATACCCGCTTTAGTGAGCGCATTGAACAGGGTGGATTTGCCGACGTTGGGCAAACCGACGATACCGCATTTGAATCCCATGATTTAAATCACCTTAATCTTTGGATAATCAACCTGTTACAGTGAACAGATTGCAGAAAAGTAAATAGCTTCGCCTATTATACACGGTGCGTGACAAAAATTCCGCACGCCGACCGGTTATTGCGCTTTAAAAGCGTGTAAACGGTTGGTCGCCTTGGTCAGGCCATCCTTCAGCCACACCTCGGTGCAGCGTACCGCTTCGTCAACGGCCTCATCAATCAGCTTCTGTTCACTGGCGGGGGGCTTGCCCAGCACAAAACCGACAACTTTATTTTTATCGCCCGGATGGCCGATTCCCACGCGTAAGCGGTGAAAGTTCGGGTTATTGCCCAGCTTGCTGATGATGTCTTTCAGGCCATTATGGCCGCCGTGGCCGCCGCCCAGCTTGAACTTAGCCACGCCTGGCGGTAAGTCGAGCTCATCGTGGGCGACCAGGATTTCGTCCGGGTTGATGCGAAAGAAGGTCGCCATCGCGCCGACGGCTTTGCCGCTCAGGTTCATAAAGGTGGTCGGCACCAGCAGGCGGACATCCTCGCCGGCAAGGTTAATCCGCGAGGTGTAGCCGAAGAATTTGCTCTCTTCGCGCAGCGGCGCGCGGTGGCGTTCAGCCAGTAAATCCACGTACCAGGCGCCGGCGTTATGTCGCGTCGCCGCGTATTCAGCGCCGGGGTTCGCCAGGCCGACAATTAATTTTATGCTCACTTTTTTATCCTGCTTGGATCGTTCTCTGGCGCGTAGTGTACTGTCTGCGCGCGCGGTTGACAAAATTCTGCCAGCGAAACGCACCTGCCACAGATAATCACGGGTTTGAATAATTAGAATTTGATGTTGTTCAGTGGGTTATTTGTAAACTTTTGTTGGCAAGATGTTCGCTTCTGTGATCGTCCACGCAATCGCTATATTGGCCATTGTCTATACTACACCTATAAGATTTGGGGATATTCCCATGCAACCCAAGGTTCCGGAGGTGACATATGAAACGCAGAAACGCTTCGTTACTCGGTAATGTGCTGATGGGGTTGGGGTTGGTCGTCATGGTTGTCGGCGTTGGTTATTCTATTTTAAACCAGCTTCCGCAGCTTGACCTGCCGCAGTTTTTCGCACACGGCGCGATCTTGAGTATCTTTGTCGGCGCGGTACTGTGGCTGGCTGGCGCCCGTATCGGCGGTCATGAACAGGTTAGCGACAGATACTGGTGGGTTCGCCACTACGATAAACGCTGCCGCCGCGATCAGCATCGCCACAGCTGAGTGAATTCCAGACCGCCAGCCGTTGTGAACGGCTGGTGCGTTTTCATGCCGCCCGTTCAGGCTGCCCGCCTGTTGGTGTCTCAAATCCTCCTTTCTCTCTTCGTCTTTCTTCGGCACCGCCTGCCTAATACAATTCCTGTACAGAACGCTTGACCCTGACGTCACGTCAGGCAGCAGAGTGGCGCCACTGGTAAACGAAAGGAGCAGTCATGTTAATTCAGGTGGGTGAACTGGCGAAGCGCGCCGGCATAACCGTCCGCACGCTACATCACTATGAACAAACGGGACTGCTGGCGCCTTCGGCCAGAAGCGCGGCGGGTTACCGGCTCTATAATCTGGCGGCCGTTCAGCGACTGCATATGATCAAAGCGCTGGCGCAGGCCGGGCTGGAACTCGCCACTATCAAGGACTATCTCGACCGGGACGCCTTCTCGCTGTCCGACCTGTTGGTCAAGCAGATCGCCACCCTCGACCGGCAGCTGCAAACCCTCTCCACGCTGCGCCAGCGCCTGGCGCTGCTGCGTGAAGAGCTGGACAGCGGAGACGAGCCCGACCTGGAGTCCTGGCTACAAACGCTGGAGCTGATGAAAATGTACGATCGCTGGTTTAGTCAACAGGAATTACAGGTGCTGCCGTTCGCAGAGCAGGATGCGCAGCGTAACCAGATATGGCTGGAGCTGGTGGGTGAAGCGCAGCAGCTTATGGGCGAACGCTGTCCGGCCGATGAGCCTCGGGCGATTGCGCTGGCCACCCGCTGGATGGCGCAGCTGGAGCAGGATACCGCCGGCAGGCCGGAGTTTCTGACTCGCCTGAATGAGATGCACGCCGCCGAACCGCAGATGCGCGAGCAAACCGGGGTGACGCCGGAGATGATTGATTTCATTACCCGTGCTTTTGCCGAAAGCAAGCTGGCCATCTGGGCGCGCTATCTGAACGCCGAGGAGCTGGCTTTTACACGGCAGCACTATTTCGATCGCCTGATGGAGTGGCCGGCGCTGGTGGCCGAGCTGCATCGGGCCTGTCGTGAGAAGCGGGAGCCTGCCTCCGCGGAAGGTCAGCAGCTGGCGCAGCGCTGGCTGGCGCTATTCCAGTCTTACGCGGGAAAGGATCCGCACACGCAGCAGAAGTTTCGTTATGCCATGGAGCGGGAGCCGCATTTGATGAAGGGAACGTGGATGACGCCGGAGGTGCTTGGCTGGCTTCAGCAGGCGATTGGCGTAATGATGCGGCAGGCGCCGGGGCCTGCCGCCGGGTAATTAAATATCCGCCAGCGCGGCGCTGCGGTCCGGGTAGAAGCTCAGGCGGCCCGGAATCGGCTTAACGCCTGCCCGCGCCAGGGTACGCAGGGGCTGAAATTCCAGGTTCGACACGCGTAGCTCACAGCCTTCCGGCAGCTTATTCACGAAGCGCTGGAAGGCATCCAGCCCGCCGGCATCCAGCACCGGCACCGCATCCCACTTCAGCACGACGATACGCTTGCCAGCAATCCGCGTTTCCAGATCGGTAAACAACCCTTCCGCGGCGGCGAAAAACAGCGGACCAATGACGCGCAGCACCAGTACGTTATCGGGAACCTCGACGTTGACCGGTGCGAGGCGGGTCATCCGCGCGATCCGGCGCATAAACAGCAGGGAAGCCAGCACAATACCGACGCTAATAGCGATGACCATATCAAACAGGACGGTCAGCGACATACACATCAGCATGACGATAATGTCGTCTTTTGGCGCATAGCGCAGCAGGTTAACGACCTTGTGCGCTTCGCTCATATTCCATGCCACCATCAGCAGCAGCGCCGCCATCGCGGAAAGCGGCAGCCAGGAGAGCAGAGGGGCAAGCACCAGCAGCGCCATGATCACCAGCAGCGCGTGGATCACGGCGGAAACCGGCGAGGTCGCCCCGGCGCGAACGTTGGCCGCCGAGCGGGCGATAGCGGCGGTGGCGGTAATGCCGCCGAAGAACGGCGCGACGATATTGCCGAGCCCCTGGCCAATCAGCTCGCTATTGGCCTTGTGTTTGGTGCCGGTCATGCCGTCCAGCACCACGGCGCACAGCAGGGACTCAATCGCCCCGAGCATGGCCATGGAAAACGCCGCCGGCAGCAGCGCCTGCAGTGAGGACCAGCTGAGGGTGAAGTCTGAACCGGGCATATCCCACGGCAGCACCAGCTGCGGCAGCAGCTGCGGAATACCGTTGCCCTGGCTGCCGTCGGCGAGAATATAGTGGAACTGAGAGCCGATGGTGGCGACGTGCCCGCCAAGCAGGTTGACCACGCCCATCACCGCGCAGCCCGCCAGCAGGGCCGGCAGGTGGCCCGGCAGACGAATCCCCAGACGCGGCCAGATAATCAGCGTGCCTAGCGTGACAACGCCGATGGCGGCATCGCCGGGGTTAATGGTCGGCAGCGCCATCGCCAGCGCGCCGACTTTCTGCAGATAATGTTCAGGCACGTGGGCCATCTGCAGACCGAGAAAATCTTTAATTTGCATGGTACCGATGGTGATACCGATCCCGGAGGTGAAGCCGAGGGTGACCGATAGCGGAATATACTCAATCAGGCGGCCAAAGCGCGCCAGGCCGAAAAGAATCAGGAAGATCCCCGACATCAAGGTGGCGACCAGCAGCCCGGCGAGCCCGAACTGCTGCGAGACCGGGTAGAGAATCACCACAAAAGCGGCGGTTGGACCGGACACGCTGAAGCGCGAGCCGCCGGTTAACGCAATCACGATCCCCGCCACCGCGGAGGTATAGAGACCGTACTGCGGCGCCACCCCGCTGCCAATTGCCAGCGCCATCGCCAGCGGGATAGCGATAATCCCGACGGTAATTCCGGCAATCACATCACGAGTAAACCGCGAAGCGGTATATTTTTCTTTCCAACAAGCGTCGATGAGGGCGCGGAAAGGCATCACATGTGAGGAAAATAATCTGTTCACAATAATGTTTCATCCATGAGCGCATCATCTGTCAACTAAATGGCAGGTGAAGGAGGCATCGGTCATTTCCACGTCATCCTTCGGGATGCCTCTGTGTTGGCTGCGTTCATTTATCCCGGTCTCGTACTGCCTGTACGCTGCCGGAGATTCATTCACTTGCCGCCTTGACGCATGCCGAATGATTTTGTGGAGAATAAAAGGTTCAGAGACAAAAAAACCCGCCGCAGCGGGTTTTTGAGCCGGGCTCGATTAATGTTCGAACATAGCAGAGATAGATTCTTCGTTGCTGATACGACGAATCGCTTCGGCCAGCATACCAGACAGCGTCAGAGTACGTACCTTTTCCAGCGCTTTGATTTCCGGCGTCAGCGGAATGGTATCGCAGACGACGAATTCGTCAATCACAGAGTTTTTGATGTTCTGGATGGCGTTGCCGGAGAAGATCGGGTGCGTGGCGTAGGCGAATACGCGTTTCGCGCCGCGCTCTTTCAGCGCTTCCGCAGCTTTACACAGGGTACCGCCGGTATCGATCATATCGTCAACCATTACGCAGTCACGGCCGGCGACGTCACCGATGATGTGCATCACCTGAGAAACGTTAGCGCGCGGACGGCGTTTGTCGATGATAGCCATATCGGTATCGTTCAGCAGCTTGGCGATAGCGCGAGCGCGAACCACGCCGCCGATGTCCGGAGAAACCACGATAGGGTTATCCAGGTTCAGCTGCAGCATATCTTCCAGCAGGATCGGGCTGCCGAATACGTTATCCACCGGAACGTCAAAGAAGCCCTGAATTTGTTCTGCGTGCAGGTCAACGGTCAGAACGCGGTCAACGCCGACGCTGGACAGGAAGTCAGCAACCACTTTCGCGGTGATAGGCACACGAGCAGAACGAACACGACGGTCCTGGCGAGCATAACCGAAGTAGGGGATAACAGCGGTGATACGACCTGCCGAAGCACGACGCAGAGCATCAACCATAACAACCAGTTCCATCAGGTTGTCGTTGGTGGGAGCACAAGTGGACTGGATGATGAAAATATCACCACCGCGTACGTTTTCATTGATTTGTACGCTGACTTCGCCGTCGCTAAAACGACCTACAGCGGCGTCGCCAAGAGAAGTGTACAGGCGGTTGGCAATACGTTGTGCTAGTTCCGGGGTGGCGTTACCAGCAAAAAGCTTCATATCAGGCACGAGAAGAACCTCAGGCATGCGTCCAGTGGTGGATGAAATGGGCCAAAAACGGTGCGGGTGGGCACGATTTCATCCAGGCGGTGTATTTAAAGAGCCCGATGCAACGTCTGGAACAGGGTGACGTTGTCACCGTAACTCAGTTTCCCCGGCGTTTTCACCAAATTTGCTATAATGAGCAGAACTTAGCGCAGCGCCTGCTTGAGCGGAGAGATATTAACACCTCGCGCTACGAAGCCATGCAGCCATGCCGGGGCTTTTTCAAGCACCTGACGAGCGGCGGATTCAGTGTCAAATTCAGCAAACACACATGCACCGGTGCCAGTCAGGCGCGACGGCGCATATTCTAACAGCCAGGAAAGCGCTGCATCAACCTCACGAAAACGTTTTCTTGCGATAACCTCGCAATCATTGCCGAATTTACATTTTAATAACGTATTAATTGACCTTGACGGGGTATTGCGCGGGAGTTCCGGATCGCGAAAAATGATCGGCGTGGGAATGCTCACTCCCGGATGGGCCACCAGATACCATTTTTCCTCCGGTTCGGCCGGGGTGAGAATTTCCCCGACGCCTTCGGCAAAGGCCGCATGGCCGCGCACGAACACCGGCACGTCGGCGCCCAGCTGCAGACCCAACGCCGCCAGCTCATCTTCCGAGAGATGGCAGCCCCATAAGTGATTCAGCGCCACCAGTACGGTCGCGGCGTTGGACGAACCGCCGCCGAGGCCGCCGCCCATCGGAAGAACCTTGTCGATGCTGATATCGGCGCCGCTGCCCGCAGGAAGCTTCCCGGCCTGGGCTGCGGCCTGCATTAAAAGCCTGGCCGCGCGAATAATCAGGTTCTCTTCATCCGGCACGCCGTCAACCGGCGTCAGCAGACGCAGCTGGCCATCGTCGCGCGGTTCAATCGTCAGCGTGTCGCCATAATCCAGAAACTGAAACAGCGTCTGCAGGGTGTGGTAACCGTCGGCGCGCTGCCCGGTAATATACAAAAACAGATTCAGCTTTGCGGGAGAAGGCCAGCGGGTCATCATTTCACAATCCAGTTATCCATTTTCAGCTTGATGCGCTGACTGCCGTCGTTAAGCTCCATATTGGCCGGTAGCGAAGGTTTGGTGTCCGAAGTGTAGCCACCGTAGGTGACGTGCCAGGTTTTGCCGTTTTGCGTGTAGTTCAGCTCGCGCAGGCGGTACTGGTCGTCAAGCGAGTAGTCGGTGGCCTCGCCCGGCAGGCCAATAATCCACTGGCGCAGGCTGTTGAGCGGAATCGGCATGCCGGTCAGGCGGCCAATCATCTCTTCGGCGTCGGTCGCCGTGTAGGTCTGGCCTTTATTGTCAATCAGCTGCACGCTGCCCGGCTGGGCGGTTAACGACAGCTCGGTGCTGCCGAGGGGGTTAGTCAGCAGCAGGCGGTAGCGGTCCTGGCCGGTTTGCTGCCAGAAGAAGCGGGCATAGACTTTTTGCTCATCAGAAAGATAAGCAAAAGCGCCGCGCGTCTGGAACTGATTAAGATTGCGGACATCTTGCTGGTGCTGACGCCACTGTGGAGAATCCGGGCTTTTACCCGGCCCTTTCGGAGCATTAATCGCACAGGCGGTCAGAACGAGGCTTGCCAGCGGCAACAGGCGGAACAGTCGATTCATAATGATGACAAATCCTTGATGTCTACAGTGAAATGCGGCGAATGGGAGAAACAGGCGGCCGATTTGTGTAGCGGGTTACAATTATAACCATTAATGCTAGCGTTGCCGGACGGTAGCGTCTACGTTCAAGTTGTCTGAAATCAAAAAATTACCGTTAATGGCTATTACAGATTAGCTATTACTCCAAAAGGGGAGCCTCTCTTTTATTGATTACGCGCATCCTGTATGATGCCTGCAGACTAACCTTAGCAACGCTGGTACTACTCCCTCACAATGACGCTTTTAGCTCTTGGCATTAACCACAAAACAGCTCCTGTAGCGCTGCGAGAACGCGTAACGTTTTCGCCGGATACGCTCGATCAGGCGCTGGAGAGCTTGCTGGCCCAGCCAATGGTGCAGGGCGGGGTGGTGCTGTCGACCTGTAACCGCACGGAACTCTATCTCAGCGTCGAAGAGCAGGATAACCTTCAGGAAGTGCTTATCCGCTGGCTGTGCGACTACCACGGTTTAAATGAAGACGACCTGCGCAAAAGCCTCTACTGGCATCAGGACAACGAGGCGGTTAGCCATCTGATGCGCGTCGCCAGCGGCCTGGATTCACTGGTGCTGGGCGAGCCGCAGATCCTCGGGCAGGTGAAAAAAGCCTTTGCCGACTCCAGCCGTGGTCACCTGAACGTTAGCGAGCTGGAGCGCATGTTCCAGAAGTCGTTCTCGGTGGCCAAACGCGTGCGTACCGAAACCGATATCGGCGCCAGCGCGGTCTCCGTGGCGTTTGCCGCCTGTACCCTGGCGCGACAAATCTTCGAATCACTCTCCAGCGTGACCGTGCTGCTGGTTGGCGCCGGTGAGACTATCGAGCTGGTGGCCCGCCATCTGCGCGAGCATAAGGTGCGCAAGATGGTGATTGCTAACCGCACCCGCGAGCGCGCTCAGGCGCTGGCCGATGAAGTCGGCGCGGAGGTGATCGCCCTGAGCGACATCGACGAACGGCTAAAAGAAGCGGATATCATTATTAGTTCTACCGCCAGCCCGCTGCCGATTATTGGCAAAGGGATGGTGGAGCGCGCGCTGAAGGCGCGCCGCAATCAGCCGATGCTGCTGGTGGATATCGCCGTTCCGCGCGATGTCGAACCGGAGGTTGGCAAGCTGGCGAACGCCTATCTCTACAGCGTGGACGATCTGCAAAACATCATTCAGCACAATCTGGCGCAGCGTAAAGCCGCGGCGGTGCAGGCGGAAACCATTGTCGAGCAGGAAGCCAGCGAATTTATGGCCTGGCTGCGCGCTCAGAGCGCCAGCGAGACTATCCGCGAATATCGCTCCCAGGCCGAACAGGTCCGCGAGGAGCTGACGGCAAAAGCGCTGGCTGCGCTCAATCAGGGCGGCGATGCGCAGGAAATCATGCAGGATCTGGCACGTAAGCTGACTAACCGCCTGATCCACTCGCCAACCAAATCTCTTCAGCAGGCCGCCCGTGACGGGGATGATGAACGCCTGCATATTCTGCGCAACAGCCTCGGGCTGGAATAGCGCACCTTTCTCTCTTTTTTAGGACAGGGTGAATTCACGCCTATGAAGCCTTCTATTGTTGCCAAACTGGAAGCCCTTTACGAACGCCATGAGGAAGTTCAGGCGCTACTCGGCGATGCCGCAACCATCGCCGATCAGGATAAATTTCGCGCATTGTCGCGCGAATACGCACAGCTGAGCGACGTCGCCCGCTGCTACACCGACTGGCGTCAGCTGCAGGATGATATCGAAGCCGCGCAGATGATGCTCGACGACCCGGAAATGCGCGAAATGGCGCAGGAAGAGCTGCGCGAAGCGAAAGAAAAGGGTGAGCAGATGGAGCAGCAGCTGCAGGTTCTGCTGCTGCCAAAAGACCCGGACGATGAGCGTAACGCGTTTGTTGAAGTTCGCGCCGGTACCGGTGGCGATGAAGCGGCGCTGTTCGCGGGCGATCTGTTCCGTATGTACAGCCGTTACGCGGAATCACGCCGCTGGCGCGTGGAAATCATGAGCGCCAACGAAGGCGAGCACGGCGGCTTTAAAGAAGTGATTGCCAAAATCAGCGGCGACGGCGTCTATGGGCGACTGAAGTTCGAATCCGGCGGCCATCGCGTACAGCGCGTGCCGGCTACCGAATCCCAGGGGCGTATCCATACCTCCGCCTGCACCGTGGCGGTCATGCCGGAGCTGCCGGAAGCCGAAATGCCGGATATCAACCCGAGCGATCTGCGCATCGATACCTTCCGCTCCTCCGGCGCGGGCGGTCAGCACGTTAACACCACCGACTCGGCGATCCGTATTACCCACCTGCCGACCGGCATCGTCGTCGAGTGTCAGGACGAACGTTCTCAGCACAAAAACAAAGCCAAAGCGCTGTCGGTGCTTGGCGCGCGTATTCGCGCCGCGGAAGTTTCAAGGCGCCAGCAGGCGGAAGCCTCAGAGCGCCGTAACCTGCTGGGCAGCGGCGATCGCAGCGATCGTAACCGCACCTATAACTTTCCGCAGGGCCGCGTGACCGATCACCGCATCAACCTGACGCTTTACCGTCTGGACGAAGCGATGGAAGGCAAGCTGGATATGCTGATTGAGCCGATCGTTCAGGAATATCAGGCCGATCAGCTGGCCGCCCTTTCCGAGCAGGAATGATGACTTTTCAGCAGTGGCTGACGCAGGCCATCGTCCGCCTGAGCCAAAGTGAAAGCCCGCGCCGGGATGCCGAAATCCTGCTGGGTCACGTGACCGGCAAAGCGCGGACCTATATTCTCGCCTTTGGCGAAACGGCGCTGACGGCGGCGCAGGCCGCCGAGCTGGAAACGCTGCTCAGCCGTCGCGCCCGGGGCGAGCCGGTGGCTCATCTGGTGGGCCAGCGCGAATTCTGGTCGCTGCCGCTGTTCGTTTCTCCCGCCACGCTGATCCCGCGTCCGGATACCGAATGCCTGGTTGAACAGACGCTGGTGCGGTTATCCGACAAGCCGTGCCGCATTCTCGATCTCGGCACCGGCACCGGGGCCATCGCTCTGGCGCTGGCCAGCGAACGCCCCGATTGCCACGTCACCGCCGTTGACGTAATGCCCGACGCGGTGGCGCTGGCGGCGCGTAACGCTGAACATCTCGCTATCCCTAACGTCAGGATACTGCAAAGCCACTGGTTTAGCGCGCTCGCCGGGCAGCAGTTCGACATCATCGTCAGCAATCCGCCCTATATCGATGAAACCGACCCGCATCTTGCGCAGGGCGATGTGCGCTTTGAGCCGAAAACTGCGCTGGTCGCCGCCGATGGCGGTCTGGCCGATCTGGCGCATATCATCCGCGAAGGCCGCCGCTATCTGGCTGCCGGCGGCGTGATGCTGCTGGAACACGGCTGGACGCAGGGGGAAGCGGTGCGCGCAATCTTTCGCGCGGCGGGTTATGGCAATATTGCCACCTGTCGCGACTACGGAGACAACGAGCGTCTGACGCTCGGGCAATATCAGGGAGGCGTATGAATCTGTTTAACGCGGTACTGTATCTGCATATCGCCTGCGTGGTGGTTTCGGTGAGCCTGTTCGTGCTGCGCTACTGGTGGAGCTGGAGCGGAAACCGTCTGCTCGACCAGCGCTGGGTTCGTATCGCGCCGCACTGTAGCGATACGCTGCTGTTTCTCAGCGGCGCCGGATTAATGGCAATAACGCACTATCTGCCGTTTACCGAAGAGGGTACATGGCTGACTGAGAAGCTGTTTGGCGTTATCATTTATATCGCATTGGGATTTATCGCGCTGGGCCGTCGTCGCCAGCGCAGTCAGCAGAGCCGGTTTGTCGCCTTTCTGCTGGCCCTGGTGGTGTTGTTTATCATTATTCAACTCGCCATCACAAGAACACCGTTACTGGGGTAAGGCATGAGGTCGTTAGCTGATTTCGAATTTAATAAAGCGCCGTTATGCGACGGCATGGTCCTCATTTCTGAATTAATCCGCGACGATTTTCCGACGCACTATGTGCAGGATGAGCTGGAGCGGCTGCTGGGCCTGGCGCGTGAGGAGATTGCCTCTTCGTGGGACCAGGAGCGCCAGATAGAACGTCTGCTGGAGCTTTTCTATCATGACTGGGGCTTTAGCGATTCGCGCGGCGTTTACCGCCTGTCCGACGTGCTCTGGCTTGATAAAGTCCTGAACAATCGTCAGGGTAGCGCGGTATCGCTAGGCGCAATCCTGCTGTGGATTGCTCAGCGTCTGGCGCTGCCGGTGGTGCCGGTGATTTTTCCGACCCAGATGCTGCTTCGCGCCGACCCTGAAGAGAGCGAAGAGATGTGGCTCATTAATCCATTTAACGGCGAAACGCTCAACGAGCATACGCTGGAAGTGTGGCTGAAGGGCAATATTAGTCCGGTCGCCGAGCTGTTTAACGAAGACCTCGATGAAGCCGACAACGCGGAAGTGATCCGCAAGCTGCTCGACACGCTCAAATCGGCGCTGATGGAAGAGCGGCAGATGGAGCTGGCGTTACGGACCAGCGAAGCGCTGCTGCAGTTCAATCCGGAAGACCCGTACGAAATTCGCGACCGGGGACTGATATACGCCCAGCTGGATTGCGATCACGTGGCGCTGCAGGACCTCAGTTACTTCGTTGAACAGTGCCCGGAGGATCCCATCAGCGAGATGATCCGCGCGCAGATCAACACCATTTCGCATAAACAAATTACATTGCATTAGTCTGAAACCATTCCGGTTACACCCTGATAAGGCGAACTTATGAAACAAAAAGTGGTTAGCATTGGTGATATCAACGTAGCAAACGACCTGCCATTCGTGCTGTTTGGTGGCATGAACGTGCTGGAATCCCGCGATCTGGCGATGCGTATCTGCGAACACTACGTGACCGTCACGCAGAAGCTGGGCATTCCTTATGTGTTTAAAGCCTCTTTTGATAAAGCTAACCGTTCTTCCATCCACTCCTATCGCGGGCCGGGGCTGGAAGAAGGGATGAAGATTTTCCAGGAGCTGAAACAAACGTTCGGCGTGAAAATCATCACCGACGTTCACGAAGCCAGCCAGGCTCAGCCGGTCGCTGACGTGGTGGACGTTATTCAGCTGCCTGCGTTCCTCGCCCGTCAGACCGATCTGGTTGAAGCGATGGCGAAAACCGGCGCGGTGATCAACGTGAAAAAACCGCAGTTCGTGAGCCCGGGCCAGATGGGCAATATCGTCGATAAGTTCATCGAAGGCGGCAACGACAAAGTGATCCTTTGCGATCGCGGCGCGAACTTCGGCTACGATAACCTGGTGGTCGACATGCTGGGCTTTGGCGTGATGAAGAAAGCCTCCAATAACTCACCGGTTATCTTCGACGTTACTCACGCTCTGCAGTGCCGCGACCCGTTTGGCGCCGCTTCCGGCGGACGCCGCGCGCAGGTTGCCGAACTGGCGCGCGCCGGGATGGCGGTGGGTATCGCCGGCCTGTTTATTGAAGCGCACCCGGATCCGGAACACGCGAAATGCGACGGTCCGTCCGCGCTGCCGCTGGATAAACTGGAGCCGTTCCTCAAGCAGATGAAAGCCATCGACGATCTGGTTAAAGGCTTCGATGAGCTGGATACCAGCAAGTAACCGTCGCTGAAATGACAAAAGCCTGCCCGTTGCAAAACCGGCAGGCTTTTTTTATCTCCCCGACAGGCGGACGCCGCCGGGGGAGGTTCAGGCAAAAATGGTCATCAGGTAGGCGGCGAACAGCGCCAGGTGCGCCGCGCCGTTCAGCACGTTGGTACGCCCGGTAGAGAACGATATCTGGCACAGCAGCAGCGAGGCGACCATCACCACCATTTCCGGCGCGCCAAGGCCAAAGCGCAGTTCGTTGCCGGTGAGGAAGGCGATAAGCGTCACCACCGGCACCGTCAGGGAAATGGTGGCCAGCACGGAGCCGAAGAACAGGTTCATCGCCCGCTGGACCTGATTGTTCAGGACCGCTTTCAGCGCGCCAAGGCCTTCCGGAGAGAGGATCAGCAGCGCGACCAGGAAGCCGGTAAAGGCGACGGGGGCATTCATGCTGGTCAGCAGCGTCTCCAGCGGATTGGCGTTCATTTTAGTCACGGCGATAACCGCAACCAGGTGTACCAGCAGCCAGGCGGTGTGCCACTTGCTGCTATGGGCCGACGGTTTGCCGTGATGCGGGTCATCGTCGTCGCCGTCATCCTCGTGTTCGTAAACAAACAGGCTCTGGTGCGTTTTCGTTTGAATCAGCAGGAACACGCCGTACATGGCGGCGGAGATCAGCGCAACCAGCAGCGCCTGGCCGGTGGTGAAATTAGCCCCGGGCAGCGCCATGGGAAAGACCAGGACGATGATCGCCAGCGGAAAGAGGGCGATGAGGTACTGTTTAAGGCCGAACAGATTCATATACTGGGTGGCGAATTTGCGCCCGCCCAACAATAAAGAAAAACCTACCAGCCCGCCGGTAACAATCATGATAATTGAATAAAGCGTATCTCGCATCAGGGTCGGCGCGGCGTCGCCGGTGGCCATTAATGCGGAAATCAGGCTGACTTCGAGAATAACCACTGAAAGGCTTAAAATTAACGAACCATAGGGTTCGCCAAGACGGTGCGCCAGAACGTCGGCGTGGCGAACAACGCTGAACGCGCTGCTCAGAATCCCGACCAGCGCCAGGATATTAATGGCAACGACCACTGGCAGTGACTGGCTGCTTCCCCAGAAAAACAGCACCGCCAGCGCCAGAACCGGAAAGGCGAGGGTGGTCTCCTTGTGGCGGGTTTTCACCGCCTCATGTGCATCGGTCATGAATTATCTCCAGGTGTGCAGGTGTTATAATTATAGATACTGTAAGTTAATAAAATAACAGACATTGATCGAACTACTTTGTTTTTTTACTTAAATTTACCACTCTGACCATGGAAAAGTGGTAGATTGCCATAAACTGCGGTTACTATCGTTTTGTATTTATTATTCAGATAATTACTAAAACATCTTTCTCATTTATCCATCGCCTTGCCAGCCGGTAAATCGCCTGACAGACTGACTATTCACCCTAAATCTGGAGGTCGCCATGCCCTATAGCAACAAAAGTGAATTACCCGACAGCGTTCAGCACGTTCTGCCTGCGCATGCCCAGGAGATTTACAAAGAGGCCTTTAACAGCGCCTGGGACCAGTATAAGCATAAAGAAGACCGACGCGATGACGCCAGCCGTGAAGAGACGGCGCACAAAGTCGCCTGGGCGGCGGTGAAAAATGAGTACCAAAAAGGCGATGATGATAAGTGGCATAAGAAGAAGTAATCGCTTTTGCTACGTCATGTGCTGCCTGAGCCCTTGCCCGCGGCTCGTTCATTGCTTATTGTCAAATAAAGCTGGATAATAATTCGGCAATACTTCACGGATGGCACCAGATAATCGCCGGGAAGCGGGCAGTGGCGGAGGTAGTAGAAAGTGTTAACACGTGATTTCTTACTGAATGCGGATTGTAAAACGGCGTTTGGCGCTATTGAGGAATCGCTTCTTTGGTCGGCAGAGCAGCGGGCAGCCTCTTTGGCGGCGACCCTGGCCTGTCGTCCGGACGATGGCTCGGTGTGGATCTTTGGCTACGGTTCGCTGATGTGGAATCCGGCGCTGGAGTATCGCGAGTCCTGTACCGGTACGCTACCGGGCTGGCACCGCGCGTTTTGCCTGCGGCTCACCGCTGGGCGCGGTAGCGCCACTCAGCCGGGTCGAATGCTGGCGTTGAAAGAGGGCGGGCGCACCACCGGCGTTGCCTACCGCCTGCCTGATGACACTCTCGAAGAAGAGCTGACCCTGCTGTGGAAGCGGGAGATGATCACCGGCTGCTACCTGCCGACCTGGTGCAAGCTGGATCTGGACGATGGCCGCACCGTCAATGCATTAGTTTTTATTATGGACCCGCGTCATCCGCTGTTTGAGGCGGACACCAGCGCGCAGGTGATTGCGCCGCTGATAGCGCGCGCCAGCGGCCCGCTTGGCACCAACGCTCAGTATCTGTTCTCTCTCGATCAGGAGCTACGCAAACTCGGGATGTACGATGCCTGCCTCGACGATTTAGTCGGCAAGGTGCGTCATCTGCTGGGGGAAAGCAGCCAGCCCGGGCTGGCTTAAGAGTATATCGCCCGGGTTTCCCCGGGCGTTTGCTATCAGGCGGGAACGTAGCTGATGGAGTGCTCCAGCGACTGGCTGTGGCTGTCGATGAGAACGTTCCAGGTGCCGCTGTAAGGCACGGTCAGATACGCGCTATCTCTGTCCTGCACACTCAGAATATCCGCATGACTATCGCCAGGCACTTTGGCGCTCATCAGGTGAATGTGGCAGCGTTCGGAACAACGCACCACCAACGTATCACCGCCAAACAACGTTAAACTTGCTTTTACCATTGCCATTTAATCTCGACCCCGTTTCTGTCTACAGCATCCTGCCAGCCCATTAACCCGCGTGATATTGTTCACACTTTGCTCTGTGCATAACACCAAAGGGGAGGGGGGCAGATGCTGATTTTGATCAAAAAAAGGAATAAAGATTAAACAAAAATGACGTTGTGCCTGAAAGCATTCAGCTGACATTGTTTTCGGTTAACAAACGCCGCCAGCTTAATATTTAATCCCGTTCAATGGAGGATTTTTAGAAGGTCAGGACTTTATCCGCCGCCAGCGTCCACTGCGCCAGCTCGACGAGGGTGCCAATCTCCACGCCATCAATCAGCGGCAGCGCGCCGATTCCCCGGCCGTCAGTGCAGGTTTTACACAGCTTCACCGGCACGTTTTGCGCGGTGAGGATCTCCAGCATCTGCTGAATGTTGTAGCCTTCCGCTGGCTTCTGTCCGCGCAGGCCGGCGGTCACCGCATCAGACATTAAAAATAATTTCAGTTCGAGGTCAGACTGCTGCTCGCGCAGGGCGATAGCCAGACGCAGGCTATTGAACAGGGATTCGCTGCCGTAGGCGGCACCGTTAGCGATAATCACAATACGTTGCATAAGGACTCCTTCTATAAGGCACGGTTATTGCTTGGCTGAAGTATAAAGCGTTAACCCGGGGGAAGGGTATGAATAATGTGGCGGGTAATACGCCTGAGGTGGTCGACTGGTTTGCGCGCGCGCGTCGCTTACAGAAGCGGCAGCTGCACCAGCTGGCGCAGCAGGGGGCGCTGGCAGGCCAGATAAGCGCGCTGGTGCATATGCTGCAGTGCGAGCGCGGCGCGTCAAATATCTGGCTATGCTCGGGCGGCAGACTATACGCGGCGGAGTGCCGGGCGGGCGCGGCGCTGGTTGATGAGCAGCTCACGCGGTTTTATGCGGCGCTGGAACCTGCCCGCGATGCCGCCAGCAGCGCGCTCTGCTGGCGCATTGCCTGCGCGGTGTGGTATCTGACGCAGCTTGTCGCGTTGCGTAAACGCGTGCGCGGCCTGGAGATTGCCGCCGAAGAGGCCACCGGGCAGTTTAGCCGCATTATCCGCCACCTGTTGAATATCGTTCCGCAGCTCAACGACAGTATCGACGATCCGCAAATCGCCGGGCGGATGGTCGCGCTTTACAGCTTTATGCAGGGGAAAGAGCTGGTCGGACAGGAGCGCGCGCTGGGCGCGCTGGGCTTTGCCCGCGGACTGTTCAGCGATGAGCTGCGCCAGCAGCTGGTGGACCGCATTGACGGCCAGCAGCCCTGTTTTGACACTTTTCAGGCTTTAGCCAGTTCGCCGCAAAACGTTCTGTTTGTTGAACAGTGCCAGGCCGGCCTGGAAATTGAACAGCTGCGGCGGGTCGCCTGCACCCGCCAACCGCCGCCGGACGAGGGAGAAACGGCGCTGCGCTGGTTTTGCGTTCAGACCCAGCGTCTTGAGCAGCTGCGCGGCGTGGAAGAGCGGCTGATCGCAGACCTGCTTAACGCGGCCGATGCGCTGCTGGAGCGAGACGATCGGGAGGTCCAGGTGCCGCCCGCCGACTGGCAGGAGGACGGTATAGCCCTGCGGCTGGATAAGCAGCTGTTGCCGCTGGTGCGCCAGCAGGCCCATGAGCTACAGCAGCTCTCCGCCCAGCTCGCGTCGTTAAAAGATGCGCTTGAAGAGCGCAAGCTGATTGAAAAAGCCAAAAGCGTGCTGATGACCCACCAGGGAATGCAGGAGGAGCAGGCCTGGCAGGCGCTGCGTAAAATGGCGATGGACAAAAATCAGCGCATGGTTGAGATAGCCCGCGCGCTGCTGACGGTGAAGTCGCTATGGCAAGTACCACCTAAGGAGTAGATGCACAATCAGTGGGCATATGTTGCCAGCCGACGGTGCAGTTTTTGCCTCAAACGCCCCCGGCAAGTGAGCCAACGCGCGTGAACCGGGCCTCCGCAAATCTGGCATTGGCTTTGCATTAAATAAAACGAGTGAATAAAGGTTTAGGGCAGCGGGCCAACGGCGGCACGTATGTCTAAGGATAAAGGCGTCCAGCGGTGCGTAAGCACCGCCGGGCGCTTTTTTTTTGCGCGTTTCTGGAGCGGGTATGGGCGATACGTTTTCAATTTCACGGCGGCGTTTATTACAGGCGGGGGCGGCGCTGGGCGGCGCGATGCTGCTCCCCGGCATAATGCAGGCGGCGTGGGCGGCAGGGTCGGATAAGCCGGAACAGACTACCGTGCGGGTGGGGTTTATTCCGCTGACCGACTGTGCCCCCTTAGCTATCGCTTCCCTGAAGGGATTCGATAAAAAGTACGGCATCACCCTCGTCCCGAGCAAGGAGGCCAGCTGGGCGGCGGTGCGCGACAAGCTGGTTGCCGGGGAGCTGGACGCCGCGCACATTCTGTACGGCATGCTCTACGGCCTTGAGCTGGGGATCGCCAGTAAACCGCAGGCGATGGCCAATCTGATGACCCTTAACCGCAACGGTCAGGCGATAACGCTCTCCAGCGAGCTGCAGGAGAAGGGCGTCACCGACCTGGGCGGGCTGAAAAAACTGATCGGCCAGCAGGCGCCGGGCAGCTACACCTTCGCCCACACCTTCCCAACCGGCACCCACGCGATGTGGCTCTACTACTGGCTGGCGAGCGGTGGAATTCATCCCTTTGACGATATTCGCACCGTCGTTGTGCCGCCGCCGCAGATGGTAATGAACATGCGTATCGGCAATATGAGCGGCTTTTGCGTTGGCGAACCGTGGAACGCGCGCGCGATTAACGATCGTATCGGCTTCACCGCCGCCACTTCGCAGGATATCTGGCCGGAGCATCCGGAAAAAATTCTCGGCACCCGCAGCGAATGGGTTGAGCGTCATCCCAACACCGCGCGCGCGCTGGTGGCGGCGCTGATGGAGGCCCAGCGCTGGATTGACGCATCCGCCGAGAACACTCGCGAAACGGCGCGCCTTCTCGCCAGACGCGCGTGGCTGAACACCAAAGAGCAGTACCTCAGCGGGCGCATGCTCGGCGAATACGACAACGGTATCGGCCGCCGCTGGCAGGACGCGCACCCGATGCGCTTCTACGAACGGGGTGAAGTGAGTTTTCCGTGGCTCTCGGACGGCATGTGGTTTTTGACCCAGTTCCGCCGTTGGGGATTGCTGAAGTCGGCGCCGGATTATCTGGCGGTGGCCCAGCACATTAACCGGATTGACGTCTGGAAAGAGGCTGCGCAGGCGGTCGGCGGCATCAGCGCGCCGAGGCAGGCGATGCGCAGCAGCACGCTGATCGATGGCAAGGTCTGGAATGGGGCCGATCCGGAAGGCTACGCCCGCAGTTTCGCGATTCAACGTAAGGGGGCATGAGATGAAACACGCATATAAACCGCAACCGCAGGTCGGCGCCGACAGCGCGCCCGGCGAAGTCATTACCCTGCCGCCGCTGCAGGTGCGCAAAACCACGCCTCCGCTCAGCCGCTGGCTGCGGGATGTTACCCAACGTCTTTTGCCGCCGCTGCTTGGGCTGGGATTGCTGCTGCTGGGCTGGCAGCTGGCGGCGATGAACAGCAAAGGCTTTCCGACGCCGCTCAGTACGCTGGATTCCGCGCTAACCCTTTTCGCCGACCCGTTTTATCAGGACGGGCCGAACGATATGGGCATCGGCTGGAACGTGCTGGCGTCGCTGCAGCGGGTAGCGGTGGGATTTGGCCTTGCCGCGCTGGCGGGAATTCCGCTCGGCTTCCTGATTGGCCGCTCGCTCTTTTTCGCCCGCATGTTTAACCCGCTGATCGCGCTGCTGCGCCCGGTCAGCCCGCTGGCCTGGCTGCCCATCGGCCTGCTGCTGTTCCAGAAAGCGGAACCCGCCTCCAGCTGGACCATTTTTATCTGCTCGATCTGGCCGATGGTCATTAACACCGCCGAGGGCGTGCGGCGCATTCCGGAAGATTACCTCAACGTCGCCCGGGTGCTGCAGCTGTCGGAGTGGACGGTGATGCGCAAGATCCTCTTTCCGGCGGTATTGCCCGCGGTGCTGACCGGGGTTCGTCTCTCCATCGGTATCGCCTGGCTGGTGATTGTCGCCGCCGAAATGCTCACCGGTGGCTTAGGGATCGGCTTCTGGATCTGGAACGAGTGGAACAACCTCAACGTCGAAAACATCATCATCGCCATCGTCATTATCGGCGTGGTCGGGCTGCTGCTGGAACAGGGGCTGATGCTGCTCGCCCGTCGTTTTAGCTGGCAGGAAAAATAGGGAGTCGCAGATGAAACCATTAATTCAGGTCCAGGGCGTCAGCCAGCGTTTTAACACCGCCAGCGGCGAATTCCTGGCATTGCAGAACGTCTCCTTCGACATCTATGAAGGGGAAACCATCAGCCTGATCGGCCACTCCGGCTGCGGTAAATCAACCCTGCTGAATCTGATAGCCGGGATAGCCCTGCCGACGGAAGGCGGCCTGCTGTGCGACAACCGTGAAATCGCCGGGCCTGGGCCGGAACGCGCGGTGGTGTTTCAGAACCACTCTCTGCTGCCGTGGCTGACCTGCTTTGACAACGTGGCGCTGGCGGTGGATCAGGTCTTTCGCCGCAGCATGAGCAAAGGCGAGCGCAAAGAGTGGATTGAGCACAACCTCGAGCGGGTACAGATGGGACACGCCCTGCACAAGCGCCCGGGAGAAATCTCCGGCGGCATGAAGCAGCGCGTAGGCATTGCCCGGGCGCTGGCGATGAAACCGAAAGTGCTGCTGCTGGATGAACCCTTTGGCGCCCTTGATGCCCTGACGCGGGCGCATTTACAGGACGCGGTGATGCAGATCCAGCAGTCGCTGAATACCACCATCGTCATGATTACCCATGACGTTGATGAAGCGGTGCTGCTTTCCGACCGGGTGCTGATGATGACCAACGGCCCGGCGGCGACGGTCGGGGAGATCCTCGACGTCAATCTGCCGCGACCGCGCCATCGCGTGCAGCTGGCGGACGATAGCCGTTATCACCATCTGCGCCAGCAGATCCTGCACTTCCTCTATGAAAAACAGCCGAAAGCGGCGTAGGGGGGCGGCGATGAGGCGGCAACTGGTGATTATTGGCAACGGTATGGCGGCCACGCGCCTGGCGCAGGCGCTGGTGGAGCGCGATGCGCAGCGGTTTAGCATCACCCTCATCGGCGATGAGCCGTGCCAGGCCTATAACCGCATTCAGCTGTCGCCGGTGCTTGGCGCCGAAAAAGCGGCAAGCGAGACGCTGCTGCTGCCCGCGTCATGGTATCCGCGGCATAACGTGACGGTACGCGCCGGTGAAACGGTTACGGCGGTGGATATTGCGGCCCGTACGCTGCAAACCACCGCAGGCGAACTGGGCTGGGATGAGCTGGTGTTCGCCACCGGTTCGCTGCCGTTTCTGCCGCCGCTGCCGGGCATCACCCAGCCGCACGTTTTTGCTTTCCGCACCCTGGCGGACGTTGAGGGCATCCTGGCCATCGACGGCCCGGCGGTGGTCATCGGCGGCGGCGTACTCGGCGTAGAGGCCGCCGCGGCGCTGCGGCGTCATGGTGACGGTGTCACTTTACTCCATCGCGGAAGCGGGCTGATGGAGCAGCAAATCGATGCTTTTGCCGGCGAGCAGCTGCAAATGCTGCTTGCCGAGCGCGGGATTCGCTGCGTGATGGAGAGCCGTATCGCCGCTATTGATGAACATCAGGTGCGGCTGGAGGACGGCCGCGCGTTTGCCGCCTCGCGGGTGGTGCTGGCGACCGGCGTGCAGCCGAACAAACGGCTGGCCGAGCGCAGCGGGCTGGCCTGCGCCCGCGGCATCCTCGTTGACCGCCAGCTGGCAACCGCGCAGCCGGGCGTCAGCGCCATCGGCGAGTGCTGTGAAATCGACGGTCAGACCTGGGGGCTGGTGGCGCCGTGTCTGCGCCAGGCGGAGGTGCTGGCGGACCGCCTGTGCGCGACCCCTGGCGAGGATTTCAGCTGGCAGGACAGCGGCACTCGCCTGAAGGTCACCGGCATTGAGCTCTTCAGCGCCGGCGAGCTGCGGGCCGCCGAACAGGATGACGTATATACCAGCTGGGATCCGCTGGACCGCCACTACCGTCGCCTGCTGCTGCGCGACGGCAAGCTGCGCGGCGTACTGCTGCTGGGCGACTGCAGCAGCGCCGCGCCCCTCACCGCTCTGCTGGGGGCGCATGCGCCGGCGCCGGCAGAGTGGCTCTTCGATCCCTCTTCAACGATGCAGCCGCGCGCTGCGGGACAAACTACGATGACAAAACCTGTATTAGTGCTGGTCGGACACGGTATGGTCGGCCACCATTTTCTTGAGCAATGCGTCGACCGTCACCTTCATCAACAGTACCGGATTGTGGTGTTCTGCGAGGAGCGCTACGCCGCTTACGACCGGGTTCATCTGACTGAATATTTCGCCGGACGCAGCGCGGAATCGCTGTCGCTGGTTGAGGGCGATTTTTTCGCTCAGCACGGTATTGAGCTGCGCCTGAGCGAATCGGTCGCCAGCATCGACCGTGAAGCGCGGGTGGTGCGCGATGCCTTCGGCCACGAAACCCACTGGGATAAGCTGGTGCTGGCGACGGGGTCTTACCCGTTTGTTCCGCCGGTGCCGGGTCATAATCTCGAGGGCTGCTTTGTTTATCGTACGCTTGACGACCTCGACCAGATTGCCGCCCGCGCCGCAACCGCCCGACGGGGTGTGGTGATCGGCGGCGGCCTGCTCGGGCTGGAAGCGGCCAACGCGCTGAAGCAGCTGGGGCTGGAAACTCACGTTGTCGAGTTTGCGCCGAACCTGATGGCGGTGCAGCTGGACAACGGCGGCGCGGCGATGCTGCGGGAAAAAATCAGCCAACTGGGCGTCGGGGTGCATACCAGCAAGGCGACGACGGAAATTGTGCGCAATGAGCAGGGGCTGCAGCTGAACTTCGCCGACGGCACCTCGCTGGCGACCGATATGCTGGTATTCTCCGCCGGTATTCGCCCCCAGGACGCGCTGGCGCGCAGCGGCGGACTGAACGTAGGCGAACGCGGCGGCATTTGCATCGACAACCAGTGCCGTACCTCCGACCCGGACGTACTGGCGATCGGCGAATGCGCCCTGTGGGAGAACAAAATTTATGGTCTGGTGGCGCCCGGCTATCAGATGGCGCGCGCCGCGGCGGCCACCCTGGCGGGCGAGGCAGGCTGCTTTAGCGGCGCGGATATGAGCACTAAGCTGAAGCTGCTGGGCGTCGATGTCGCCTCGTTCGGCGACGCGCAGGGGCGCACGCCGGGCTGTCAGAGCTATCAGTGGACTGATGGGCCGCAGCAGATCTACAAAAAAATCGTGGTCAGCGCGGAGGGCAAAAAACTGCTCGGCGGGGTGCTGGTCGGGGATGCCAGCGACTATGCCACGCTGCTACAGATGATGCTTAACGGGATGGCTTTACCCAAACACCCGGAAAGCCTGATCCTTCCGGCGCGGGAGGGCAGCGCGCCAAAAGCGCTCGGGGTAGCGGCGCTGCCGGACAGCGCGCAGATTTGCTCCTGTCACAACGTCAGCAAAGGCGATATCTGCCAGGCGGTGAGCGGCGGCGCGGGCGATATGGCGGCGATAAAAAGCTGCACTAAAGCGGCGACCGGCTGCGGCGGCTGTAGCGCGCTGGTGAAACAGGTGATGGAGTACCAGCTTGCCGGGCAGGGCGTCGAAGTTAAAAAGGATATCTGCGAGCACTTTCCGTGGTCGCGGCAGGAGATCTATCACCTGGTACGCGTCAACCATATCCGCACCTTCGAACAGCTGATTGCCCGCTATGGACACGGCCACGGCTGTGAAGTCTGTAAACCTCTGGTGGCCTCGGTGCTGGCCTCCTGCTGGAATGAATATCTGCTGAAGCCGGCGCATCTGCCGCTTCAGGACACCAACGATCGCTACTTCGCCAATATTCAGAAAGACGGTACCTATTCGGTGGTGCCGCGCATGGCGGCGGGAGAGGTGACGCCGGACGGGCTGATTGCGATCGGCCAGATCGCCAAACGCTATCAGCTATACAGTAAGGTGACCGGCGGCCAGCGTATCGACCTGTTCGGCGCGCGCCTGGAGCAGCTCCCGGCAATCTGGCTCGAGCTGGCAGAGGCGGGATTTGAAACCGGCCACGCCTACGGCAAATCCCTGCGGACGGTGAAATCCTGCGTCGGTTCGACCTGGTGCCGCTACGGCGTCCAGGATTCCACCGGCCTGGCGGTCACCCTCGAACATCGCTACAAGGGGCTGCGCGCGCCGCACAAAATTAAAATGGCCGTCTCCGGCTGTACCCGCGAATGCGCGGAGGCCCAGGGGAAAGATATTGGGGTTATCGCCACGGAGAAGGGCTGGAACCTGTACGTTTGCGGCAACGGCGGCATGAAGCCGCGCCATGCCGACCTGTTCGCCAGCGATCTTGATGAGGCCACCCTTATTCGCAGTATTGATCGGTTGCTGATGTTCTACATTCGTACCGCGGATCGCCTGCAGCGCACCAGTACCTGGATGGATAACCTTGAGGGCGGGGTCGACTATCTGCGCGACGTGATCCTCGAAGACAGCCTCGGCATCGGCGAAGAGCTGGAGCAGGAGATGGCGCGGGTGGTCGAGAGCTACCAGTGCGAATGGCAAACCACCCTTAACGATCCGCAGCGGCTGGCGCTGTTCCGCTCCTACGTGAACAGCGATGAGCCGGACGAAAGCGTACAGCGGCAAACCCTGCGCGGCCAGCCGCAGCTGGCCCCGTTCGCGGCGCAGGCCGAACCGGCGCTGCCGTCCCGCCCGTGGCAGGCCATTTGCGATCTCGACGCCATTCCTCAGCAGGCGGGGATTGGCGCGCGGCTCGGCGAGCGGCAGATTGCGCTGTTCCGCTTCGGCGACCAGGTGTATGCCCTCGATAACCTTGAACCGGGCAGCGAGGCCAACGTTTTGTCGCGCGGCCTGCTTGGCGATGCGGGCGGCGAACCGATCGTGATTTCGCCTCTGTATAAGCAGCGTATCCGCCTGCGCGATGGCCGCCAGTGCGACGGCGGCGAACTGGCGGTACGCGCCTGGCCGGTCAAAGTGGAGAACGGTAAAGTGTGGGTTGGCAACCAGCAGCTGCTGGCGCGCGCGGAGGCCTCCTGATGACGGAAACCAGGACCACGTGTCCCTATTGCGGAGTCGGCTGCGGCGTTATCGCCAGCCTGAATGCCGATGGCCAGGTTACCGTACGCGGGGATGAGCAGCACCCGGCAAACGTTGGCCGCCTGTGCGTGAAGGGGGCGGCGCTGGGCGAAACCGTCGGCCTGGCGGGAAGATTGCTCTTCCCGGAAGTCGACGGCGAGCGCGCAACCTGGACCCAGGCGCTGGCGGCGGCGGGTTCGCGCCTGCGGGAGGTCATCGACCGTCACGGGCCGCAGGCGGTGGCGTTTTATGCCTCCGGCCAGCTGCTGACCGAAGACTACTACGCGGCGAATAAGCTGATGAAGGGGTTTATCGGCGCGGCAAATATCGATACCAATTCGCGGCTGTGCATGTCTTCAGCGGTTACCGGCTACAAACGGGCACTGGGCGCTGATGTGGTGCCGTGCAGCTATGAGGACGTGGAAAACAGCGATCTGGTGGTGCTGGTCGGGTCGAACGCCGCCTGGGCGCATCCGGTACTCTATCAGCGGCTGGCGCAGGCGAAGCGCGACAATCCGCAGATGCGGGTGGTGGTCATTGATCCCCGTAGGACCGCCACCTGCGATATCGCGGACCGGCATCTGGCGCTGGCTCCCGGCAGCGACGGCGGGCTGTTTGTCGGCCTGCTGAACGCCATTGCCGCCAGCGGCGCCATCAGCGGTGATTTCAGCGATGCGCCGCAGGCGCTGGCTATCGCCCGGAACTGGGACCTCGACAAAGTAGCGCAGTTCTGCGGCCTGCCGCGACAGCAGGTCGCCGAGTTCTACAGCGAGTTTATCGCCGCTCCGCGCGCCATCACGCTCTATACCATGGGGATTAATCAATCCGCCAGCGGCAGCGATAAATGCAACGCTATCATCAACGTTCACCTGGCGAGCGGGAAATTTGGCCGCCCGGGCTGCGGGCCTTTTTCGCTGACCGGACAACCTAACGCCATGGGCGGGCGCGAGGTGGGCGGGCTGGCGACCATGCTGGCGGCGCATATGAATTTTGAAACCGATGATTTACGGCGTCTGGCGCGCTTCTGGGGGACCGAACGTCTGGCGCAAACGCCGGGGCTGACGGCGGTGGATCTGTTCGCCGCCATTGGCCGCGGCGAGGTGAAAGCGGTGTGGATTATGGGCACCAATCCGGTGGTGTCGCTGCCGGACAGCCATGCGGTAAGCGAAGCGCTGGCGGCCTGTCCGCTGGTCATCGTTTCCGACGTCGCTGCCGCTACCGATACCGGACGCTTTGCCCATATCCGCTTTCCCGCGCTGGCGTGGGGAGAGAAGAGCGGCACGGTAACCAACTCCGAACGGCGGATCTCACGCCAGCGCGCTTTCATGCCGCCGCCGGGGGAGGCCAGAGCCGACTGGTGGATCGTCGCCCGCGTGGCCCAGGCGCTGGGCTTCGGCTTCGGCTCCGCCTTTGCCTGGCAGCATCCGCACGAGGTGTTCAGCGAACACGCCGCGCTTTCAGGATATGAAAACGATGGCCAGCGGGCGTTTGACATCGGCGGACTGGCGGATCTCAGCCGCGAAGCGTGGGATGCGCTGGAACCGGTGCGCTGGCCGGTGAGCCGTAGCCATGCAAGCTGGGGTTTGCTCAAGGGGTGGCACCGCAGCGGCAAACTGCGCATGGTCCCGGTGACCCCACAGCCCACTCGGGCGGTCACCGATGCGTTCTATCCGCTGATCCTCAACAGCGGGCGGATCCGCGATCAGTGGCACACCATGACCCGCACCGGCGCGGTGCCGCGTCTGATGCAGCATATTAGCGAACCGGTGGTGGAAGTCGCGCCAGCGGACGCGACGCGCTATCAGCTGCTGGAAGGTGAACTGGCGCGGGTCCGCTCACCGAATGGGGTGATGGTAGCAAAAGTGACAATCAGCGCTGGCCAGCGTCCCGGGTCGCTGTTTGTGCCGATGCACTGGAATGATCAGTATGCTCGCCAGGGACGGGTGAATAACCTGCTGAGGGCGGTCACCGACCCGCACTCCGGGCAGCCGGAGAGTAAACAGGCGGCGGTAGCGATAGCCGCCTGGCTGCCGGCGTGGAAAGGCGAGCTTTTTGCTCGCCAGCCGGTTCCGCTCCCCGCCTCGCTGCACTGGCGGCGGCGGGCGGCGCAGGGCGTTATCCATCTTTCGCTGGCGGGGGATATCCGCTCCCGCGACTGGCTTGTGGGCTGGTGTCAGCGGCAGGGATGGCAGATGCAGGTAGCCGAAGGCGGCAACGTCTGGAACCTGCTGGCGTGGCAGGGGGGAGAGCTGATGCTCGGCTGGTGGAGCGACGCCAGCGAGCCGGCTATCGATGCCGAGTGGATTCACGCCGCGTTTCTCACCCCGCCGCAGAACGCCGCCCGGCGCCACGCACTATTGAGCGGCAGAAAAGGCGGCGATGAGATGCCGCGCGGACGCATTATCTGCAGCTGCTTTAGCGTGGGCGAACGGGCGATAGGCGAAGCGATTGCCAGCGGCTGCCGTACGCCTGCCGCGCTGGGGGCGAAACTCAAATGCGGCACCAGCTGCGGTTCCTGTCTCCCGGAGCTTAAGGCGCTGCTGGCGGCGAAGCGGGTTCAGGCCTGAGATTCAGCATATTCCTGGAATCGCGCCAGAGGCTGCGAGGGCGGGCAAAAAACGATAAACTTAGGTTTTGCCGCCACCACTTCGTGAGTAGACGTAACCGATTTGAGCTCCTTGTCGTTCCGCATAACCCCGTATTTACCGCTTCTTCTGCTGCTGGCAGGCGCGCCCGCCCGCGCGTTGCAGGACAATCAGGCGTTCTCCGGCGCGCCTGAGAGCTTACCCGACCTCGGCCTGGCGCCGCAGGTCGACGACGACGCAAAGCACTTTGCCGAGATGGCGAAGAAATTTGGCGAAGCCAGTATGAGCGATAACGGGCTGACAACCAGCGAACAGGCGCGAGTATTTGCCATCGGTAAACTGGGGAATGAGGTCAGCCACCAGCTGGAGAACTGGCTTTCGCCGTGGGGCAACGCCAACGTCGATCTGCTGGTGGATAAAGAGGGCCATTTTACCGGCAGCAAAGGGAGCTGGTTTGTCCCTCTGCAGGATAACGGCGACTACCTTACCTGGAATCAGTACTCGGTCACCCAGCGGGATACGGGTCTGGTCGGCAATATTGGTCTCGGCCAGCGCTGGCGGATGGGCTCCTGGCTGCTGGGCTACAACTCTTTCTACGATAAAGCCCTGGACGATCGGATGGCGCGCGGCAGCGTCGGGGCCGAAGCCTGGGGTGAGTCGCTGCGCCTGTCGGCGAACTACTACCAGCCGCTCGGCGGCTGGCAGCAGGGGAGTAGCCTGACCCAGCAGCAGCGTATGGCGAGCGGCTACGATGTCACCGCCCAGGCGCGGCTGCCGTTTTATCAGCACATTAATACCAGCGTCAGCGTGGAGCAGTATTTTGGCGATAGCGTCGATCTGTTCCATTCGGGTACCGGCTACCATAACCCGGTCGCGGTGTCGGTGGGGCTGAATTACACTCCCGTTCCGCTGGTGACGGTCACGGCTAAGCATAAGCAGGGCGAGAGCGGCGTCAGCCAAAATGATGTCGGGCTGAAGCTGAACTATCGTTTCGGCGTCCCGCTGAAGCAGCAGCTGGCGGCCGATGAAGTCGCCGTTAGCCGATCGCTTCGCGGCAGCCGCTACGACAGCCCGGAGCGGGATAACCTGCCGGTCGTTGAATATCGGCAGCGTAAAACGCTGTCAGTTTATCTGGCGACGCCGCCCTGGGATCTTCAGCCGGGGGAGACGGTGCAGCTGAAACTGCAGATTCGCAGCCTGCACGGCATTAAGTCGCTGAGCTGGCAGGGGGACACCCAGGCGCTAAGCCTGACATCGCCAATTGAGGCGAACAGTACGGACGGCTGGACCGTGATTATGCCGCGCTGGAGCAGCGAAGCCGGGGCGAGCAACCGCTGGCATCTTTCGCTGGTGGTGGAGGATAAAACGGGTCAGCGCGTCTCATCCAATGAGATCGCACTGGCGCTGACTGAGCCGTTGGTACGGGTACCGGCCGAGGGCGTGTCGTGGCAGCATCTGCCCTAGAATACGCGCTCCTGATGGACCCAAACCGCCGCTTCCACGCGCGATTTCAGCTTCATTTTCTTGAGCATATGCTTGACGTGGACTTTGACCGTGCTTTCGGTGATGTCCAGACGGCGGGCGATCATTTTGTTCGGCAGGCCCTGGGCAATCAGCTTGAGAATATCGCGTTCGCGCGGGGTCAGCTGGCTGATGTCGCGGTCCGAGGTGGCGCGATTAGCGCGCAGGCTGGCAGCCAGCACCGGGGTTAACGCTTCGCTGAGCACCATTTCGCCTGCCGCGGCCTGCTGCAGCGCCTTCAGCAGATCTTCCGGTTCCATATCCTTCAGCAGATAGCCGTCGGCGCCGCGTTTCAGAGCGGTCACCACATCTTCTTCATGATTGGAAACGCTAAAAACCACCACGCGGCCGGAAAGCGACTTTTCGCGCAGCTTGTCGAGGGTTTCCAGACCGTTCATGCCCGGCATATTGAGATCCAGCAGAATCAAATCGGGATCTAATGATTCCGCCATCGCAATCCCTTGCTCGCCGTTGCTGGCTTCGCCGATAACCTGGATGTCCGGGGCCATGCTGATCAGCTGTTTGACGCCGGTGCGCAGCATCGGGTGATCGTCGATGAGAAGGATGGTTGCCCGTTCCTGTTGACTCATGAAGTTCTCCTTATTGGATTGAAAACGATTTTTCAGGGATAAAAGTGACCACCACTTCGGTACCGCCGGTTTCCCGACGCCGAACCTGACAGTCCCCGCGCAGGCTCTGCGCGCGATCGCGCATGATAATCAGGCCGTAGTGGTTGCTGCGCTCCGCGTGATCCGGCACGCCGCGACCGTTATCGGCCACCGTCAGCCGGACCTGATTGTCCCGCAACGCCACGGTAACGCTGACGTCGGTGGCATTGGCGTGTTTCAGCGCGTTGCTGAGCGCTTCCCGGGCGATTTGCAGCAGATGAATGGCCTGATGCGATGGAACAAAACGCGGCGGCAGCTGATAATCCAGGCGTACCGTAAAACCGAAGTGGGCGCTGTATTCCCGGCAGCTGGCCTCCAGCGCCGGGCGCAGCCCCGGTTCGGTGAGCTGTAGCCGGAAGGTCGTCAGCAGTTCGCGCAGCTGGGCCCAGGAGGTATTGAGTTCATTACGGATTTGCCCCAGCAGCTGGCGGCTCGCTTCCGGCAGATCGTCGCCCTGCATCTGCAGGCAGCTAACCTGCATTTTCATACAGGAGAGCGACTGGGCGATGGAGTCGTGGAGCTCGCGGGCGATAGTGGCGCGCTCCTCCATCACGATAAGCTGCTGCTGGCGCTCCTGATGGCGATCGAGGGCGAGGGTGCCGGTGAGTTGTTCAACCAGCGTATCCACCAGCTGCTGCTGATCGTGGCTCAGATGCCGCCCGGCGGGCAGGGTGGCCAGCAAAATACCGTACTGATTATGGGCATCCGACAGCCGCCATTTTAAGGTGGTGCCGGTATCCGGCAGCGGCGGCAGATCGCGCGGACACAGATAGCAGCCTCTGTCGTCGCACTGAATATCGGAGTGGCAGGAAAACTCCTGATGGTTGTCTTCATCTTCCATATCGTAAACGCGAACTTCAATATCGCGCAGCAGGGTTAGCCCCTGTAACCCGTTAAGAACGGGCGAAATGCGCTCGCAGAGCGGCGCGTTCGAGTGCAGTCGGCGGTTGGCCTGCCACAGGAAGGCGAGGATCTCGTTTTTCTGCTCCAGACCGGCGGTTTTTTCCTGCACCCGGCGTTCAAGCACCGAATAGCTCTCCGCCAGCTCTTCAGACATATTGTTCAGCGCCATACCGAGCGTCGCCATCTCGTTGCGTCCGCTAATCTGCGCGCGCTGGGTAAAATCGCGTCGGCTCACCGCTCGGGCCATGCCGAGCAGCTGTTTCCACGGGCGTAGCAGGCGGGCGCGCAGCCAGACGATGGTAAACACCAGCAGCAGCGCCATCCCCACGGCCATGATGCGCTGGATCCAGACCACGTGTTTAATCCGCTCCTCGGTGGTGTGATCGAAAGCGGTCACCAGTTGGTCGATGCGATCGACAAAGCCAGCGACATCCGTCGCGACCGAGGCCTGATTTTGCGCCCTGCGCATTCCCGGCGCCAGCTCCAGCTGCCAGTAGTGCTGTAACGCCTGAAGCTGGCGCTGCTGATCGTCATGGCGGGCGGCGTACTGCAGTTCCGGGCTAAAAACGGTGGCCGTCATTTCATCGAGCAGCTTTTGATCGCTCTCGCCCAGCGGTACTGCCGCCAGCAGGCGGTAGCTCTGCATGCGCAGCGAGCCGGCTTTATTAATCGCATGCGCGCTGCCCTGAACGCCGTGCACCAGGCGAGAAGAGATCGCCATTCCGGCGACGCCGATGACCGTGGCTAACAGCACGATTAACGCGAGTTGATTAACCAGCGTTAGCGGCGTAAAAAGACGTTTCAACATGGGGTATGAGGCTCCTGACCGGCAAATCATCCGGGAGTGGCGCTTATTCTCGGACATCCCCTGGAGTATACCCATACCCCTAAAGGATTACCCCTTAATTGTCAGGGTGTGATGGGCTGGTGGCAGACGTTCGGGCAATGCCAGCACTGGCGTGAAAAACCACACTTTTTTACGCAGAAATAGCTACTCACTTCGGGTGATGCGTTTTTTTTAGCCAAATTAGCGCCAACTTTTCCTTTGATTTATATCAACTTACCGCCGCCTGTAACCCATAAGGTAGCCAGGGTTAATATGAATTATTAGAGGTGTCTATGAGTCACTCTTCAATCCCGGAGAAGACTAACAGTTCAGTCATTAGCGACTGGCGTCCCGAAGATCCTGAATTCTGGCAGCAGCGCGGTCATCGCGTCGCCAGCCGCAATCTGTGGATCTCCGTCCCGTGTCTTTTGCTGGCATTCTGCGTCTGGATGTTGTTCAGCGCCGTTGCCGTCAACCTGAATAAAGTCGGCTTTCAGTTTACCACCGACCAGTTGTTTATGCTGACCGCGCTCCCGGCGCTCTCCGGCGCGCTGCTGCGCGTGCCTTACGCGTTTATGGTGCCGCTGTTCGGCGGACGTCGCTGGACCGCGTTCAGTACCGGGATCATGATCGTGCCCTGCGTCTGGTTAGGCTTCGCGGTACAGGATACCTCTACGCCCTTCAGCGTTTTCGTGATTATTTCTCTGCTCTGCGGTTTTGCGGGGGCGAACTTTGCTTCCAGTATGGCTAACATCAGCTTCTTCTTTCCGAAACAGAAGCAGGGCGGCGCGCTGGGCATCAACGGCGGCCTCGGGAACATGGGCGTCAGCGTAATGCAGCTGGTTGCCCCTCTGGTGATTTCGCTGTCGATCTTCGCCGTCTTTGGTGGTACCGGCAGCGAGCAGCCGGACGGCTCCATGCTGTATCTGGAAAACGCGGCGTGGATCTGGGTGCCGTTCCTGATTATCTTCACCCTGGCGGCGTGGTTCTTTATGAACGATCTGTCGGCGTCGAAGGCGTCGCTGAGCGAGCAGCTACCGGTACTGAAGCGCGCCCATCTGTGGATTATGGCGCTGCTCTATCTTGCCACCTTCGGCTCGTTTATCGGCTTCTCGGCGGGCTTCGCCATGCTGTCGAAGACCCAGTTTCCGGATGTGCAGATTCTGCATTACGCGTTCTTCGGGCCGTTTATCGGCGCCCTGGCGCGCTCGACCGGCGGGGCGATCTCCGACCGCCTCGGCGGGACTCGCGTGACGCTGGTGAACTTCGTGGTTATGGCTATCTTCTGCGGCCTGCTGTTCCTGACGCTGCCGACCCACGGCGAGGGCGGCAACTTTATTGCCTTCTTCGCGGTATTTATGGTGCTGTTCCTGACCGCCGGTCTGGGCAGCGCGTCTACCTTCCAGATGATCTCGGTTATCTTCCGCAAAATGACCATGGATCGCGTTAAGGCGCAGGGCGGCAGCGAAGCGCAGGCCATGCGTGAAGCGGCGACCGATACGGCGGCGGCGCTGGGCTTTATTTCGGCGATTGGCGCGATTGGCGGCTTCTTTATTCCAAAAGCGTTTGGTATTTCGCTGGATTTAACCGGCTCACCGGCCGGCGCTATGAAGGTCTTCCTGGTGTTCTATATCGCCTGCGTGGTGATTACCTGGGCAGTCTACGGACGCAAGCAGAAATAATATTTCTTTCTGAGTTTCTGCAAAAGGGCGCAACGGTATTTGCGCCCTTTTTAGCGTTTATTTCTTAGTTACAACATACTAATGATGTGGGGGAATTTTAAAAGCCGCCTGAAGTCACAGAAAAAATGACTTCAGGGGTATCTACCCCTTAATACCATGGCGGATCGCTAATCCTTATTTTCTGCAGGCTTTTATGCAAAATATCTTTGTTAATCAATAGAATAAAAATTAGAAATAAATACTACTTTGGTGGTAATTCCTGTGTTAACCCGTTTTTATAAGCCATATCGTCTTGATCGTTATCAATTCTCTCCCTCTTTCATAGCGTTACCTTCGCTGCAAATCCAGCAATGTCGATTTATCAGAGAGCCGTCAGGCTCCACACAGGAGAGACCCGATGAGTAAATTCCTGGACCGGTTTCGCTACTTCAAACAGAAGGGTGAAACCTTTGCCGATGGGCACGGCCAGCTTCTAAAAACCAACCGGGACTGGGAGGATGGATACCGTCAACGTTGGCAGCACGATAAAGTTGTGCGCTCCACCCACGGGGTCAACTGCACCGGTTCGTGCAGCTGGAAGATTTTTGTCAAAAATGGCCTGGTTACCTGGGAAACCCAGCAGACCGACTATCCGCGCACCCGTCCGGATATGCCAAACCACGAGCCTCGCGGCTGCCCGCGCGGCGCCAGCTACTCCTGGTATCTTTACAGCGCCAACCGCCTGAAGTATCCGCTGATGCGCAAACGCCTGATGAAAATGTGGCGTGAAGCGAAAGTTCAGCACAGCGATCCGGTGGATGCCTGGGCCTCTATTATTGAAGACGCCGACAAAGCGAAAAGCTTTAAGCAGGCGCGCGGCCGCGGCGGTTTCGTGCGTTCATCCTGGCAGGAAGTGAACGAGCTGATTGCCGCCTCTAACGTCTACACCGTTAAAACCTACGGCCCGGACCGCGTGGCGGGCTTCTCGCCTATTCCGGCGATGTCGATGGTTTCCTATGCCTCCGGTGCGCGCTATCTGTCGCTGATCGGCGGTACCTGCCTGAGCTTCTACGACTGGTACTGCGACCTGCCGCCTGCGTCACCGCAGACCTGGGGCGAGCAGACCGACGTGCCGGAATCCGCCGACTGGTATAACTCCAGCTATATTATCGCCTGGGGTTCCAACGTTCCGCAGACCCGTACCCCGGATGCCCACTTCTTTACCGAAGTGCGCTACAAAGGTACCAAAACCGTTGCCATCACCCCTGACTACGCCGAAATCGCCAAGCTCTGCGATCTGTGGCTGGCGCCGAAGCAGGGTACCGATGCGGCGATGGCGCTGGCGATGGGCCACGTCATGCTGCGCGAGTTCCATCTCGACAAACCGAGCCAGTATTTCACCGATTACGTGCGCCGCTACACCGACATGCCGATGCTGGTGATGCTTGAAGAGCGCGACGGCTATTACGCGGCGGGCCGCATGCTGCGCGCGGCTGACCTGGTGGATGCATTAGGTCAGGAAACGAACCCGGAATGGAAAACCGTCGCTTTTGATGAGAAGGGCGAAATCACCGTACCGAACGGCTCTATCGGCTTCCGCTGGGGCGACAAAGGCAAGTGGAACCTGGAACAGCGCGACGGCAAAACCGGCGAAGACGTTGAGCTGCGCCTGAGCCTGCTGGGCGGCCACGATGATATCGCCAACGTCGGCTTCCCGTATTTTGGCGGCGAAGGCACCGAGCACTTTAATAAAGTCGAGCTGGAAAACGTGCTGTTGCACAAACTGCCGGTCAAACGCCTGCAGAAGGCCGATGGCTCTAGCGTGCTGGTTACCACCGTCTACGACCTGACCATGGCGAACTACGGTCTGGATCGCGGTCTTGGCGATGAAAACTGCGCCAGCAGCTACGATGACGTCAAAGCGTATACCCCGGCGTGGGCGGAGAAAATCACCGGCGTTTCCCGGGCGCACATTATCCGTACCGCGCGGGAGTTTGCCGATAACGCCGATAAGACCCACGGCCGTTCGATGATTATCGTCGGCGCCGGTCTGAACCACTGGTTCCACCTCGATATGAACTATCGCGGTCTTATCAATATGCTGATCTTCTGCGGCTGCGTAGGCCAGAGCGGCGGCGGCTGGGCGCACTATGTCGGCCAGGAAAAACTGCGTCCGCAGACCGGATGGCAGCCGCTGGCGTTTGCTCTCGACTGGCAGCGTCCGGCGCGTCATATGAACAGCACGTCGTACTTCTATAACCACTCCAGCCAGTGGCGCTATGAAACCGTGACCGCACAGGAACTGCTGTCGCCGTTAGCGGATAAATCCCGCTACAGCGGCCACCTGATTGACTTCAACGTGCGCGCTGAACGTATGGGCTGGCTGCCGTCGGCGCCGCAGCTGGGCACCAACCCGCTGCGCATCGCGGAAGAGGCGAAGAAAGCGGGCATGACGCCGGTCGATTACACCGTCAAATCCCTGAAAGAGGGTTCCATTCGCTTTGCCGCAGAGCAGCCGGAAAACGGTAAAAACCATCCGCGCAACCTGTTTATCTGGCGTTCTAACCTGCTGGGCTCCTCCGGTAAGGGCCACGAGTACATGCTGAAGTACCTGCTGGGTACGGAAAACGGTATTCAGGGCAAAGATCTCGGTAAGCAGGGCGGCGTGAAGCCGGAAGAAGTGGAGTGGAAAGACAACGGTCTCGACGGCAAGCTGGATCTGGTGGTGACACTCGATTTCCGTCTGTCGAGCACCTGCCTCTATTCCGACATCGTGCTGCCGACCGCCACCTGGTATGAAAAAGACGACATGAATACCTCGGATATGCATCCGTTTATTCATCCGCTGTCAGCCGCCGTCGACCCGGCCTGGGAATCGAAAAGCGACTGGGATATCTACAAAGATATCGCGAAGAAATTCTCTGAAGTCTGCGTGGGGCACCTCGGCAAAGAGACCGACGTGGTGACGCTGCCTATCCAGCACGACTCCGCCGCCGAACTGGCGCAGCCGCTGGACGTTAAGGACTGGAAAAAAGGCGAATGTGACCTGATTCCTGGGAAAACTGCGCCGCATATTCTGACCGTCGAGCGCGATTATCCGGCGACATACGAACGCTTCACTTCTATCGGCCCGCTGATGGAGAAAATCGGCAACGGCGGGAAAGGCATCGCCTGGAATACCCAGAGCGAAATGGATCTGCTGCGCAAGCTCAACTACACCAAAGCGGACGGCCCGGCGAAAGGCCAGCCGATGCTTAACACCGCGATTGATGCGGCAGAGATGATCCTGACCCTGGCGCCGGAGACCAACGGCCACGTGGCGGTGAAAGCCTGGGCGGCGCTCAGCGAGTTTACCGGTCGCGACCATACGCACCTGGCGACGAATAAAGAAGAGGAAAAAATCCGCTTCCGCGATATTCAGGCCCAGCCGCGCAAAATTATCTCCAGCCCGACCTGGTCCGGACTCGAAGATGAGCACGTTTCCTATAACGCCGGCTACACCAACGTTCACGAACTGATCCCGTGGCGTACGCTTTCCGGCCGCCAGCAGCTGTATCAGGATCACCAGTGGATGCGCGATTTCGGCGAAAGCCTGCTGGTCTATCGTCCGCCAATTGATACCCGTTCGGTGAAAACGGTGATGGGGGCGAAATCCAACGGCAACCCGGAGAAGGCGTTGAACTTCCTGACGCCGCACCAGAAGTGGGGTATCCACTCCACCTACAGCGACAACCTGCTGATGCTGACGCTGTCGCGCGGCGGCCCGATTGTGTGGATGAGCGAAGCGGACGCCAAAGATCTGGGGATTGAGGATAACGACTGGATCGAGGTGTTCAACAGCAACGGCGCGCTGACCGCCCGCGCGGTGGTCAGCCAGCGCGTGCCGGCCGGGATGACCATGATGTACCACGCCCAGGAGCGTATCGTAAACCTGCCGGGTTCCGAGATCACCGAGCAGCGCGGCGGGATCCACAACTCCGTGACCCGTATTACGCCAAAGCCGACCCATATGATCGGCGGCTATGCCCAGCTGGCCTACGGCTTTAACTACTACGGCACGGTAGGGTCGAACCGCGATGAGTTCGTGGTGGTACGTAAGATGAAGAATATTAACTGGTTAGATGGCGAAGGTAACGACCAGGTACAGGAGAGCGTAAAATGAAAATTCGTTCACAAGTCGGCATGGTGCTGAATCTCGATAAGTGCATCGGCTGTCATACCTGCTCGGTCACCTGTAAAAACGTCTGGACCAGCCGCGAGGGTATGGAGTACGCGTGGTTCAACAACGTTGAAAGTAAACCGGGCGTCGGTTTCCCGAACGACTGGGAGAATCAGGAAAAGTGGAAGGGCGGCTGGATCCGTAAGATCAACGGCAAGCTACAGCCGCGCATGGGCAACCGCGCGATGCTGCTCGGTAAAATCTTTGCTAACCCGCATCTGCCGGGCATCGACGACTACTACGAGCCGTTTGACTACGACTACCAGAACCTGCACAACGCGCCGGAAAGCAAACACCAGCCGATCGCCCGCCCGCGCTCGCTGATCACCGGCCAGCGGATGGATAAAATCACCAGCGGTCCAAACTGGGAAGAAATTCTGGGCGGCGAGTTCGAGAAACGCGCCAAAGACCAGAACTTTGAGAACATGCAGAAGGCGATGTACGGCCAGTTCGAAAACACCTTCATGATGTATCTACCGCGTCTGTGCGAGCACTGCCTGAACCCGGCGTGCGTGGCGACCTGCCCGAGCGGCGCCATCTACAAACGTGAAGAAGACGGCATCGTACTGATCGACCAGGACAAGTGCCGCGGCTGGCGTATGTGCATCACCGGCTGTCCGTACAAGAAAATCTACTTCAACTGGAAGAGCGGGAAATCGGAGAAGTGCATCTTCTGCTACCCGCGTATCGAATCCGGGATGCCGACCGTTTGCTCGGAAACCTGCGTGGGGCGTATTCGCTACCTCGGCGTGCTGTTGTACGACGCGGACGCCATTGAAAATGCCGCCAGCACGGAGAATGAGAAAGACCTGTATCAGCGTCAGCTGGACGTGTTTCTCAACCCGAACGACCCGAAAGTGATTGAGCAAGCGCTGAAAGACGGCGTGCCGCAGGGCGTTATCGACGCTGCCCAGCAGTCGCCGGTGTACAAAATGGCGATGGACTGGAAGCTGGCGCTGCCGCTGCATCCGGAATATCGTACCCTGCCGATGGTCTGGTACGTGCCGCCGCTGTCGCCGATTCAGTCGGCCGCCGACGCGGGGGAACTGGGCAGCAACGGTATTCTGCCGGACGTGGAAAGCCTGCGTATCCCGGTTCAGTATCTGGCCAACCTGCTGACCGCGGGCGATACCCAGCCGGTGCTGCTGGCGCTGAAACGCATGCTGGCGATGCGCCACTTCAAACGCGCGGAAACCGTCGATGGCGTACTGGATACCCGGGCGCTGGAAGAGGTAGGCCTCACTGAAGCCCAGGCGCAGGAGATGTATCGCTATCTGGCTATCGCTAACTACGAAGACCGTTTCGTGGTGCCGAGCAGCCACCGCGAGCAGGCCCGCGACGCCTTCCCTGAGAAAAACGGTTGCGGCTTTACCTTCGGCGACGGCTGCCACGGTTCTGACAGCCAGTTCAATCTGTTTAACAGCCGCCGTATCGATGCTATCGACGTCACCAGCAAAACGGAGCCGCACCCATGATTGAACTCGTCATTGTGTCGCGCCTTCTCGAGTACCCTGACGCTGCTTTATGGCAGCATCAGCAGGAGCTGTTTGACGCTATCGCCGCTTCGGGAAAGCTCGCGCCGGAGGATGCCCATAAGCTGAGCGTTTTCCTGCGTGACCTGACCGCTCAGGATGTGCTGGACGCGCAGTCTCGCTACAGCGAACTGTTCGATCGCGGCCGCGCGACCTCGCTGCTGCTGTTTGAGCACGTGCACGGCGAATCCCGCGATCGCGGCCAGGCGATGGTTGACCTGATGGCGCAGTATGAGCGCCACGGTCTGCAGCTGGATAGCCGCGAATTGCCGGATCACCTCCCGCTGTATCTTGAGTATCTGGCGCAGCTGCCGGAAGCGGAAGCGCTCGGCGGATTGCAGGACGTCGCGCCGATTCTCGGCCTGCTCAGCGCTCGCCTGCAGCAGCGCGAGAGCGGCTACGCGGCGCTGTTTGAGCTGCTGCTCAAGCTGGCTAACGCGCAGGTCGATAGCCAGAAAGTGGCGGAAAAAATCGCCGATGAAGCCCGCGACGATACGCCGCAGGCGCTGGACGCCGTCTGGGAAGAAGAACAGGTGAAATTCTTTGCCGATCAGGGCTGCGGCGAGTCGGAGATCTCCGCTCACCAGCGTCGTTTTGCCGGAGCCGTTGCCCCGCAATATTTGAATATCTCTAACGGAGGACAGCAATAATGCACTTCCTGAATATGTTCTTCTTTGACATCTATCCGTATATCGCCGGTACGGTGTTCCTGGTCGGCAGCTGGCTGCGTTATGACTACGGGCAGTACACCTGGCGTGCGGCCTCCAGCCAGATGCTGGACCGTAAAGGGATGAATCTGGCTTCGAACCTGTTTCATATCGGGATTCTGGGGATCTTTGCCGGTCACTTTCTCGGTATGCTGACGCCGCACTGGATGTACGAATCCTTCCTGCCGGTCGACGTGAAGCAGAAGATGGCGATGATTGCGGGCGGCGCCTGCGGCGTGATGACGCTGGTGGGCGGTCTGCTGCTGCTGAAACGTCGTCTGCTGAGCCCGCGCGTGCGCGCCACCACCACCGGAGCGGATATTCTGATCCTCTCCCTGCTGATGGCGCAGTGCGCCCTGGGCCTGCTGACTATTCCGTTCTCCGCTCAGCATATGGACGGTAGCGAAATGATGAAGCTGGTCGGCTGGGCGCAGTCGGTGGTGACCTTCCACGGCGGAGCATCTTCGCACCTGGACGGCGTGGCGTTTATTTTCCGCGTGCACCTGGTGCTGGGGATGACGCTGTTTGTGCTGTTCCCGTTCTCCCGTCTGGTGCATATCTGGAGCGCGCCGGTGGAGTACCTGACGCGCAAATACCAGATTGTTCGCGCCCGTCGCTAATTCTATTTCGAGTAAAGCTAAACCCTGCTGCGGCAGGGTTTTTCATTTGTGCGGTCTGCTCCCGGCGGCGCTACGCTTGGCCGGGCTACAAGGGCATGCAGTCTGTAGCCCGGCCAAGCGTAGCGCCGCCGGGGCACATATGGCAGAAATACAGAATCAGTTCTGGAGAAATAAAAGAGCTAACTAAGACGGTTTTGATAATTTGATTTTGCTGAGGTACTGCAAGGAAGTGATGGTGGTGGGGGAAGGATTACTCGGCGCGTTGCGCCTCGCCCTTCGGGTCGTTGCCTGCGGCAACGCTTTCTCGCTCCGCTCGAATCGAACCTTAGTCGAAGCTTCTCATCCTTCCCTGCATCGGAAGAATATAAGGCAATGTACCTATATGAGAGTCGGTGTGTTCTGGAAGTGATGGTGGTGGGGGAAGGATTCGAACCTTCGAAGTCGATGACGGCAGATTTACAGTCTGCTCCCTTTGGCCGCTCGGGAACCCCACCAGGGGTAATTCAAATTTTGAGGTCAAGCTGAGAGATGGTGGTGGGGGAAGGATTATTCGTCGCTTCGCTCCTCACCCTTCGGGCCGTTGCCTGCGGCAACGTTGTTTCGCTTTCGCTCGACTCGAACCTTGGTCGAAGATTCTCACCCTTCCCGATAAGTGCAAACATCGTTTACGTTCATCGGTATTACCACAACAACGTGGTAAAGAATGGTGGTGGGGGAAGGATTCGAACCTTCGAAGTCGATGACGGCAGATTTACAGTCTGCTCCCTTTGGCCGCTCGGGAACCCCACCACGGGGTAATGCTATTTACTGGCCTGCTTCCTGCTGGAAGCGGGCGCATCATATCAAATGAGACGCCCCTGTAAAGCATTCCTTTAGGGAAATGAAGCTGTTTGCCTGCTTTTTATCCGTAAAGGTGCAAAGCTAATCAATTCATTTCCCTGAGATTAAAGAATAATCGTCCGGTTACCGTAAACAAATACCCGCTGAGCAAGAACCTGATACAGCGCACGGCTCAGAACGTTTTTCTCGACGTCGCGGCCAGCACGCATCATATCTTCTGCGGTGTAGGTATGATCGACGTGAATGACGTCCTGCATAATGATTGGGCCTTCATCCAGATTATCGTTCACGTAGTGTGCGGTGGCGCCAATAATCTTCACCCCGCGGTCATAGGCCTGGTGATACGGACGCGCGCCGATAAAAGCCGGCAGGAATGAGTGATGAATATTAATAATTTTATTCGGGAAACGAGAGACAAACTCTGGGGTCAACACCCGCATGTATTTCGCCAGCACAACGTAATCCGGCTCAAGGGCGGCGATCGCGTCGCCCATCTGTTTATCATGCTCTTCGCGAGTTAAACCCTCATGGCTCACCAGCTGGAAGGGGATATCAAACCGTTCAACCAGCGAGCGCAGCGTTTCGTGATTGCCGATGACGGCGGCGATTTCTACGTCCAGGCCGCCGTAGTTAGCTTTCATCAGCAGATCGCCGAGGCAGTGCGCCTCTTTGGTGACCAGAATGACGACCCTGCGGCGCCCTGCTGGATTGAGTTCACGAATTGAACCTTCCGGCAGCGCGCTGTCGAGGTCCGCCAGCAGGATTGAATCATTGAAAATACCCTCGAGCTCGGTGCGCATAAAGAAGCGGCCGGTTCGGTGGTCAACAAACTCATTGTTCTGCACGATATTCAGTTCGTGCTTGTAGCAGATATTAGTGATACGCGCGATGAGGCCTTTCTGATCAGGGCAAATAGTGCGCAGTACTTTACGTTGTTGTGAATGCATCGCGGGGAAAATCCTGTAGTGTTTGCTATTTCTGCTGCTGGCTTACTGACCGCAGCATTTTTTAAATTTTTTACCTGAACCGCAAGGGCAGGGATCGTTACGACCGATTAGCGGTCGCGTGCCGTCAATATAATACCACTGTCCGTTTTCTTTTAAGAATCGGGATCGTTCAATAATGGCTCCGGAGCGGTTATCGTCAGCGTAACGAGCGATAAAGCTGACAAAGCCTTCATCCGGGTTCTTGCCCGTCTCGGCGGCAAAGACGGTGAGACCCTGCCACTGTGTGCGGGTAAAACCGTTTTCCAGGTCTGCGCGAAACTGCTGCGCTTGACAGGAGGGGTGCCAGGTTTTAATCAGATAGTCGGCGTCTTTCATAACAAACGCGCTATAGCGGGAGCGCATCAGCTGTGACGGATCTGGCGCCAGCTGCGCGCCAGCCAGATAAGGCTGACAACATGAGCTATACTCCAGAGCGCTGCCACAGGGGCATAATGGCGACAAAACGGCCTCCACAGGAAAAAGAAAGACGGCGCTACGCCGCCAAAGCGCATTATGTTAACTGAGGTATGGCGATGATGCCATGCCCGGAGTGGAAGGATATGTTTCGGTACTCATGAGAAAGCTTAAAATTGGCCTGGCGTTAGGGGCTGGCGCCGCTCGCGGGTGGTCGCATATCGGCGTGATTAATGCCTTACGGCGGACGGGTATCGACGTCGATGTTATCGCAGGGTGCTCCATTGGCTCGCTGGTCGGAGCGGCGTACGCCTGCAATCGGCTTCCGGCCCTGGAGAAATGGGTATGCTCCTTTAGTAACTGGGACGTACTGAAGTTAATGGATCTCTCCTGGCAACGGGGTGGCCTGCTGCGGGGCGAGCGCGTGTTTAGTCAATACCGCAAACTCATGCCCGTCAGCGAGATCGAGCGCTGCGAACGTCCTTTCGCGGCGGTCACAACGAATTTAAGCACCGGTCGTGAACTGTGGTTTACGGAAGGGGATCTGCATCTGGCGATCCGTGCGTCCTGCAGTATGCCGGGTTTGATGGCGCCGGTGATGCATAATGGCTACTGGCTGGTGGATGGCGCGGTGGTTAACCCCGTGCCGGTGTCTCTGGCTCGCGCCATGGGCGCAGATATCGTCATTGCCGTTGATTTGCAGCACGATGCGCATCTGATGCAGCAGGATTTGCTGTCAATGGAGGTGCCTCGTCCGGAGAGCGAGGAAGATTTTTCGTGGCATTCACGGCTGCGCACGCGCCTGGCGCGTATGACGTCACGTCGGGCGACGAGGGCGCCAACGGCGATGGAAATCATGTCGACGTCAATTCAGGTTCTGGAGAATCGCCTCAAGCGAAATCGTATGGCGGGCGACCCGCCTGATATCCTGATTCAGCCCTTTTGCCCGCAAATCTCCACGCTTGATTTCCACCGGGCCGGCGAAGCTATCGCCGCCGGACATCTGGCAGTGGAAAAGAAAATGGATGAACTATTACCTTTAGTGCGTACCCCCGTGGAGCGCATTTGATGCATACTTAAGTAAATTCTGACAGGCGGTAGCGTGAATATCATGCCACTATTAAATTATCGTCAGTCAGGGGAGAGATCATGACGCAGCCATTGGCGGGAAAACAGATTCTGATAGTTGAAGACGAACCCGTTTTCCGCTCTCTTATGCACACCTGGTTAGCTTCACTTGGTGCGACCATCGTACAGGCGGAAGATGGTATAGATGCACTGCAAAAAATGGCGGAGTCAAAACCTGATTTGATGATTTGCGATATCTCCATGCCGCGAATGAACGGCCTGCAGCTGGTAGAACATGTACGTAACCAGGGCGAGCAGTTGCCGATTCTGATGATTTCAGCGACGGAAAACATGGCGGACATCGCCAAAGCGTTGCGCCTGGGCGTTCAGGATATCCTGCTCAAACCGGTTAAAGATTTCGATCGCCTGCGAGAAACCGTGTATGCCTGCCTCTATCCCAATATGTTTAATTCGCGTGTCGAAGAAGAAGAGCGCCTGTTTGAGGACTGGGATGCGCTGGTAAGCGATCCTAGCGCGGCGTCGAGGCTGCTTCAGGAGCTCCAGCCGCCGGTGCAGCAGGAGATGTCGCGTTGCCGTATTCACTATCGCCAGCTTGTCTCTGTCGATAAGCCAGGGCTCGTGCTCGATATTGCGCCGCTATCAGAAAACGATCTGGCGTTTTATTGTCTGGATGTCACACGAGCAGGTGATAATGGCGTTCTGGCGGCCCTATTGCTGCGCGCGCTGTTTAATGGGTTACTGCAGGAGCAGCTCGCTCATCAGGGGCAGCGTTTGCCGGAGATGGGCAGCCTGCTAAAACAGGTTAACCAATTGCTGCGGCAGGCAAACTTACCCGGGCAATTCCCATTATTGGTAGGGTATTACCACAGCGGCTTGAAGAATTTAATTTTAGTCTCCGCGGGTTTGAATGGCACCTTGAATACGGGAGAACATCAAATTCAGATTAGTAATGGCGTTCCGTTAGGCACTTTAGGTAATGCATACCTCAACCAAATTAGTCAACGCTGCGCATCATGGCAGTGCCAAATTTGGGGGGCTGGCGGACGTTTACGCCTGATGTTGACCACGGAGTGAACAATTGTGCTTATTTTTAGGCTCGTGGGATTACCACGCGATCTTTTGTGGTGGTACTATCGCCGGGTTTAATGCGTAAAATTCCTAATTCGAAGATATCTAATCCTTTTCGGAACAGCTTTGACTGAGCAGGCTGATATACTCGATACCATATTATTAACGAGAAGTTTAAAAAACGAACAGTCCAGGAGATTTCAATGGCTGCGCTTAATTCAAAAGTAAGAAAAGCTGTCATCCCGGTTGCGGGATTAGGCACCAGGATGCTGCCCGCTACTAAGGCTATTCCGAAAGAAATGCTGCCGCTGGTAGATAAGCCATTAATTCAATATGTTGTTAACGAATGTATTGCCGCCGGGATTACCGAAATTGTTCTGGTTACGCACTCTTCGAAAAACTCGATTGAAAACCATTTCGATACCAGTTTTGAACTGGAAGCGATGCTGGAAAAACGCGTAAAACGCCAGCTGCTGGAAGAAGTCCAATCTATTTGTCCGCCGCACGTGACTATTATGCAAGTCCGTCAGGGGCTGGCTAAAGGTCTGGGCCACGCTGTGCTTTGCGCGCACCCGGTAGTGGGTGATGAGCCGGTCGCGGTTATTTTACCGGACGTTATCCTTGATGAATATGAATCCGATCTGTCTCGCGACAACCTGGCCGAAATGATCGCTCGTTTCGATGAGACCGGCGCAAGCCAGATCATGGTTGAACCGGTTGCTGACGTTACCGCATACGGCGTTGTCGATTGCAAGGGCCTGGCCCTGCAGCCGGGTGAGAGCGTACCGATGGTTGGTGTCGTCGAGAAACCGAAAGCGGACGTAGCGCCTTCTAATCTGGCGGTTGTCGGTCGTTACGTGCTGAGCGCGGATATTTGGCCACTGCTGGCGAAAACCCCTCCGGGAGCCGGTGATGAGATTCAGCTGACCGACGCCATCGATATGCTGATCGAAAAAGAAACGGTAGAAGCCTATCATATGAAAGGCAAGAGCCACGACTGCGGTAATAAGCTGGGTTATATGCAGGCTTTTGTTGAATATGGCGTACGCCACAAGTCCCTGGGCGCTGAATTTAAAGCCTGGCTGGATAAAGCCGTAGCGAAGTAATCGTTCGCGGCAGAATGCGAAACCGGGAGCGAGATTCGTTTCCCGGTTTTTTTATGCCCGCCCGGAACCGGTCCCGAATAACGGATAAAAAAAATCCCGCCGCAGCGGGATTTTTAAACGAACAGGATGGCTTATTACAGCAGGAAATCGTCCAGGGATTTACCTTGCTCATCCATCGCTTTCTTGATCACTGCCGGAGTACGACCCTGACCAGTCCAGGTTTTAGTTTCGCCATTTTCGTCAACGTAGCTGTATTTAGCCGGACGTGCAGCGCGCTTGGTTTTAGTTCCCGCTTTAACTGCCGCCATGGTGCTCAGCAGTTCATTAGGATCAATACCGTCAGCGATCAGCATTTCACGGTATTGCTGCAGTTTACGAGTGCGTTCTTCAATTTCCGCAGCCGCAGCGCTTTCTTCTTCACGACGTTCGTTAACGACAACTTCTAATTTTTCCAGCATTTCTTCGAGCGTTTCAAGGGTGCATTCTCTTGCCTGCGCACGAAGAGTACGGATGTTGTTCAAAATTTTAAGTGCTTCGCTCATTGTAGTAATCTCAAACTTATATTGTGGGGTGGTTTGTTGGACTAATAATAGAGCGATAAATTCAGATGTGCAATAGGGGAGAATGTAAGGAAGTCAAAATAACTTGTTATTTGTCTCGGGAATTAATTCATTTAACTTAAATTTTATGTGCGGGTTCACATCTTTTTCGCTTATAGGATGATGGAGAGGATAAGCTAAAACCCTGAGATAGTATGCTTTTTCCGATGCGCAGTGGGAAAAATTATACTTTGCATGGATAAATATCATTGTGGGTATTAGCGCAGCAGCGACGATGATGTTTAATATAAAACACTTGTCCAGCGCGGTTATAGCTATCCGAAAATGGCTGATAAGCACAAAAGGGCAATAGTGACGTCTGCGTGGCCGCCTGGGTCGTACGAATAGCAGGCATTACCATTCAATTAACAGGCTTAATCTTTCAGGTCTCCGCCGAGTGAACGTTCCCGGCAATACCCACACGGCGAGGGCTGATAGCGTGTGAATATATGATACAATTTTACTGCTAAAAAACACATTGATTGGGGTTACGCGGCCGATGGCACAACTTTATTTCTACTATTCAGCAATGAACGCAGGCAAGTCCACCGCTCTGTTGCAGTCATCATACAATTACCAGGAGCGAGGGATGCGCACGGTGGTTTATACGGCAGAGATTGATGACCGCTTTGGTTCAGGGAAAGTGAGTTCGAGGATCGGTCTCTCATCGCCGGCGCGGTTGTATAATACCCAAACTGCGTTATTTACCGACATTGCAGACGAACATAAGCGTCAACCCATCCACTGCGTATTAGTTGATGAGAGCCAGTTCTTAACCCGGGAGCAGGTGCGCGAGCTGTCCGAGGTGGTGGACCAGCTCGATATTCCCGTATTGTGCTATGGATTGCGGACAGATTTTCGCGGCGAACTTTTTACGGGCAGTCAATATTTGCTCGCGTGGTCCGATAAGCTGGTTGAATTAAAAACTATCTGTTTCTGCGGCCGTAAGGCGAGTATGGTTTTGCGCCTCGATCAGGAAGGTAGGCCGTACAATGAGGGGGAACAGGTGGTGATTGGCGGCAATGAGCGCTATGTATCCGTATGCCGTAAACATTATAAAGAGGCGCTGAGCGAAGGCTCTCTGACCGCGGTGCAGAACAAACAGCGCAGCTGCTAATACCCACCCTTTAAATCGTCTCAGGCGCTTTTACAGCGCCTTTTTTCATTTACTAAGCCTTTGGCACATGATTATACGTTTCGGCTGTCTGAGGCGTTTTGCCGGCTGCTGAACGACAGAGACAAAAAAGCCCCATCAAAAGATGGGGCTCAGCGTTACTGACTTTACGGCTGTGGAATTAAGCGGATTTTTTCGCTTTCTTCTCAGCTTTAGCCGGCGCGGCTTCTTTTTTCTCTTCCACGCCGCCTTCAACGTAATTACGTCCGTAGAAGGTATCCAGCAGAATCTGCTTCAGCTCGGCGATCAGCGGGTAGCGCGGGTTAGCGCCGGTGCACTGGTCGTCAAATGCGTCTTCAGACAGCTTGTCAACGTGGGCCAGGAAGTCGGCTTCCTGCACGCCAGCTTCGCGGATAGACTTAGGAATACCCAGCTCAGCTTTGATTTCGTCCAACCAGCCAAGCAGTTTTTCGATTTTCGCTGCGGTGCGGTCACCCGGTGCAGTCAGACCCAGATGGTCCGCGATTTCAGCGTAGCGACGACGTGCCTGCGGGCGGTCGTACTGGCTGAATGCTGTCTGTTTAGTCGGGTTGTCGTTCGCGTTATAGCGAATAACGTTGCTGATCAGCAGGGCGTTCGCCAGACCGTGAGGAATGTGGAACTGAGAGCCCAGCTTGTGCGCCATTGAGTGACATACCCCGAGGAAGGCGTTCGCAAACGCGATACCGGCGATGGTCGCAGCACTGTGCACACGCTCACGCGCTACCGGGTTCTTAGAACCTTCGTGGTAGGACGCTGGCAGGTTTTCTTTCAGCAGTTTCAGAGCCTGCAGCGCCTGGCCGTCAGAGAACTCGGAAGCCAGTACGGAAACGTAAGCTTCCAGGGCATGAGTCACCGCATCCAGACCACCGAAAGCACACAGTGACTTCGGCATTTCCATGACCAGGTTGGCATCAACAATCGCCATATCCGGAGTCAGGGCATAGTCTGCCAGCGGGTATTTCTGACCGGTTGCGTCATCGGTAACAACGGCGAACGGCGTAACTTCAGAACCGGTACCGGAAGTCGTGGTGATGGCGACCATTTTGGCTTTCACGCCCATTTTCGGGAACTTGTAGATACGTTTACGGATATCCATAAAGCGCAGCGCCAGTTCTTCGAAGTGGGTTTCCGGGTGCTCGTACATAACCCACATGATTTTCGCCGCATCCATCGGGGAACCGCCGCCCAGCGCGATAATCACGTCTGGTTTGAAGGAGTTCGCCAGCTCAGCGCCTTTACGGACGATGGTCAGCGTCGGGTCAGCTTCTACTTCAAAGAAAACTTCAGTTTCAACGCCAGCCGCTTTCAGCACAGAGGTGATCTGGTCAGCATAGCCGTTGTTGAACAGGAAGCGGTCGGTCACGATCAGCGCGCGTTTGTGACCATCAGTAATCACTTCATCCAGCGCGATTGGCAGTGAGCCACGACGGAAGTAGATAGATTTCGGAAGTTTGTGCCACAACATGTTTTCAGCTCGCTTAGCAACGGTTTTCTTGTTGATCAGGTGCTTAGGACCAACGTTTTCAGAGATGGAGTTACCACCCCATGAACCACAACCCAGAGTCAGGGAAGGTGCGAGTTTGAAGTTATACAGGTCACCGATACCACCCTGAGAAGCAGGGGTGTTGATCAGGATACGTGCGGTTTTCATCAGCTGACCGAAGTAAGCAACGCGTTCTGGCTGGTTGTCCTGGTCGGTATACAGGCAAGAGGTATGACCGATACCGCCCATTGCCACCAGTTTTTCAGCTTTATCAACCGCGTCTTCGAAGTTCTTCGCACGGTACATTGCCAGCGTCGGAGACAGTTTTTCGTGGGCAAATGGTTCGCTTTCATCAACGTCGGTGACTTCACCAATCAGAATTTTGGTGGAAACAGGGACGGTGAAGCCAGCCAGTTCAGCGATTTTATACGCCGGTTGACCTACGATCGCGGCGTTCAGGGCGCCGTTTTTCAGGATGATATTCTGAACAGCCTTCAGCTCCTGGCCCTGCAGCAGATAGCCGCCGTGGCTGGAGAAACGTTCGCGAACGGCATCGTATACGGAATCCACAACCACAACGGATTGCTCAGAAGCACAGATAACGCCGTTATCGAAGGTTTTAGACATCAGGACGGAAGCAACGGCACGCTTGATATCAGCCGTTTCATCGATAACAACAGGCGTGTTACCTGCGCCTACGCCGATGGCAGGTTTACCGGAGCTGTACGCCGCTTTAACCATGCCCGGACCGCCGGTCGCAAGGATCAGGTTGATATCCGGATGGTGCATCAGCGCATTTGACAGTTCAACGGAAGGCTGGTCAATCCAACCAATCAGATCTTTCGGCGCACCGGCTGCGATAGCTGCCTGCAGTACGATATCAGCCGCTTTGTTGGTCGCATCTTTAGCACGCGGATGCGGAGAGAAGATGATGGCGTTACGGGTCTTCAGGCTAATCAGAGATTTAAAGATAGCGGTTGAAGTTGGGTTAGTGGTCGGGACGATACCGCAGATAATACCAATCGGCTCAGCGATGGTGATGGTACCGAAGGTGTCATCTTCAGACAGGACACCGCAGGTCTTTTCATCTTTATAGGCGTTATAAATGTATTCGGAAGCAAAGTGGTTTTTGATCACTTTATCTTCGACGATGCCCATGCCGGATTCGGCAACGGCCATCTTGGCGAGAGGGATTCGAGCATCTGCAGCGGCCAGAGCGGCGGCGCGGAAGATTTTGTCTACTTGTTCTTGAGTGAAACTGGCATATTCACGCTGGGCTTTTTTTACGCGCTCGACGAGTGCGTTAAGTTCAGCGACATTAGTAACAGCCATAATGCTCTCCTGATAATGTTAAACTTTTTTAGTGAATCAGTAGCTCGATTCGACAGTATAGACAGTGTGTTAACGGCTTGCATTTAAATGTTAACGTAAAGAATTTTGTGCTTCTGACTTCACCGATTGACTAAAAAAGCTTTTGTTTTTTCTTTCAGGTACCGCTGCTTTGCCTCCTCTTCTGGGTGTAAACAAGGTTACTCACTTCTGAGTACAATTTATGTGATCTAAATCAATAATCAGCCAAGCTGATACCTTTCAGCAGTTCATTTTTTGACCTGTTTGATCAAGTGTAATGATACGGTATGCTAATTAAAGACTTAAATAGCATTGCAGAAACAAATAACTAACATCCGAGCTTAAATTATGCACTTATGCGTCAACAGGGATGAATTATGCTTTCAAACAGCGTATCTTCTCGCGGATATTTTATGCTGGTAACTGTCAACAGCCATTTTTAATGATGCTGCGGAGCACCCTGTGATTCAATCATTGTTTGATTTTTCAGCCTACTTTAAATTTTTCATTGGGCTATTTGCGCTGGTAAACCCGGTTGGCATTATCCCGGTTTTTATCAGTATGACCAGCTACCAGACGGCGGCGGTGCGTAATAAAACCAATCTGACAGCCAACCTGTCGGTCGCCATCATCTTGCTCACGTCGCTGTTTTTAGGCGATGCGATCCTCCAGATCTTCGGTATTTCCATTGACTCCTTCCGTATTGCGGGTGGGATTCTGGTGGTCACCATCGCCATGTCGATGATCAGCGGCAAGCTCGGCGAGGATAAACAGAACAAGCAAGAAAAATCAGAAACGGCCATTCGTGAAAGTATCGGCGTCGTGCCGCTGGCGCTGCCCCTGATGGCGGGACCCGGGGCCATCAGTTCAACCATTGTCTGGGGCACGCGTTACCATAGCATCGCCCATTTTGTGGGATTTTCAGTTGCGATTGCGCTTTTCGCGCTGTGCTGCTGGGGCATTTTCCGTATGGCCCCCTGGCTGGTTCGCCTGCTTGGGCAAACCGGCATTAACGTGATTACCCGTATTATGGGGCTGTTGCTGATGGCTCTCGGCATCGAGTTCATCGTTACCGGAATAAAGGCGCTCTTTCCTGGCCTTGTGAATTAACCTGTGTTGCCGCGCGGAACAACGTGTTCCGCGTTTGCGCATTATCAGCAAAACATATCAATAAAAGTGATTTATCGACCTGCAATACTATTTTCTAATGTTTTGATATTGTTATTTATTATCAATAAGTTATCCATTTCATTTGCCACGAGTGCGGCCTTTTACCCACATTAATCACTGTTATTTTCCTCACACCATTCTCTGGTGCTTGCCGTCTGATAATCGAAATGATATTAGTAATTTCACTCATGAAGCAGATGAATGTGCTAAATAATAAGCGATTGTTAATTTTTCGTACAAAAAAGCATCTATTCGGCGATGCAGGGCACATAGTGCGAGACATTTATACTAATTGATTGATAAATAGAATATTAATCATTTTTGGCATGCGCGAGGGGTGATAAATCTTCGCCGCCAGAAGGCCACAAAAGAGAATCCGGTAACATATTTGCAAATTGCATTGGCGGACAATAAAGCGTTTTGGTACTTTCCGGCGTGATCTTTAGCGGAATATGTACGCAAATGAGAATTTTTATTATATAGCCCATCGGGACTACATCGCCCCTGGACAGGGGGGCAAGAATCGACGTCAAGACTGCCGTTTGAGCGGTCGTAATAAATAAGTCGGTGATAGCAAGCAGTACTCTCTGACAGCAGCATAAACTCCTGCACTGTTCAGAATCCAGAAAAGAGAAAACAGGCTGGTTAAATAGCCAGTAATTATAATGATTGGAGTAATAAACACATGACCATCATCACGAAAAAAAGCCTGGTTGCCGCAGGAGTCCTCTCTGCGTTAATGACCATCAACGCCGCCGTTGCGGCAGATGTACCGGCAGGGGTACAGCTGGCGGACAAACAAACGCTGGTACGTAACAATGGCTCCGAAGTGCAGTCTCTCGATCCGCACAAAATTGAAGGCGTGCCGGAGTCCAATATTAACCGCGATTTGTTTGAAGGGCTGCTGGTGAGCGACCTGGACGGCCATCCGGTCGCGGGCGTTGCGGAAAAATGGGACAACAAAGATTTTAAAGTCTGGACCTTCCATCTGCGTAAAGATGCAAAGTGGTCCGACGGCACGCCGGTCACGGCACAAGATTTCGTTTATAGCTGGCAGCGTCTGGCGGATCCGAAAACCGCGTCTCCTTATGCAAGCTATCTGCAGTATGGCCATTTAGCCAACGTTGATGACATTATCGCCGGGAAAAAACCCGCGACCGATCTGGGCGTAAAAGCGCTGGACGATCATACCTTTGAAGTGACCCTCAGCGAGCCGGTGCCGTATTTCTACAAACTGCTCGTTCACCCATCCGTTTCACCCGTACCTAAATCCGCTATTGAGAAATTTGGTGACAAATGGACCCAGCCGGCCAATATCGTCAGCAATGGTGCGTATAAATTAAAAGATTGGGTTGTTAACGAACGCATTGTTCTGGAGCGTAATACCAACTACTGGGATAACGCCAAAACCGTGATTAATCAGGTCACCTTCCTGCCGATTTCTTCTGAAGTCACCGACGTCAACCGCTACCGCAGCGGCGAAATCGATATGACCTATAACAACATGCCGATCGAACTGTTCCAGAAACTGAAAAAAGAGATCCCGAAAGAAGTTCACGTCGATCCGTATCTGTGCACTTATTATTACGAAATCAATAACCAGAAAGCGCCGTTTACCGACGTTCGCGTGCGTACTGCGCTGAAGATGGCGCTGGATCGTGACATTATTGTCAATAAAGTGAAGAATCAGGGCGACCTGCCAGCCTACAGCTATACGCCGCCGTACACCGATGGCATGAAGCTGATTGAGCCTGAATGGTTCAAGTGGTCGCAGGAAAAACGTAATGAAGAAGCGAAAAAATTGCTGGCCGAAGCTGGCTATAGCGCTGATAAGCCGCTGACTTTCAATCTGCTCTATAACACGTCCGATCTGCACAAAAAACTGGCTATCGCGGTGGCGTCTATCTGGAAGAAAAACCTCGGCGTAAACGTGAAGCTGGAAAATCAGGAATGGAAAACCTTCCTCGATAATCGCCATCAGGGCACCTTTGATGTTGCGCGCGCCGGCTGGTGTGCGGACTACAACGAACCGACCTCCTTCCTTAATACGATGCTGAGCGACAGCTCAAACAATACCTCGCATTATAAGAGCCCGGCTTTCGACAAGATTATCGCTGAAACGCTGAAAACCAGCGATGACGCGAAACGCGCGGACCTTTACGCGCAATCTGAGCAGCAGCTGGATAAAGACTCCGTCATCGTACCGGTCTTCTATTATGTCAACGCCCGTTTGGTTAAACCGTGGGTCGGTGGCTATACCGGCAAAGATCCGCTGGATAATACGTATACAAGAAATATGTACATTGTGAAGCACTAATGGCAATACGTGGGGCAGGCGTTACCGCTTGCCTCACGGTGTCTTATTTCATCGCACTATTGAAGGCACACGCCAGAAGGTACGGGCAATGTTAAAATTTATCTTACGTCGCTGTCTGGAAGCGATTCCGACGCTATTTATTCTTATTACTATCTCTTTCTTCATGATGCGTCTTGCGCCCGGAAGCCCCTTTACCGGTGAACGCACGCTGCCGCCAGAAGTCATGGCGAATATTGAAGCAAAATACCATTTAAATGACCCCATCATGACCCAGTACTTCAATTATCTGAAGCAGCTGGCGCACGGTGATTTCGGTCCTTCCTTTAAATATAAAGATTACTCGGTCAACGATCTGGTGGCGTCCAGCTTCCCGGTGTCCGCCAAATTAGGCTTCGCCGCATTTTTTCTCGCGGTGGTGCTTGGCGTGAGTGCCGGGGTGATTGCGGCATTGAAGCAAAATACGAAATGGGACTTTGCCGTAATGGGGGTGGCAATGACCGGGGTTGTGATACCGAGTTTCGTGGTCGCGCCCTTACTGGTCATGATATTTGCCATTACGCTGCACTGGCTGCCGGGCGGCGGATGGAACGGTGGGGCGCTGCAATATATGATTTTGCCCATGGTGGCTCTATCCCTGGCCTATATCGCCAGTATCGCGCGTATTACCCGCGGCTCGATGATCGAAGTGCTGCACTCTAACTTCATTCGCACCGCCCGGGCAAAAGGCTTACCGATGCGCCGCATTATTCTGCGTCACGCGTTAAAGCCCGCGCTGCTGCCGGTGCTCTCCTATATGGGACCCGCGTTTGTCGGCATTATTACCGGCTCGATGGTCATTGAAACCATTTATGGCCTGCCGGGAATTGGTCAACTGTTCGTCAACGGCGCGCTGAACCGCGACTACTCGCTGGTACTCAGTCTGACCATTCTGGTTGGCGCATTGACCATTCTGTTTAATGCGATCGTTGACGTGCTGTATGCCGTTATCGATCCGAAGATCCGTTACTAACGCTGGGGTTCGCCATGATGTTAAGTAAGAAAAACAACGAGGCGCTGGAAAACTTCAGTGAAAAGCTGGAAGTCGAGGGGCGCAGCCTCTGGCAGGACGCCCGCCGCCGCTTTATGCATAACCGTGCTGCGGTTGCCAGCCTGATTGTGCTGGTGATCATTGCGCTCTTTGTCACCATCGCGCCGATGGTATCGCAGTTTTCCTATTACGATACCGACTGGGGCATGATGTCCAGCGCCCCGGATATGGAGTCCGGACACTACTTTGGGACCGACTCTTCGGGTCGCGACCTGCTGGTGCGGGTGGCGATCGGCGGACGTATCTCGCTGATGGTCGGCGTGGCTGCAGCGCTGGTGGCGGTGATTCTGGGGACGCTTTACGGGTCGCTTTCCGGCTATCTGGGCGGCAAGGTGGATTCAGTGATGATGCGCCTGCTGGAAATCCTCAACTCCTTTCCGTTTATGTTCTTCGTCATCCTGCTGGTGACCTTCTTTGGCCAGAATATCCTGCTGATTTTCGTTGCCATTGGGATGGTCTCCTGGCTGGATATGGCGCGTATCGTTCGCGGTCAGACCCTAAGCCTGAAGCGAAAAGAGTTTATTGAAGCCGCGCAGGTCGGCGGCGTTTCAACCGGCAATATCGTTATCCGCCATATCGTGCCTAACGTGCTTGGCGTGGTCGTGGTGTACGCCTCCCTGCTGGTCCCGAGCATGATTCTGTTTGAATCCTTCTTAAGCTTCCTCGGCCTGGGTACCCAGGAGCCGTTAAGTAGCTGGGGCGCGCTGCTCAGCGATGGCGCGAACTCAATGGAAGTATCGCCGTGGCTGCTGCTGTTTCCTGCCGGTTTTCTGGTGGTAACGCTGTTTTGTTTTAACTTTATCGGCGATGGCCTGCGTGATGCCCTCGACCCGAAAGACCGCTAAGGAGCGCCGACATGAGTACGATGGAAACGGCGAAAGCGCCGCAGGCAGTACAACAATCCGGATTGCTTCTGGATGTGAAAGATCTCCGCGTCACCTTTGCGACTCCCGATGGTGATGTGACTGCGGTCAACGATCTCAATTTTAATCTACGGGCGGGGGAAACCTTAGGCATCGTAGGCGAGTCCGGTTCCGGTAAGTCGCAAACCGCTTTTGCGCTGATGGGCCTGCTGGCCGCCAACGGCCGTATCGGGGGGTCAGCGACCTTTAACGGGAAGCAGATCCTTAACCTCCCGGAGCGCGAGCTGAATAAGCTGCGCGCCGAGCAGATCTCAATGATTTTTCAGGACCCGATGACGTCGCTTAATCCGTATATGCGGGTAGGCGAACAGCTGATGGAAGTCCTGATGCTGCATAAAGCGCTGAGCAAAGCCGAAGCCTTTGAAGAGTCGGTGAAAATGCTGGATGCGGTCAAAATGCCCGAGGCGCGCAAACGGATGAAAATGTATCCGCACGAGTTTTCCGGCGGGATGCGCCAGCGCGTCATGATTGCGATGGCGCTGCTGTGCCGGCCTAAGCTGCTGATTGCCGATGAGCCGACAACGGCGCTGGACGTAACCGTGCAGGCGCAAATAATGACATTGCTTAATGAGCTCAAGCGCGAGTTCAATACGGCGATCATTATGATTACCCACGATCTCGGCGTCGTCGCCGGGATCTGCGATAAGGTGCTGGTGATGTACGCCGGACGCACGATGGAATATGGTCAGGCGCGCGACGTCTTCTACCATCCCTCTCATCCTTATTCTATTGGCCTGCTCAATGCGGTCCCGCGCCTGGACGCAGAAGGCGACGCCCTGTTAACGATTCCGGGCAACCCGCCGAATCTGCTGCGTCTGCCGAAAGGCTGTCCATTCCAGCCGCGTTGCCCGCACGCGATGGAGATTTGCAACAGCGCTCCGCCTCTGGAGGAGTTTGCGCCGGGCCGCCTGCGCGCCTGCTTTCAACCGGTGGGGGATTTGCTATGAACGCCGTAACGGAACAAAGAAAAGTCCTGCTCGAAATCGCCGATCTGAAAGTACACTTTGATATTAAAGACGGCAAACAGTGGTTCTGGCAGCCGTCGAAAACGCTGAAAGCGGTAGATGGCGTAACGCTGCGTCTGTATGAAGGGGAAACGCTGGGCGTGGTCGGGGAGTCCGGATGCGGAAAATCGACCTTCGCGCGCGCCATCATCGGTCTGGTGAAGGCCACCGACGGTAAAGTCGCCTGGTTAGGCAGAGATTTGCTGGGGATGAAGGCCGACGAGTGGCGCGACGTACGCAGCGATATTCAGATGATCTTTCAGGATCCGCTGGCGTCGCTAAACCCGCGCATGACTATCGGGGAAATCATCGCCGAGCCGCTGCGCACCTATCATCCCAAAATGCCGCGTCAGGAAGTTCGCGATCGCGTTAAGGCGATGATGATGAAAGTGGGGCTGCTGCCGAACCTGATTAACCGCTATCCGCATGAATTCTCCGGCGGTCAGTGCCAGCGTATCGGTATTGCCCGTGCGCTAATTCTTGAACCGAAGCTCATTATCTGCGATGAGCCGGTGTCAGCGCTGGACGTGTCGATTCAGGCGCAGGTAGTGAATCTGCTGCAGCAGCTGCAGCGGGAAATGGGACTGTCGCTGATTTTTATCGCCCACGATCTGGCGGTCGTGAAGCATATCTCCGATCGCGTGCTGGTGATGTATCTTGGCCATGCCGTGGAGCTCGGCACCTATGATGAGGTGTATCATAATCCGCTGCATCCCTATACCAAAGCGCTGATGTCGGCGGTGCCGGTTCCGGACCCTGATAAGGAAAAGAATAAAACGATCCAGCTTCTGGAGGGGGAATTGCCATCGCCGATTAACCCGCCGTCGGGATGCGTATTCCGCACCAGATGCCCGATTGCCGGGCCGGAGTGCGCTAAGACGCGACCGGTGCTGGAGGGCAGTTTCCGCCATGCGGTTTCCTGCCTGAAGGTGGACCCGTTATAATCTCAGGGGCTGACGTTAGTCAGCCCTTTTTTTAGCGAGGTTAACGTGGCTTTTCATATTCATGCCGCTCGTCTGCGGCTGTATCATTTACTCTTCGATCAAAACCGACGATCCGGTCGGCATTTCGAGGGACTTTGCGGCGTATTTGCCCTGCTTAGCGTGCTGGTGATATTTATCGAGTCCGGGCTCGGAACGCAATATCATCTGACCTTAGACGAATGGCATATTTTCGTCTGGCTCGAACTTGTCGTGACGGCGGTTTTTACCTTTGAGTATTTTCTGCGCATTATCAGCTGGCCGAATCCGCTAAAGTATATTTTCAGCTTCTGGGGCATTATTGACCTGGCCACCATTTTACCGCTTTACGTTATGTGGCTGTGGCCCGAGATCAGTATTGAATACGTGTTTGCCTGGCGGGCCATGCGCGCTATTCGCGCGTTGCGTATCCTTAAGCTGCTGCGCTTTATGCCGTCGTTGAATATTTTCTGGGCCGCTATCGTCAGCGCTCGCCACCAGCTGATCCTGTTCTATTCTTTTATTGCCATCGTCATGGTGATCTTTGGCTCCCTGATGTATCTGGTTGAGGGGCCGCGATACGGTTTCACTACGCTGAACGCGTCGGTTTACTGGGCGATAGTGACGATAACCACGGTAGGGTATGGCGATATTACGCCGCATACGCCGCTGGGGCGAATTTTGGCCTCCATTCTTATCTTGATTGGCTACTCGATTATTGCGATCCCCACCGGCTTAATTACCAGCCATATGACCACCGCATTTCAGAATCGCCGGACTCAGCGCCAGTGTCCGCATTGTCAGCATAACGTTCATGAAAAAGACGCTCGCTACTGCAACGCTTGCGGCAGCGAACTGCCTGAATAACTAAAAAAGCCTGCCCTGGTTAACTCAGGCAGGCTTCTTCTTTTATATAAGCTATTTGCTTAAGAAAGAGCTTATTCGCGCCACAGGATATGACAGAGCTTGTGGTCTTTTTCACGACACAGCAGCACGCGCGCAAAAATATCGTTAATTTCGCCGCCATCTTCATCGGCCAGACCAATGACCACTTCAGCAAAGAAGTCAGGGTTGAGGTCAAAATCGACGTGCTCTTCCCAGTCAGGCGCCGGATCGAAGAGCTCGGCGCCGCCGCGTTCTTCAAACTGCAGGTTGAACAGAATGACATCCGCCGGATCGAGGTTGTCGACGGCCAGTTCGAGGAAAATGTCGTAAGCCTGTTCAAGCGTTTCGTCTTCGGTCAGGCGATTGTTTAAATCCATATCCATGATTGCTACCCATTAAACATCTGATTGGCACGTTTTACAGCAACGGACTGAAGAAGTAAAACAGTCGCTCGGCGATCCGCTGCCACAGCGGACGTTTTAACCACAGCCTGGCGTCCAGCAGGCGCGAGCGGGATATGTAATCGTCCTGCACCGCGGCCAGATCGCTGCCAAATCCGGCATCGTCAATCACCAGCGTAATCTCGAAGTTGAGCCACAGGCTGCGCATATCGAGGTTAACGGTGCCCACAAGGCTAAGTTCGCCGTCAACCAGCACGCTCTTAGTATGCAGCAGACCGCCTTCAAACTGGTAAATCTTTACCCCGGCAGCCAGCAGCTCGGTAAAGAAGGCGCGACTGGCCCAGCCCACCAGCAGAGAATCGTTCTTGCGCGGCAGGATGATGCTGACATCGACGCCGCGCTGGGCGGCGGTACAGATGGCATGCAAAAGGTCGTCGCTGGGCACAAAGTAGGGGGTCGTCATGATCAAATGCTCTTTGGCCGCGTAGGCGGCCGTGAGCAGAGCCTGATGGATCAAATCTTCCGGAAAGCCCGGGCCCGAGGCGATAGTGTGAATCGTGTGCCCGCTGGCCTCTTCGAACGGCATAATGTTCGCGTCCGGCGGCGGAGGCAAAATACGTTTGCCGGTTTCAATCTCCCAGTCGCAGGAGTAGACAATGCCCATCGCTGTCGCTACCGGACCTTCCATTCGCGCCATCAGATCGATCCACTGGCCAACGCCGGAGTCCTGCTTAAAGAAACGCGGGTCGACCAGATTCATACTGCCGGTATAGGCAATATAGTTATCGATCATGACCATTTTACGATGCTGACGCAGGTCCATACGGCGCAGAAAAACGCGCATCAGGTTGACCTTCAGGGCTTCGACGACTTCAATGCCGGCATTACGCATCATGGCGGCCCAGGGACTACGGAAAAACGCCACGCTCCCGGCGGAGTCGAGCATCAGCCGGCAGTGTACGCCGCGCCTTGCCGCCGCCATCAATGATTCGGCGACCTGATCGGCCATGCCGCCGGGCTGCCAGATATAGAACACCATCTCAATATTGTGACGAGCGAGCTGGATATCGCGGATGAGCGCCTGCATGACGTCATCGGATTCGGTGAGCAACTGGAGCTGATTGCCTTTGACGCCGCCAATGCCCTGCCGACGTTCGCAGAGCTTGAACAAGGATTCCGCGACCGGACTATTCTCCTCGGCAAAGATATGCTTGCAGGCTTTGAGGTCCTTTAACCACTTGGCCGTTGAGGGCCACATGGCCCGCGCGCGTTCGGCGCGGCGTTTACCCAGATGCAGTTCGCCAAAAGAGAGATAGGCGATAATGCCCACCAGGGGAAGAATATAAATGACAAGCAGCCATGCCATCGCTGACGGGACCGCGCGCCTTTTCATTAATATCCGTAATGTTACACCGGCGATAAGTAGCCAGTAACCGAGTATAACCAGCCAGTTCACCACCGTGTAAAAGGTTGTCATAGATGAAAAATCCTTTTGAATGACTTGATGACATGAGTTTACGCATCATCATCCATCTGGCAAATAAAAACGCAGCGAAAGCGTTGGTTAGCCAGATTCATCGGTCTATAATGCAGGCTGTTTTTACTTGTAGAGTAGTTGCAATGAAGCGTAGTAGAACGGAAGTAGGGCGCTGGCGCATGCTTCGGCAGGTGAGTCGCCGTAAAGCACGCTGGCTGGAAGGCCAGTCGCGTCGTAATATGCGCATCCTCTCCATCAGAAAGGAGCTGGTTAAACGGCAACGTCACTCTCTGCTGTTCACCTTCTCTGAATGTTGAGAGTCGAAACAAAAGGCACCGCTCGCGGTGCCTCTGTTTTATCAGCGTTTCGTTCTTAGCATATATTCTTAGACTGTCATCTCTCTTTCTTCTGCCGGCGAAACCCGGTTTCTCACAGGCTCCTGCGTTATTGTTTGCATCAGCAGCGGCGGGCAGGAAGTCGCATCGCGCCATACCTCATAAGACTGGCCCAACGCGTATAAACGCAAAAAACGGGAAGTGCCATGCATCAGCACGTGCTACTTATAATGTCCGTAAGGCTTCTATTATTGAGAGGTATCTATGAGTCAACTTTTTAGTCCGGTGCGAATCGGTAAGCTGGAACTTGAGAACCGTATTGTCATTGCGCCAATGTGCCAGTACTCCGCCGACAATGGCAAGGCGACGGCATGGCATCGTATCCATCTTGGTCAACTGGCTTTTTCCGGTGCGGGCTTACTGATTATCGAAGCCAGCGCTGTAGAGCCCGCCGGACGCATTACCCCGGCTGATCTGGGCTTATGGAATGACGAAACGGAAGCCGCATTACGCACCGTGCTGAACGATATCCGCCAGTACGCTTCAATCCCCATCGGTATCCAGCTGGGCCATGCCGGACGAAAAGCCTCTTCCGCAGCCCCCTGGCTGGGGGGACACCAGCTGGCGCATGATTCTGGCGGATGGGACACGGTTGCGCCATCAGCGCTGGCCTATGGTGAAGGTGAACGTCCTCCGGTTGAGCTTACTCAGGACCACATGAAACGCATCAAGCAGTCATTCGTAGACAGCGCCAGACGCGCTGAGCGGATGGGTATTGAATTGATTGAACTGCATGCCGCGCATGGTTACCTGTTGCACCAGTTCCTTTCACCGCTCAGTAACCAGCGTACCGACGAATACGGCGGCTCGCTGGAGAACCGTTTGCGTTTTCCGCTCGAGATATTCCGGGCCATCCGTGAGGCCGTCAGTCAGGACATCGCGGTGGGCGTCCGACTTTCAGCAACAGACTGGGTGGATGGCGGCTGGGATAACGCACAATCGATTATCTTCAGCCAGCAGCTTGAGGCGCTTGGCTGCGACTATATTCATGTTTCCAGCGGCGGGCTGTCGCCTCATCAGGCGATTCAGGTGGGGCCCGGCTATCAGCTGCCGTTCGCGCGTGAAATCCGCGAGAAGGTGAATATCCCGGTGATCGGTGTGGGTCTGGTGACGGAAGCGCAGCAGGCGGAAGAGGCGCTACAAAATGGCGACGCCGACCTCATCGCCATTGCCCGCGCCGTGCTCTACAATCCGCACTGGCCATGGCATGCCGCGGCAGCGCTGGGCGCTCAGGTGAGCGTTCCGCCGCAGTATCTTCGCTCAGAGCCGCATGGTCTTAAGGGAACGCTGAAGTCCAACAGGTAATTAACCATAGAAAGTCGGCGGTGCTGATGCACTGTCGGCAAACGGCTATCATCAGGGCGCGTCCTAAAGAGAACGGAATGCAGAACCGGGGAAGTGGAGAGACATAAGGATGGCGACCATTCCGTACTCGCGTACTTAGAAACGTCCTCTAATGAACGATCGCCATAGATTAAATTTTTAACGCGTTCTTATTGCTTAAGCATTTTATAGGCTAAAAAACCTTTTTATACGGTTTCACCGAGACTTTCTGATAAACCCCTGCGGCGATATAGGGATCGTCATTGGCCCATGATTGCGCCGCTTCCAGCGATTCAAATTCCGCAATGACCGTTGAGCCGGTGAAGCCCGCCGCGCCGGGTTCATTACTGTCTACGGCAGGCATTGGGCCGGCGGTCAGTAAACGACCTTCATCATGTAATAATTGCAAACGCGCCAGATGGGCGGGACGTACCGATGTCCGTTTTTCCAGAGAGTCGGCGATATCTTCAGCGTAGATAACGTAAAGCACGGCATGGCTCCTTATCAATAAATTGGCGAATCACGTTAAGTGAAACCGTCGTTGACTGCAATGCAAAGATGATCACGATCCCCAGAATGCCACGTCCCGGGGGCTTTTTGTCAGAAAACAGGGCAAATTTTGATACAAGCCAACAACCCTAGTTGAATATGATTGCTATTTGCATTTAAAATCGGGGCATCATTTTTCAACAGAAACGACTATGAGCGCAATGACCTTTGATTTACCTCGCCGCTTTCCGTGGCCTACGCTACTGTCTGTGGTTATCCACGGCAGTGTTATCGCGGGGTTGCTCTATACTTCGGTACATCAGGTTATTGAACGGCCGGCACCCTCACAGCCCATTGAAATCACTATGGTGGCCCCGGCAGATCTGGAACCGCCTCAGGCGGCTCAGCCGGTCGTTGAGCCCGTTGTTGAACCGGAGCCAGAACCGGAACCGGAAGTGATGCCTGAACCGCCAAAAGAGGCGCCGGTTGTTATCCATAAACCAAAGCCAAAACCGAAGCCAAAGCCTAAACCGAAGCCGGAAAAAAAGGTCGAACAACCGAAGCGTGATGTAAAACCGGCGGAAACGCGCCCGGCCTCGCCGTTTGAAAATACAAATACGGCGCCGGCGCGCACCGCGCCGAGCACCTCAACCGCGACCGCTAAACCCACCGTGACGGCGCCTTCCGGGCCGCGGGCGCTAAGTCGCGGAGAGCCGAGCTATCCGGCTCGTGCCCAGGCGCTGCGCATTGAAGGAAGCGTACGGGTTAAGTTTGACGTCACGCCGGACGGGCGCGTGGACAACGTGCAGATCCTCTCCGCCCAGCCTGCCAATATGTTTGAGCGTGAAGTGAAAAACGCTTTACGTAAATGGCGCTATGAACCGGGTAAACCGGGAACCGGCATTACCATGACCATTCAGTTCCGTCTGAAAGGCGTACAAATTAGCTAACCCTCAAAAACAAGGCCCCTTAAGGGGCCTTATCCATGAACACCTCATCAAGCGCTTTCTGCGCCGTCACCAGATGCTGTCCGCCAAACAGAATCGCCCGATTCAGCAGCGTATAGAGCTGGTAGATGGGCTGCCGCTCGAGAAAGCCGGACGGCAGCGGCGATACGGACTGATAGCCGTCATAGATTTGCGGCGGCTGTTCCGGATGCAGCGGGAGCATCGCCAAATCGCATTCGCGATCGCCCCAGTAGCAGGCAGGGTCGAAAATATAGGGCCCGTTTGGCCCGAGCGCGCAGTTACCGGACCATAAGTCACCGTGAAGCAGCGACGGCTGCGGCTGATGACTGCTCAGCCGTTGCTGAACAATATCAACAAGATGATCGATATCACCAAAATGTAGGCCTTTCTCGGCGGCGAGTTCCAGCTGCCAGCCGATGCGCTGTTCGGCAAAGAAAGTTGACCAGCGACGCTGCCAGGCGTTCGGCTGGGGGGTGGTGGAGAGGTCGTTGTCAAAATCCAGACCAAACTGAGGTTGGTCGCTCCACTGATGTAAATGGGCAATTTGCTGGCCTAACAGGAAAGCGTTGTGCGCATCCAGCGGGCGAGGAGGGAGGTATTCCATCACCAGAAAGCTGTAATCTCGATCGCTGCCCACGGCAAAAACCTGCGGTACGTTCACCGTTTTACTGCGCGACAGTAGTTCAAGCTGGTCTGCCTCGGCCGTGAAGATGGGTAACAGCTCGCGTTCGTCGCATTTTACGAAGTAATCTCGCCCGCCATAGCGTAAATGCCAGGCAGCGTGTATCTCTCCACCGGGTAGTTCGTTTCGCAGTTCGATTTCAGCTGCTTCGGTATGCAAATCGCGTAACAAATTGCTGATAGCTTGCCACATGCCGTCTCTCCCCATGTTTTCCAACATTTCATAAGGTTAGCGCATAAACCCGGCGTAAAACTCGAACTGACGCACAACTGGACGTTTTCCGTTGCGTCAATCGCACTTATTGAGCTTTTAACCACTCGCTGAATGTGACCACGGTGACGTCGACGGGTCTTCCCAGCGCGGTTTCGGCTAAACCTGCGCTTAAGGCGTTGACTTCCTCGGCATTCTGCATAGAAAGCAGGCCGAAGGTGTTGGTGCCGAGCTCGTGGACGTTCCCTTCATCATCGTTTAAGACGAGGGTAAATCCGGCGCGGGTGAGGTGATTACTGAGTTCGTTAATTTCGGTTAACGTCTCTTCGTGAAAACGAACCGTGACGACCCAGGCAATAATTTCGCTACTCATTTTTCACCCCGTTGTTATCCATGGCATTTTTAGCATAGACCATCATGCTGATTTGGCGACTCCCTCTGTCTTCCCAGAGGGAGCGAAAGCGTTATCAACCGCGCAGATAGGTGTAGATTTTTTGCGTATTATCCAGCGAGCAAAGGCGGGTGCCCTGATTGATGGTTGCCGCACTACCCGCCGCAACGCCAAAGCGAACCATATCTTCAAGCGAGGCGTTTTCCGCCAGCCTTAAGGTCATTGCGCCGACCATACTGTCACCGGCGCCGACGGTGCTCTGGCTTTTCATCGGCGGCGGTACTACCTGAACGCTACCCTGGGCATCAACGCCGAGCGCACCCTGGGCGCCGAGGGAGACGACGACACGCTGGACTTTGCCCGACCGAATGAGCTCCTGCGCCGCAAGACGCACATCATCCGGCTGGCTCAGATCCCGCTGTACCAGAGCGCTAAGCTCTTTCTGGTTCGGCTTAACCAGCTCGATATTGCCGACATCAAGCGCTGCGGCGAGCGCGTCACCGGAACTATCAACAATACAGCGCAATCCATGCTGCTGAGCGTTTTTGACCAGCTGCGTCAGGCTATCGACGCTGATGCCGGGCGGGAGACTTCCGCTAATCACCAGCAGGGAACCCGGGGCGATGGCGAGGACTTTTTCCTCAAGGAGCTGGAGCTCCTCCTTAGTTAACGCTGCGCCCGGCATCACGAAACGATATTGCTCGCCGCTGGCGTTCACATGCACGTGAAGATTCTGCCGCGTCCAGTCATGGGTCTCTACCGTATCGACGGGAACATGTTCATCCGTCAGCAGCGCCGTCAGGTGTTCGCCTGTCGCCCCGCCGACGGGAAAGATGGCTGTGGCGCTGCCGCCAAGAAAAGTGATGGCTCGCGCAACGTTAATTCCGCCGCCGCCGGGTTCAAACACGGGAGCGCTACAGCGCAGTTTGCCTTCCGGGTAAATTTGCGGGGTCTGGGTTGCGCTATCGAGCGAGGGGGCTAACGTGAGCGTATAGATTTTGGTCATCCAGTTTCCTCCATAATACGAATTTAGCTGCTCTGGTTTTAAGCATGGCACTTAAAGGAGGGAAGGGGAAGCGACGCGCCACTTATACAACGCAACCTCTTTTTATCTTTATGAAATAAAAATTGTTTTGAGAAGCGTCTTATACAAAAAATGAAAGAGTAATTGATTGCTAAGTTAATCGTGCTTTTTTATAATTTACTCCCTTTCTTAGGACCGGCTATCCGCGATCCTCGCGAAAGCTCCCGGGACCCTCCAGGTCTCCTTATAGGTTGTACGGACTTAAAATTAAATGAAGCTTTTGAAGACAGTACCCGCAGCGGCGTTGCTCGCGGGAGGGCTTTTTGCGTCTGCGTGCGCAATGGCCGATGATTCCGTTTTTACTGTCATGGATGACCCATCTTCTGCTAAAAAACCTTTCGAAGGTACTGTTAACGCCGGTTATCTGGCGCAGTCCGGCAATACGAAAAGTTCCTCAATGACCGCCGACTCCACGTTGACCTGGTATGGCAATACCACCGCATGGTCGCTGTGGGGGAATGCCAGCAATACGTCGTCAAACGATCAGCGCTCTTCGGAAAGGTACGCGGTGGGGGGACGTAGTCGTTACAACCTGACTGACCAGAACTATATATTTGGCCAGGCCAGCTGGCTGACGGATCGTTACAATGGTTATCAGCAGCGGGATGTGTTTACCGCAGGTTATGGTCGACAGATTATGAACGGACCGGTACACAGCCTGCGTTTTGAATTTGGTCCTGGCGTACGCTACGACGAGTATACCGACGGCGATACTGATACTCAGCCGTTGGGCTATGCTTCCGGCACTTACGCCTGGCAGATGACCGATAACGCCAAATTTACGCAAGGTGTTTCGGTATTCGGCGCTGAAGATACGACGCTGAACTCCGAAAGCGCGCTGAACGTTGCCATCAATGCTCACTTTGCCCTCAAGGTCGCCTATAACCTGACGTGGAACTCTGAGCCGCCGTCATCGGCGCCGGAACACACCGATCGCCGTACCACGCTATCGCTCGGTTATAAAATGTAATATTTCAGGCCAGATATTCTGGCCTGATTGTTTTAAATTTGGCAATAAGTGACATTATTATTTTTGGTCTCTCGTTTTGTTTTTTATAAAAAGAAATCGTCTTCATAATTTCCCCACAATTGCTATTTTGCTGACAAATATGCAGTTAATTTGACACGAAAAGATAAATATTGGGTCGGACAAAAATGTGATCTGGATCTATACTGTTGCACACAGGCGGCGATAACGACGCCGTTCTATTTATCTGAAACAAATAAGAGAATGACTATCATGAGAAATAGCAAAATCGCACTCGCGGCCGTGATGCTGTGCACGCTGTCTTTTGGCGCATTTGCCGCCGCTCCCGCACCGCAGCCGGGTAATAACGAGCATACCCAAGTTGGCATTGCCAAAGCTACCGATGTCGAAGCAGGCTCCAACATAGCGCCGGGCTCACAGTCTACCGGGCAGTCAATGAATGATGCTTTTGATGTTCATAAACTTGTCGCCGGCGAATGGTCCTGATATTTCATTGTACTTGAACATCATCCTTTAATTATTTCGTGAAGCAGCAAACCGGGTAATGCCGTACCGGTTTTGCTTTCCGCACTTTGTGTTAAACATGCATAATTGATGTGAAAGCATAAATATTCTTTATGCGTCATATCGTCCTGCCGCGCTCTTTTGCCGCACGGTTCCGCAGCAATTACGCTGGGTTTGTTGCGCCGCGACCTTTTTTTTCCATCAGCAATAACCATTTAGTCTCATGTGACTTTTATCACGCACTAATGATGTGTAAACTAACCGTCGGTGTTATCAACAGGCGGCTGCAGGTGGGTACGCGTCGGTGAACGAGCGTGCACATATTTTCGCAGAGTGAAGCGGGAACTGGGCCTGAACGTGTTGATAATTATGATTATATTGTTTTGTATGTGCTCTTTCGTGTGGGGCACCACTGCAAATAAGGACATGAAATGCCTGTAATTACGCTTCCTGATGGCAGCCAACGCCATTTTGATCACGCTGTGAGCCCGATGGACGTCGCTCTGGATATTGGCCCTGGTCTGGCTAAAGCCACCATCGCCGGCCGCGTCAACGGCGAGCTGGTTGACGCCTGCGACTTAATTGAAAACGACGCGACGCTCTCTATCATCACCGCGAAAGATGAAGATGGACTTGAGATTATTCGTCACTCCTGTGCGCACCTTTTGGGGCACGCGATTAAACAGCTGTGGCCAAATACCAAGATGGCGATCGGCCCGGTTGTCGACAACGGTTTCTACTATGATGTCGATCTGGACCATACCCTGACCCAGGAAGATATCGACGCGCTCGAAAAACGTATGCACGAGCTCGCCGAGAAAAACTACGACGTCATTAAGAAAAAAGTCAGCTGGCACGAAGCGCGTGAAACCTTCGTGAAGCGCGGCGAGAGCTATAAAGTCTCCATTCTTGATGAAAACATTGCGCATGATGACAAACCCGGTTTGTATCATCATGAAGAGTATGTCGACATGTGCCGTGGGCCGCACGTGCCGAATATGCGTTTCTGTCATCATTTCAAACTGATGAAGACCGCTGGCGCCTACTGGCGCGGCGATAGCAACAATAAAATGCTGCAGCGCATCTACGGAACCGCATGGGCAGATAAAAAAGCCTTAAATGCCTATCTGCAGCGTCTGGAAGAAGCCGCTAAGCGCGATCACCGTAAAATCGGTAAGCAGCTCGACCTGTATCATATGCAGGAAGAGGCGCCGGGCATGGTGTTCTGGCATAACGACGGCTGGACTATCTTCCGCGAACTGGAAACTTTTGTGCGTTCTAAGCTGAAAGAGTACCAGTATCAGGAAGTTAAAGGCCCGTTTATGATGGACCGCGTGCTGTGGGAAAAAACCGGCCACTGGGACAACTATAAAGATGCGATGTTCACCACCTCTTCCGAGAACCGTGAATACTGCATCAAGCCGATGAACTGCCCGGGCCACGTGCAGATCTTCAACCAGGGGCTGAAATCCTACCGCGATCTGCCGCTGCGTATGGCTGAATTCGGTAGCTGCCATCGTAATGAGCCGTCAGGCGCGCTGCATGGCCTGATGCGCGTACGTGGCTTTACTCAGGACGACGCCCATATCTTCTGTACTGAAGATCAGGTTCGCGATGAAGTGAACGCCTGTATTCGCATGGTCTACGATATGTACAGCACCTTTGGCTTCGAGAAAATCGTCGTCAAGCTGTCGACTCGCCCGGAAAAACGCATCGGTAGCGATGAGACATGGGATCGTGCTGAAGCGGATCTGGCCGTGGCGCTGGAAGAGAACAACATCCCGTTTGAGTATCAACTGGGTGAAGGCGCGTTCTACGGTCCGAAAATTGAATTTACCCTGTATGACTGCCTCGATCGTGCATGGCAGTGCGGTACTGTACAGCTGGACTTCTCCCTGCCGCAGCGTTTAAGCGCCTCTTATGTGGGTGAAAATAACGAACGACAGGTACCGGTAATGATTCACCGCGCGATTCTTGGTTCGCTGGAGCGCTTTATTGGCATCCTGACCGAAGAGTTTGCGGGCTTCTTCCCGAGCTGGCTGGCGCCGGTGCAGGTTGTGGTCATGAATATTACTGATTCTCAGGCTGAATACGTTAACGAATTGACGCGTAAACTACAAAATGCGGGCATTCGCGTAAAAGCAGACTTGAGAAATGAGAAGATAGGCTTTAAAATCCGCGAGCACACTTTACGTCGTGTCCCTTACATGTTGGTCTGTGGCGACAAAGAGGTAGAAGCCGGCAAAGTTGCCGTGCGTACCCGTCGTGGCAAAGACTTGGGCAGCCTGGACGTAAATGAAGTTATCGAGAAGCTGCAACAAGAGATTCGCAGCCGCAGTCTAAAACAACTGGAGGAATAAGGTATTAAAGGCGGAAAACGAGTTCAAACGGCACGTCCGAATCGTATTAATGGCGAGATTCGCGCCCTGGAAGTTCGCTTAACTGGTCTGGAAGGCGAAGCTTTGGGTATTGTGAGTCTGAGAGAAGCGATCGAAAAAGCTGAAGAAGCTGGAGTAGATTTAGTTGAAATCAGCCCTAACGCCGAACCGCCAGTTTGTCGTATCATGGACTACGGCAAGTTCCTTTATGAAAAGAGCAAGTCTTCTAAGGAACAGAAGAAAAAGCAAAAAGTTATCCAGGTTAAGGAAATTAAGTTCCGTCCTGGCACCGACGATGGCGATTATCAGGTAAAACTCCGCAGCCTGATTCGCTTTCTGGAAGATGGCGATAAGGCCAAGATCACGCTGCGTTTTCGCGGCCGTGAGATGGCCCACCAACAGATCGGTATGGAAGTGCTTACCCGCGTCCGTGACGATCTGAGTGAACTGGCAGTAGTCGAATCCTTCCCAACGAAGATCGAAGGCCGCCAGATGATCATGGTGCTCGCTCCTAAGAAGAAACAGTAAGGCCTTCAAGTAGCAATGTCTGTGGAGCCTGCGGGTTCCGCAGCCGTTGTTCGCCTATGTTTCGTTTATTAACAATGCGAAGTGGAAGTTATTAAAATGCCAAAAATTAAGACCGTACGCGGTGCTGCTAAGCGCTTCAAAAAAACCGGTAAAGGTGGTTTTAAGCACAAGCACGCTAACCTGCGTCACATTCTGACCAAAAAAGCTACCAAGCGTAAACGTCACCTGCGTCCGAAAGCCATGGTTTCTAAAGGCGATCTGGGCCTGGTCATCGCGTGCCTGCCGTACGCATAAGTCGTTAACCCTTTTAACTTTTTAATTAGAATAGATACAGGAGAGCACATATGGCTCGCGTAAAACGTGGTGTAGTTGCCCGTGCACGTCACAAGAAAATTTTGAAACAAGCTAAAGGCTACTACGGTGCGCGTTCTCGCGTATACCGCGTTGCCTTCCAGGCTGTTATCAAAGCTGGTCAGTACGCTTATCGTGACCGTCGTCAGAAAAAGCGTCAGTTCCGTCAACTGTGGATTGCGCGTATCAACGCAGCAGCACGTCAGAACGGTATTTCTTACAGCAAATTCATCAACGGCCTGAAAAAAGCCTCTGTTGAAATCGACCGTAAGATCCTGGCTGACATCGCCGTATTCGACAAATTAGCGTTCACCGCGCTGGTCGAAAAAGCGAAAGCAGCTCTGGCATAAGCCAGTTGAAAGAGGGAGCTTGTCTCCCTCTTTTCGTTTCAAGACTATCAATACATTGACTTTTATCCGCGTAAGCTTTTCAATATCGATCTTACGTTTTTTACCAGACAAGGTAATGCAAGCATGAATGCTGCTATTTTCCGCTTCTTTTTTTACTTTAGCACCTGAACTCAGGAGGCTAGCGCGTGAAAGAAGAAACGGAAAACAGCGCCAAAAAGCCTCCCACTGTGGAGGCTTTTTTTGTATCTGAACTGGCTTGTTCTATTTCAAGCTCCAGACGTGTGGATTGACCGGGTCATTCGGGCAAATGGCGAATGACCCGCCGTCTGCGGCTCGAAATAGTGAAAGCAAAATAATAACCATAACCGGTGTCTGCACCGACATAATGAGGAAAACCATGTCACATCTCGCAGAGCTGGTTGCCAGTGCGAAGGCAGCCATTAACGAGGCATCAGATGTTGCTGCGCTGGACAACGTCCGCGTGGAATACCTGGGTAAAAAAGGGCTCCTGACCCTTCAGATGACGACCCTGCGTGAGCTGCCTGCTGAAGAGCGCCCGGCAGCCGGCGCGGTTATCAACGAAGCGAAAGAGCAGGTCCAGCAGGCGCTTAACGCGCGTAAGTCAGATCTTGAAAGCGCCGCTCTTAACGCGCGCCTGGCCTCGGAGACCATCGATGTCTCTCTGCCGGGGCGTCGTATTGAGAACGGTGGCCTGCATCCGGTGACCCGTACCATCGATCGTATTGAAAGTTTCTTCGGTGAGCTCGGCTTTACCGTCGCGACTGGCCCGGAAATCGAAGATGACTACCACAACTTCGATGCGCTGAATATTCCTGGCCACCATCCGGCACGCGCTGACCACGACACTTTCTGGTTTGATGCCACGCGCCTGCTGCGTACGCAAACCTCAGGCGTGCAGATCCGCACCATGGCTAACCAGCAGCCGCCGATCCGCATTATTGCGCCAGGCCGCGTCTATCGTAACGACTACGATCAGACCCACACCCCAATGTTCCATCAGATGGAAGGCCTGATCGTTGATACCAACATCAGCTTTACCAACCTGAAGGGAACGCTGCACGATTTCCTGCGTAACTTCTTTGAAGAAGATCTGCAGATTCGTTTTCGTCCGTCCTATTTCCCGTTCACCGAGCCGTCGGCCGAAGTCGACGTTATGGGGAAAAACGGGAAATGGCTGGAAGTGCTCGGCTGTGGGATGGTGCATCCAAACGTACTGCGCAACGTGGGTATCGATCCGGAAATCTATTCCGGCTTTGCCTTCGGCATGGGTATGGAGCGTCTGACCATGCTGCGCTACGGCGTGACCGACTTACGCGCGTTCTTCGAAAACGATCTGCGTTTCCTCAAACAGTTTAAATAAGGGCAGGACAGAACAATGAAATTCAGTGAACTGTGGTTACGCGAGTGGGTTAACCCAGCTATCGATAGCGAAGCGCTGTCGGACCAGATAACGATGGCCGGCCTTGAGGTTGACGGCGTTGAACCGGTTGCGGGCAGCTTCAACGGCGTTGTCGTTGGGGAAGTGGTTGAGTGCGCTCAGCACCCTAATGCTGACAAGCTGCGCGTCACAAAAATTAACGTCGGCGGCGAACGCCTGCTGGACATCGTCTGCGGTGCGCCAAACTGCCGTCAGGGCCTGAAGGTTGCCGTTGCAACCATCGGTGCCGTACTGCCGGGCGATTTTAAAATTAAAGCGGCAAAGCTGCGCGGCGAGCCGTCGGAAGGCATGCTGTGCTCCTTCTCCGAGCTGGGGATCTCCGACGATCACAGCGGTATTATTGAACTGCCCGCCGACGCGCCGCTGGGTACCGATATCCGCGAATACCTGAAGCTCGACGATAACACTATCGAAATCAGCGTCACGCCGAACCGTGCCGACTGCCTGGGTATTATCGGCATTGCCCGCGATGTCGCCGTGCTCAACAAGGCGCCACTACATGTCCCGGAAATGACTCCGGTGGCCGCAACCATCGACGATGTTCTGCCAATTCAGGTCGATGCGCCGGAAGCATGCCCGCGCTACCTGGGCCGTGTGGTAAAAGGCATTAATGTCAAAGCGCCGACGCCGTTATGGATGAAAGAGAAGCTGCGCCGCTGCGGCATTCGCTCCATCGATGCCGTGGTTGACGTGACCAACTACGTTCTGCTCGAGCTCGGCCAGCCGATGCACGCCTTCGATAAAGACCGCATTGAAGGCGGAATTATCGTGCGTATGGCGCATGAAGGCGAAACCCTGGTCCTGCTCGACGGCTCCGAGGCTAAGCTGGATACCGATACTCTGGTTATTGCTGACCACCAGAAAGCCCTGGCTATGGGCGGAATTTTCGGCGGCGAGCACTCCGGCGTAAACGATGAAACGCAAAACGTTCTGCTGGAATGCGCGTTCTTCAGCCCGCTGTCCATTACCGGCCGCGCCCGCCGTCATGGTCTGCATACCGATGCTTCCCACCGCTACGAGCGCGGCGTGGACTCCGCGCTGCAGTATCAGGCAATGGAGCGCGCAACCCGCCTGCTGATGGATATTTGCGGCGGTGAAGCGGGCCCGATTATTGACGTGACCAATGAAGCGACTCTGCCGAAGCCTGCGACCATCCGCCTTCGCCGCAGCAAACTGGATCGTCTGATTGGCCATCACGTTGAAGATGAGCAGGTTAGCGACATTCTGCGTCGTCTGGGCTGTGAAGTTACCGAAGGCCAGGATGAGTGGCATGCCGTGGCGCCGAGCTGGCGTTTCGACATGGAGATCGAAGAAGACCTGGTCGAAGAGGTTGCCCGCGTCTATGGCTATAACAATATTCCTGACGAACCGGTGCAAGCGGGCCTGATCATGGGCAGCCACCGCGAAGCGGATCTGTCGCTTAAGCGCGTGAAAACGCTGCTCAACGACAAAGGCTATCAGGAAGTGATTACCTACAGCTTTGTTGACCCGAAAGTACAGCAGTGGATCCACGCCGGAGAAGAAGCGCTGATTCTGCCGAGCCCGATCTCCAGCGAAATGTCGGCGATGCGTCTGTCATTGTGGACCGGTCTGCTCGGGACGGTGGTCTACAACCAGAATCGCCAGCAGAGTCGCGTCCGCATCTTTGAGAGCGGCTTACGCTTTGTTCCCGATACGCAGGCCCCGCTGGGTATTCGCCAGGACGTGATGCTGGCTGGCGTCATCTGCGGTAACCGCTATGAAGAACACTGGAACCTGGCAAAAGAAACCGTCGATTTCTATGATTTAAAAGGCGATCTGGAGTCCGTTCTCGACCTCACGGGTAAACTGTCCGACATCGAATTCCGCATCGAAGCCAATAATGCGCTTCATCCGGGCCAGTCGGCGGCGATTTATCTGAAAGGTGAACGTATTGGTTTTATTGGGGTTGTTCATCCCGAGCTGGAACGTAAACTGGATCTGAACGGCCGCACGTTGGTGTTCGAGCTGGAGTGGAACAAGCTTGCAGACCGCGTGGTGCCTCAGGCGCGTGAAGTTTCTCGCTTCCCGGCGAACCGTCGCGACATCGCTGTCGTTGTGGCAGAAAACGTTCCCGCAGCCGATGTTTTAGCCGAGTGTAAGAAAGTTGGCGTAAATCAGGTAGTTGGCGTAAACTTATTTGACGTGTACCGCGGCAAGGGCGTAGCGGAAGGTTTCAAAAGCCTCGCTATCAGCCTTATCCTCCAGGATACCAGCCGTACACTCGAAGAAGAGGAGATTGCCGCTACCGTCGCCAAATGTGTAGAGGCATTGAAAGAGCGATTCCAGGCATCATTGAGGGATTGAACCTATGGCGCTTACAAAAGCTGAAATGTCAGAATATCTGTTTGATAAGCTTGGGCTTAGCAAGCGGGATGCCAAAGAGCTGGTAGAGTTGTTTTTCGAAGAAGTCCGTCGCGCTCTGGAAAACGGAGAGCAGGTAAAACTCTCCGGGTTCGGCAACTTCGATTTGCGAGATAAGAACCAACGCCCGGGCCGTAACCCGAAAACGGGAGAGGATATTCCTATTACAGCCCGGCGTGTGGTGACCTTCAGACCCGGACAGAAGTTAAAAAGCCGTGTCGAAAACGCTTCACCCAGAGAGAAATGATCTGGACTGACTAATCAAAAAGGCCGCTATGCGGCCTTTTTTCTTTTCCAGGCCGAATACCGTAAAATCAATCACATCCTTTTTCTCGACTCAGAAATCTATGCTGACCTTTGCTCAAACTCAACGGCGCCGCAACCGGCGCTGGCTTGCGGTATTAACGTTGCTGCTGCTGGTCACGTCGACCATCAGCCTGTGCGCGGGCGACCAGTGGATTGGCCCCGGTGAATGGTTTAGCGCCAAAGGCGAGCTGTTTATCTGGCAGATTCGTCTGCCGCGCACTCTGGCCGTCCTGCTGGTGGGCGCGGCGCTGGCCCTGTCCGGCGCGATTATGCAGGCGCTGTTTGAAAACCCGCTGGCGGAGCCCGGGCTGCTGGGGGTATCAAACGGCGCTGGGGTTGGCCTGATAGCTGCAGTCTTGCTGGGAAAAGGGCTGCTTCCGGGCTGGGCGCTGGGGCTGTGCGCCATCGCAGGCGCGCTGGTCATTACCTTTATTTTACTGCGTTTTGCCAGGCGGCATCTCTCGACCAGCCGCCTGCTACTGGCGGGCGTGGCGCTCGGTATCATATGCAGCGCGCTGATGACCTGGGCGGTCTACTTTTCAACCTCTTTCGATCTTCGCCAGCTGATGTACTGGATGATGGGCGGCTTTGGCGGCGTGGACTGGCAGCAGCTGTGGCTGATGCTGGCCCTGCTGCCGGTGCTGGCCTGGGTGTGCCTGCAATCGCAGCCTCTTAATCTGTTAGCGCTGGGGGAGGTTTCCGCACGCCAGCTGGGGCTACCGCTGTGGCTATGGCGTAAAGTACTGGTGGTGGCGACTGGCTGGCTGGTGGGCGTCAGCGTGGCGCTGGCCGGCGCGATCGGCTTTATTGGTCTGGTTATCCCGCATATCCTGCGCTTATGTGGTTTAAGCGATCACCGCGCGCTGCTTCCGGCCTGTTTGTTAGCGGGGGCCAGCGCGCTGCTGGGCGCGGATATTATCGCGCGTCTGGCGCTTTCGGCGGCGGAATTGCCGATTGGCGTGGTCACCGCCACCCTGGGCGCGCCGGTGTTTATCTGGTTATTGCTGAAATCAGGCCGCCCGCAGTGAGGGGCGGCCGTAAGCGGTTGATAGTATTACCAGCCCTTAATCGCATCGCCTTTGTAGACTTCCGCTGCCTTGTCGGCAACCTGCTGAGTCTGGAAGGCCTCTTTCAGTTCCTGGACTTTTTTGCTGTCTTTATTATCTTCGCGCGCAACGATGGCGTTGACGTACGGCGAGTCCGGGCCTTCCATAAATAGCCCATCGCGGGCAGCCGAGAGACCGGCCTGAGCGGAGAAGTTGGTGTTGATGATCGACAGGGCGACGTTCGGGTCATCAAGCGTACGGGTCAGCTGCGGCGTGTCGACTTCCACGATTTTCAGCTGCTTAGGATTGTCGATAATGTCCAGCGTCGTCGGCAGGTAGCCTGTACCCTCTTTCAGCTTGATTAAACCTTGCGCCTGCAGCAGCAGCAGGCTGCGGCCCAGGGTTGTGGTTTCGTTAGAGATGGAAATCGTCGCGCCGTCAGGCAGTTCGCTGATATTTTTGATTTTCTTCGAGTAGGCGGCGATCGGGAAGACGAAGGTTTTACCGACAATGGCAAACTTATAGCCGCGCTCTTTTGATTGTGCCTCAAGGTAAGGCAGCGTCTGGAAGGCGTTAGCATCGACGTCTTTATTGTTCAGGGCTTCGTTCGGCAGAACGTAATCATTAAAAGAGATTACCTCGACGTCGAGGTTGTATTTCTCTTTGGCCACCTGTTCTACGACTTTCCAGATAGCCTCATCCGGCCCGGTATTAATGGCGACTTTAATCTTATTATCTTCATCCGGCGAGCAGGCCGAAAGCAGCGTAACGGAGGCCGCGATTAACACCGCGCTAAACATCTTCTTCATCAATAAAACTCTCTTAAATTAACAATTAACGAAATGCTATTACATCCATCCACCACTGTACACTGAATTGCGCGCTCCCGGTGTTGAGATGAATTCATGTTGTGCTGCCTGTTACATCAAGAGACACTCCCGGGGGATTCAAAGTAGAATGACCCAGTCTGAATCCGCTACAGTAGATAGGGATCACCTGAAGCAGTAACCGGTATATTCACTGAGGGAAGGCTATGCAACACGATATTCTCAATACTGAAGTCACCACCATTGATGGTGAGAAAACAACGCTCACCCCGTGGGCAGGCAAAGTCCTGTTGATTGTCAACGTCGCGTCAAAATGCGGCCTGACGCCGCAGTATGAGCAGCTGGAAGCGCTGCAAAAAGATTTAGAAAGCGAAGGTTTTAGCGTACTGGGCTTTCCGTGCAACCAGTTTCTGGGTCAGGAGCCGGGTAGCGAAGAAGAGATTAAAACGTTCTGTAGCACGACTTACGGCGTGACTTTCCCGATGTTCAGCAAAATTGACGTCAACGGCGAACATCGCGCGCCTCTGTACCAGAAGCTGGTTGAGGCCGCCCCGCAGGCTATCGCCCCGGAAGGCAGCGGTTTTTATGAGCGCATGGCCAGCAAAGGCAGAGCGCCGCTGTACGTGGATGATATTCTGTGGAATTTTGAAAAATTCCTCATCGGCCGCGATGGTCAGGTCATCGGCCGTTTCTCACCGGATATGACGCCGGATGATCCGCAGCTGGTGGCCGCTATTAAAGGAGCTTTAGCCAAATAATGCCGTTTTTGATGCAGCTACAGGATGTAGAAGAGGCGGGGCGGCTGGCGCCGTTTTCAGCCGATATCCGGCCGGGAGAGATCGTTCATCTGGTGGGGCCAAACGGGGCGGGGAAAAGCACGTTGCTGGCGCGTATGGCGGGGCTCTCTACCGGCCCGGGCCAGGTAAAACTGAATGGACGCCCGCTGAATGACTGGCTGGCGCAGGAGCTGGCGCGTCATCGGGCCTATTTAAGCCAGCACCAGATGCCGCCTTTCGCCATGCCGGTCTGGCATTACCTGTCGCTGCATCTCCAGGACGACGCGCACAACGGGCTACTGACGACCATCGCGGAGAAGCTGGGCTTAGGCGACAAGCTTGGGCGCCAGGTGAATCACATCTCCGGCGGGGAGTGGCAGCGCGTGCGCCTGGCGGCGGTAATACTGCAGATTCATCGTCAGGCTAACGCGTCCGGACAGTTGCTATTGCTGGATGAACCGATGAACAGCCTGGACGTGGCGCAGCAGGCCGCGCTTGACCGACTGTTAAGCGAACTCTGCGCCTCGGGGATTGCCGTCGTGATGAGCAGCCACGACCTGAATCATACCCTCCGACACGCCCATCGCTCCTGGCTTATCTGCCGGGGGGAGACGATCGCCTGCGGCAGCACCGCCGAGGTATTAAGCGAAGAGAATTTAACCGCCGCCTATGCCATGGACTTCCAGCGGGTCGAAGTGGCGGGTCATCTTATGCTCGTTGCGTCACAGTAGCACGCAGTCGGCTTGCCAGCGAATTGATAAACAAGGTAAATTATCCTGCTATCAGGATAGGGAACAGAGGATTCGTCTGAGATGCGTTTTTGGCTCGTTTTGTGTGTTGCGTTATTTCTGGCGGGTTGTAGCAGCCACCGGGCGCCGCCGCCCAATCCACGGCTTGCTGATTCGATTACCGTTGTTGCTAACCTGAATGAGCAGCTAAGGAACTGGCGGGGAGCGCCGTATCGCTACGGCGGCATGTCGCCGCGCGGCGTTGATTGCTCCGGGTTTGTGCTGATGACCTTCCGCGATAAGTTCGCGTTGCAGCTGCCGCGTGAAACGCGTGAACAGGCGGAGATCGGCACGAAAATCGATAAGAGCGAACTGCTGCCCGGCGATCTGGTCTTCTTCAAGACCGGTTCCGGAGAGAGCGGTCTGCACGTCGGTATTTACGATACGGATAACCAGTTTATCCACGCCTCCACCAGCCAGGGCGTGACGCGATCGTCGCTGGATAATGTCTACTGGCATAAAAAATTCTGGCAGGCGCGAAGGATCTAGCCTCGATACGTCAAAGCGTAGCGTGGCGTTTTCTTGCCCGGCGGCGATAACGCCTTACCGGGCAGCGCCACAACGCCCGTCTTGTCTTTTATCGCAATAACCCATCCAATCCTCCGTGTTAATAATTTGTTGAAAGCACTACACTGAAGACAGGAGGAACCATGACCCTGTCTTTTACTACCCACTGGCGTGATGAACTGCCGGATTTTTACACCGCTTTAACCCCTACGCCGCTGGAGAATGCGCGGCTTGTCTGGCACAACGCTCCGCTGGCGCGAACGCTGGGCGTTGACGCGTCGTTATTCAGCCCGCAGAAGGGCGCTGGCGTATGGGGCGGCGAAACGCTGCTGCCGGGAATGTCGCCGCTGGCGCAGGTTTATAGCGGCCACCAGTTCGGCGCCTGGGCCGGGCAGCTCGGCGACGGGCGCGGTATTCTGCTCGGCGAACAGCAGCTCGCTGATGGTCGTCGCTTTGACTGGCACCTTAAAGGCGCCGGGCTCACTCCCTATTCGCGAATGGGCGACGGGCGGGCGGTGCTGCGCTCGACGATCCGCGAGGCGCTGGCCTCGGAAGCGATGCATGCGTTGGGCATTCCCACCACCCGCGCGCTGGCGATAGTGGCCAGCGATACGCCGGTATACCGCGAAACCGTCGAGCGCGGGGCAATGCTGATGCGGCTGGCGGAAAGCCACGTTCGTTTCGGCCATTTTGAGCATTTTTACTACCGTCGCGAGCCTCTGAAAGTGCAGCAGCTGGCGGATTACGTGATTCGTCACCACTGGCCGCATCTGCAAAATGAAGCGGATAAGTACCTTCTGTGGTTCAGTGACGTTGTCACCCGAACCGCGGAGATGATTGCCTGCTGGCAAACGGTGGGCTTTGCCCACGGGGTGATGAATACCGACAATATGTCGATTCTCGGCCTGACGATGGACTACGGTCCGTACGGTTTCCTTGATGATTTCCAGCCTGGCTTTATCTGTAACCACTCCGATTATCAGGGGCGCTACAGCTTTGATAATCAGCCGGCGGTAGGGCTATGGAACCTGCAACGGCTGGCTCAGACGCTCTCGCCGTTTATCAGCGCTGAGGCGCTGAACGGCGCGCTGGATAGTTACCAGCATGCCCTGCTGACGGCGTATGGCCGCCGCATGCGCGACAAGCTCGGATTGTTTACCCAGCAAAAAGGGGATAACGAACTGCTGGACGGCCTGTTTGCGCTGATGGAACGCGAGGGCAGCGACTATACGCGGACCTTCCGGATGCTCAGCTCCAGCGAGCAGGAGAGCGCCGCCTCGCCGCTACGCGATGAGTTTATCGACCGCGAGACGTTCGATAGCTGGTTTACCGCTTACCGCGCGCGCCTGCGCGATGAACAGGTTGACGATGCGCAAAGGCAGGCGCGGATGCGCAGCGTGAACCCGGCGATCGTGCTGCGTAACTGGCTGGCTCAGCGGGCCATTGAACAGGCGGAGCAGGGGGATATGAGCGAGCTGGAGCGCCTGCATAGCGCACTCTCTCACCCCTTTGCCGATCGGACGGATGAGTATATTCAGCGTCCACCGGACTGGGGAAGGCGTCTGGAAGTAAGCTGTTCCAGCTAGCGATCGTTATCCCTGCCTTTATCGGCGGGGATAATTATTTGGTCAGGATCAGCTTACCCGAATGGGTCTGACGCAGCAGGTAGCGCTGACCGCGATGTTCAATCACCACCCGTCCCTCGCTGCCTAATAATGTCCGGCTGCTTATCTCTTTGTCCGTCGGCACCGGATACGGGGCATTGTCTGTTGTTTTTTCTGCTGTGGCAGTGTTATCCATACGCGTCATAGCACTAAAAATAAAAATCAAGGCAACAATGATAATCATTATCAATAATGTTGTTTTTCACGCAAGCTTTATTTAGCGGAATACCAGATTTAGCAGGTGTCGGGCCGGTCGATGGCGGAAAATCGCTCCCCACCGCGCGTACGGTGGGGAGGGGAACTACAGGCGGGTGGCGGTGGCGGCGGCTAATTCATCCAGCAGCCGTTCGCTATCGTCCCAGCTCAGGCAGGGATCGGTAATCGATTGTCCCCAGGTCAGCGGCTGGCCCGCGACGACCTTCTGCGTGCCTTCCTGAAGGAAACTCTCGGCCATGATCCCGGCGATGGCGGTCGAGCCGGCGCGGATCTGCTGGCAGATGTCGGCGCAAACGTCCAGCTGACGGCGGTGCTGTTTCTGGCAATTGCCGTGGCTAAAATCCACCACCAGCTGTTCCGGCAGGTCGAACTCCGCCAGCGCTTCCCCGGCGGCGGCGATATCGGCGGCGTGGTAATTCGGCTTTTTACCGCCGCGCATAATGATATGGCCGTACGGATTGCCGCTGGTCTGGTAGATGGTCATCTGTCCCTGCTTATCCGGCGACAGGAACATATGGCTGGCGCGGGAAGCGCGGATCGCATCAACGGCGATACGGGTATTGCCATCGGTACCGTTCTTAAAGCCTACCGGGCACGAGAGCGCCGAGGCCATTTCGCGGTGGATCTGGCTCTCGGTCGTACGCGCGCCGATAGCGCCCCAGCTTATCAGGTCGGCAATAAACTGCCCGGTCACCATATCGAGAAACTCGGTGGCGGTCGGGACACCCAGTTCATTGACCTGCAGCAGCAGGCTACGCGCCAGCTCAAGGCCGTGATTCACCCGATAGCTGCCGTTCAGGTCGGGGTCGGAGATCAGCCCCTTCCAGCCAACCACCGTGCGCGGCTTCTCAAAATAGGTACGCATCACGATTTCCAGCTGCGGCTGGTAACGTTCGCGCATACCCTGCAGGCGGCGCGCATACTCCATCGCCGCATCAATATCGTGAATGGAACAGGGACCGATCACCACCAGCAGGCGGCGATCTTCACCGTTGAGAATTTTCTCGATTCGGCGGCGTGAGGCGGAAACGTGTGCGGCAACGTCGGCAGACACTGGATGCCGCTGAGCCAGTTCCGCAGGAGTTACCAGGCTTTCAATGCGCGCGGTACGCAATTCGTCTGTTTTATTCATTGGGGTCTCAAAATCTGTTTCTTCCGCGGCGAAAATGCCGGGAAGTGATGCGCATCACGATAAACCAATCCCCGCTTATTGCAAGAGCAGGGCATGATCCTGTATAGGGCTCAGGTGATAGCATAAACAAATTTTTAATAATGTACTAGTGTGTTAGTACATTCTGCGGCTCAACCCCATAATATCCATGATTTTGGTGGCGATCTCTTCCACGGAATAGTTGGTACTGTTCAGGCAAGGTATCTTGTTTTTGCGGTAAAGCGCCTCGACTTCGGTCACTTCCATCCGGCACTGGCGCATGGAAGCATAGCGGCTGTTTTCCCGCCGCTCTTCGCGGATGGCTGCCAGGCGCTCCGGATTGATCGTTAAGCCGAAGAGTTTGTGCTGTAGCGGCTTAAGCGAAGCCGGAAGAATCAGGTTGTCCATATCATCGGAGATAAACGGGTAGTTGGCGGCGCGGATACCGTACTGCATCGCCAGATACAGGCTGGTGGGGGTTTTCCCGCAGCGCGAAACGCCGAGGAGGATCACCTGGGCCTGATCGAGATTACGCAGAGAAATTCCGTCATCGTGGGCAAGGGTGTAGTCGATAGCGGCGATACGCGCGTCGTATTTGTTCAGGTTACCGGGCGTCAGGCCGTGGGTGCGGTGAGCGATTGGCGTCGGATCGAGGCGCAGCTCCTGCTGCAGGGGGGCCACCAGCGCCTGGACGATATCCTGACAAAAGCCTTCGCTTTGTAGGATGATGTCGCGGATTTCCGGCAGCACGATGGAGTAGAACACCAGCGGTCTAATGCCGGTCTGCTGGAAAATCGCGTCGATTTGCTCCTTCACGGCGCGCGCGCGGCTAATATTTTCGACAAACGGCAGGGTTACGCTGCTGGTGGCGACCGGGAATTGCGACATGACCGCATGACCCAGAACTTCCGCCGTAATAGCGGTACCGTCGGAAATATAAAATACGTGGCGATCTACAGCACTTTCCATTTTGACCATCCGGTATAATGAGTTTAATTGTCTGAAAGCTGATATTAAATTTAAGCATAACGCTCCAGGCTTTGTCTCATATTTAAAAAATGAAACGCTATTTTTATTTTTAATGAAAAGGTGAGTTCATTTTTCGCAACTGCGTATCTTTTGTATCAAATTTCATCAGATTTCTGAAGAATCATTAGCTTAGCTATATCTGGCAAAGAATCCTAAAAACGAAAAAATAATTTGCTTGAACGATTCACCGTTTCTTTCAGCTGGATAAATATGTCAGGATAAATCTCGTAGTCGATCGTGAATTATTTATCACTGGTATTAAATCACAAAAGGATTGTCTCGATGTCCAACAATGGCTCGTCACCGCTGGTGCTTTGGTATAACCAACTCGGCATGAATGATGTAGACAGGGTTGGGGGCAAAAATGCCTCCCTTGGTGAAATGATTACAAATCTGTCGGGTATGGGCGTGTCCGTACCGAACGGGTTTGCCACCACCGCTGATGCCTTTAATCAGTTTTTGGACCAAAGCGGTGTTAACCAGCGCATTTATGAACTGCTGGATGAAACCGACATTGACGACGTTTCCGCATTAGCGAAAGCGGGCGCACAGATCCGTCAGTGGATCATTGATACGCCGTTCCAGAGCGAACTGGAAAATGCGATTCGCGATGCCTATACCCAGCTGTCCGCCGATGACGCTGAGGCCTCCTTTGCCGTGCGCTCCTCCGCGACGGCGGAAGATATGCCGGACGCCTCCTTCGCCGGTCAGCAGGAGACATTCCTTAACGTGCAGGGCTTTGACGCCGTGCTCGTCGCGGTGAAGCACGTGTTTGCTTCGCTGTTTAACGATCGCGCCATTTCCTACCGCGTGCATCAGGGATACGATCACCGCGGGGTGGCGCTCTCCGCCGGGGTGCAGAGGATGGTGCGCTCCGATCTGGCCTCGTCCGGCGTGATGTTCTCCATCGATACCGAATCCGGTTTTGATCAAGTGGTGTTTATCACCTCCGCCTGGGGGCTCGGCGAGATGGTGGTGCAGGGGGCGGTGAACCCCGATGAGTTCTACGTCCATAAACCCACGCTGGAAGCGGGCCGGCCGGCAATCGTACGCCGCACTATGGGGTCGAAAAAGATCCGCATGGTTTACGCCCCTACCCAGGAGCACGGCAAGCAGGTGCGTATCGAAGACGTGCCGCAGGCGCAGCGCGACGTCTTCTCGTTAACCGATGCGGAAGTGCAGGAGCTGGCGCAGCAAGCGGTTCAAATCGAGAAGCACTACAACCGTCCGATGGATATCGAATGGGCGAAAGACGGCCATACCGGTAAGCTGTTTATCGTGCAGGCGCGTCCGGAAACCGTCCGTTCCCGCGGCCAGGTGATGGAGCGCTATACCCTCCATGCGCAAGGACAGATTATTTCGGAAGGGCGCGCGATCGGCCATCGTATCGGCGCGGGTCCGGTGAAGGTCATTCACGATATCAGCGAAATGAACCGCATCGAGCCCGGCGACGTGCTGGTGACCGACATGACCGACCCGGACTGGGAGCCGATCATGAAAAAGGCGGCGGCGATCGTCACCAACCGCGGCGGGCGTACCTGTCATGCGGCGATTATCGCGCGTGAGCTGGGGATCCCGGCGGTAGTGGGCTGCGGTAACGCCACCGATCGCATCCAGGAAAACCAGAACGTGACCGTCTCCTGCGCCGAGGGCGATACCGGCTACGTGTATGCCGAAATCCTCGACTTCAGCGTTAAGAGTTCCACCGTTGGCGATATGCCGGATCTGCCGCTGAAGATCATGATGAACGTCGGTAACCCGGACCGCGCCTTCGACTTTGCCTGCCTGCCGAACGAAGGCGTGGGCCTGGCGCGTCTGGAGTTCATCATCAACCGTATGATTGGCGTCCACCCGCGCGCGCTGCTGGAGTTCGACGATCAGGAGCCGGGGCTGCAGAATGAAATCCGCGAGCTGATGAAAGGCTACGACTCGCCGAAAGAGTTCTACGTCGGTCGCCTGACCGAAGGGATCTCCACCCTTGGCGCGGCATTTTTCCCGAAACGGGTGATTGTGCGTCTTTCCGACTTTAAGTCTAACGAATACGCCAACCTGGTCGGCGGCGAACGTTACGAGCCGGAAGAAGAGAACCCGATGCTGGGCTTCCGCGGGGCCGGCCGCTATGTGTCAGAAAGCTTCCGCGACTGCTTCGCGCTGGAGTGTGAAGCGGTTAAGCGGGTGCGTAACGACATGGGCCTGACCAACGTCGAAATCATGGTGCCGTTTGTCCGGACCGTCGCGCAGGCAAAAGCGGTGGTTGAAGAGCTGGAACGCCAGGGCCTCAAGCGCGGCGAAAACGGCCTGAAGCTGATTATGATGTGTGAAATCCCATCGAATGCGCTGCTGGCTGAACAGTTCCTCGAATACTTCGACGGCTTCTCTATTGGTTCTAACGACATGACGCAGCTGGCGCTGGGGCTGGATCGCGACTCCGGCGTGGTCTCCGAGCTGTTCGATGAGCGTAACGACGCGGTGAAAGCGCTGCTGTCGATGGCCATCCGCGCGGCGAAGAAGCAGGGCAAGTACGTCGGTATCTGCGGACAGGGTCCGTCTGACCACGAGGATTTTGCCGCCTGGCTGATGGAAGAGGGGATCGATAGCCTTTCCCTGAACCCGGACACGGTCGTGCAAACCTGGCTCGGCCTGGCAGAGCTGAATAAGTAAGTTCTCGCTAAAACAGGCAACTGGATACTCCCCGTCAGCTCAGCAGTGGCGGGGATTTTTTGTTTTTGGGGAACAGAAAGCGGACAAAAAAAAGCCCATCGTGGGAGATGGGCAAAGACTACACACAGCAATTCGTTGTTTCACTCAGGGGATTTCCATGCTTATAAATCAATGCGTTGATTTATAACCGTGAGCTAATACTAGGCACTGAGGCTTTTTGCGTCGATCGGATTCCTCTCAATAGTTAAATTAAGGTAAAGAATCTGCGAAGCAAATGCGGTTAGCAGGCAGCGGGTGGTGGAATGACGTGAAAGATAGATTAGGATTTCTTAAGCTTTAAGGCTGTCGTGCCCGACATTGATAGGGACAGAGGGGCAAAAGGCGGGTTTCCCCGCCTTTTCACTTACTTATCCTGAGCGGCTCGGGTATTGAGCTCGCTCAGCTCCTCAAGCACCAGGTCGGGGTCCTTCGGCGGCGGCGGCGCTTCGTTAACCCACGCATCGTACAGTCGCCAGGAGACCGCCAGCAGCACCGGACCGATAAACAGCCCAATCATGCCGAACGCCACCAGGCCGCCGATAACGCCGGAAAGGATCAGAATCATCGGCAGGTCGGCGCCCATACGAATCAACAGCGGACGGATAAAGTTATCCATGGTGCCGACAACGCAGCTCCAGACCAGCAGTACGGTGCCCCATGTGGTATCACCGCTCCAGTACAGCCAGATAATTGACGGTACCAGAACCAGCAAAGGCCCCAGCTGCACAAGGCAGGTAAAGATCATCACCACGGTGAGCAGCGCGGCGTAAGGCACGCCGCTGACCGCAAGGCCAATACCGCCAAGCACCGCCTGGGCCAGGGCGGTGACGACCACCCCCAGCGCCACGGCGCGAATTGCCTGGCCGGCGAGGATCACCGCCGCATCGCCGCGTTTGGCCGCCAGACGGGTGGCAAAGTGGCGGAACCCATACGCAACCTGTTCGCCTCGCCAGTACAGCAGGGCGCTAAACAGCAGCATGAGTCCGCAGTAGACCAGCAGCTTGCCGATGTGCGCCGCCTGGCCAACAAACCATGTGGTGGTGGTGCCGAGATAGGGGCGAATTTTGACCATAATCGCCGTTCCCCCCATCTCCAGTAAATTGTGCCAGCCGGTATACAGCTTATCGCCAATCAGCGGAACGCTATTTAGCCACGCCAGATCCGGCGGCGTAAAGTTACCGCTGGTAATCACTTTTATTAATGGCGTGCTGTTATCCACCAGGCTGTTGACCAGCAGCGCAATAGGGATAACGAACAGTAAAAAGAGCAGCAGCGTCATCACCAGCACCGCCAGCGCGCGCTTGCCGAACAGCAGGCGCTGCAGGCGCAAAAGCACCGGCCAGGTGGCGATAACCACGGTACCGGCCCAGGCAAATGACAGGATAAATGGCTGAACGACCCACAGGCAGGAAATAATAATCAGGGACAAAAACAGCACCGACAGCAGAACTTGCGGTATGTCCCGGGGCTGATTGGGGTTAATCATGATAAAGTTTTACCTTTGCAGTCGCGTCACAAGGCTGACGCAGCGTAATTCCATGTACTGATAATAATATCAATATCTTCGCGCGCCTGATTTTGCCCTTAATTCTGGCGGGCGCATATGAAAAAAATGTGATAAAAAGTTGTGTGCACTACGCAAACGTTTAATCACTTACAACACAACATAGTCAGGCAGGGTCGAGCGTCATGATCCCACAGATTTCTCAAGCGCCAGGTGTCGTTCAGCTGGTGCTGAATTTTTTGCAGGTACTGGAGCAACAAGGTTTTACCGGCGATACCGCCACCAGCTACGCCGACAGGCTAACGATGGCGACTGATAACAGTGTATATCAACTGTTGCCGGATGCGATTTTATTCCCCCGCTCCACGGCAGACGTCGCTCTGCTGGCAAGACTGGCGGCGGAAGAACGTTTTAAATCACTGATCTTTACCCCGCGCGGGGGCGGTACCGGCACCAACGGTCAGGCGCTCAACGCCGGGATCATCGTCGATATGTCCCGCTATATGAACCGCATTATTGAAATCAACCCCGAAGAAGGGTGGGTGCGGGTGGAAGCCGGGGTCATTAAAGATCAGCTCAATCAGTTCCTTAAACCGTACGGCTACTTTTTTGCGCCGGAACTGTCGACCAGCAACCGCGCCACGCTTGGCGGGATGATCAACACCGATGCTTCCGGGCAGGGCTCGCTGGTCTACGGGAAAACCTCCGATCACGTGCTCGGCGTGCGCTCGGTGCTGATCGGCGGCGACATTCTGGATACGCAGCCGATTCCGGCGGCGCTGGCGGAAACGCTGGGCGCAGAACAGTCGGCGATCGGGCGTATTTACCGCACGGTCTATCAGCGCTGCAAAGCGCAGCGGCAGCTGGTTATCGATAAATTCCCCAAACTTAACCGCTTCCTGACGGGCTACGATTTACGCCACGTCTTTAATGACGAGATGAGCGAATTCGATCTGACCCGCATACTGACCGGTTCAGAAGGGACGCTGGCGTTTATTACCGAAGCGCGGCTGGATATTACCCGCTTACCGAAAGTACGCCGCCTGGTTAACGTTAAGTACGATTCCTTTAACTCCGCGCTGCGCAACGCGCCGTTTATGGTCGAAGCGAAGGCGCTGTCGGTCGAGACCGTCGACTCAAAAGTGCTTAATCTGGCGCGGGAAGATATTGTCTGGCATTCGGTCAGCGAGCTCATTACCGACGTTGCGGATAAAGAGATGCTGGGGCTGAATATCGTTGAGTTCGCCGGTGATGACGCCGAACTGATCGACGGCCAGGTGACAACCCTGTGCCAGCGCCTGGATGAGCTGATGGCGCGCGGCGAAGCGGGCGTTATCGGCTGGCAGGTTTGCCACGATCTGGACGGCGTTGAGCGCATCTACGCGATGCGGAAAAAAGCCGTCGGCCTGCTGGGGAATGCCAAAGGGGCCGCTAAACCGATACCCTTTGCCGAAGATACCTGCGTGCCGCCGGAGCATCTGGCCGACTATATTGTGGAATTTCGCGCGCTGCTTGACGGTCATGGCCTGAGCTACGGCATGTTTGGCCATGTGGATGCCGGCGTGCTGCACGTGCGGCCGGCGCTGGATATGTGCGATCCGCAGCAAGAGATGCTGATGAAGCGCATCTCCGATGACGTCGTAGCCTTAACCGCCAAGTATGGCGGCCTTCTGTGGGGGGAACACGGGAAAGGCTTCCGCGCCGAATATAGCCCGGCGTTCTTTGGGGCAGAACTGTTTGGTGAGCTGCGCAAGATTAAAGCCGCGTTTGACCCGGATAACCGTCTGAACCCCGGTAAAATATGCCCGCCGGAAGGCGTGGATGCGCCGATGATGAAGGTGGATGCGGTTAAGCGCGGGACCTTCGATCGGCAGATCCCCATTGCCGTGCGCAGCTCGTGGCGCGGCGCGATGGAGTGTAATGGCAACGGTCTGTGCTTCAACTTTGATGCCAAAAGCCCGATGTGTCCGTCGATGAAGGTCAGCAACCACCGTATTCACTCGCCGAAGGGGCGGGCCACGCTGGTGCGAGAATGGCTGCGCCTGCTGGCGGATCGCGGCGTCGACCCCAATCAGCTGGAAAAAGATCTGCCGGAAAAACGCGCCAGCCTGCGTACCCTGGTGGAGCGCACCCGCAATAGCTGGCACGCGCGTAAGGGAGAGTACGATTTCTCGCATGAGGTCAAGGAGGCGATGTCCGGCTGTCTGGCCTGTAAAGCCTGCTCGACCCAGTGCCCGATTAAGATCGACGTTCCGGAGTTCCGGTCGCGTTTCCTCCAGCTTTACCACAGCCGCTACCTGCGGCCGGTCCGCGATCATCTAGTGGCGGCGGTCGAATCCTACGCGCCGCTGATGGCGCATGCGCCGAAGACGTTCAACTTCTTTATTAATCAGCCGTGGATGCGCAAGCTATCGGAAAAGCATATCGGTATGGTCGATCTCCCGCTGCTCTCCGTCCCGTCGCTGAAGCAGCAGATGGTCGGCCATCGTTCGGCAAATACCACGCTGGAGCAGCTGGAAGCGCTGAGCGCAGAGCAGAAAGCGAAAAGGGTGCTGGTGGTTCAGGATCCGTTTACCAGCTATTACGATGCGCAGGTGGTTGCCGATTTTGTTCAACTGGTCGAAAAGCTAGGCTACCAGCCGGTGCTGCTGCCGTTTTCGCCAAACGGTAAAGCCCAGCATATTAAGGGCTTCCTGACGCGATTCGCGCGCACCGCGCAGAAAACCGCCGATTTCCTGAACCGGGTGGCCCAGCTCGGCATGCCGATGGTGGGGGTCGATCCGGCGCTGGTGCTCTGCTATCGCGATGAATACAACCAGGTGCTCGGCGACAAGCGCGGCGATTTCCGCGTGATGCTGGTGCATGAGTGGCTGCCGCAGGCGCTGTCGGCAACCGCTGCGCAGGAGCAGGGCGGCGAGTCGTGGTATCTGTTTGGCCACTGTACCGAGGTCACGGCGCTTCCCGCTTCCACCAAACAGTGGGCGGATATCTTCGCGCGTTTTGGCGCGAAGCTGGAAAACGTTAACGTGGGCTGCTGCGGCATGGCCGGTACCTACGGTCATGAAGTGAAGAACCACGCCAACTCGCTGGCTATCTACGCGCTCTCCTGGCAGCAGGCGATGCAGCGCCTGCCGCGTAATCGTTGTCTGGTCACCGGCTACTCCTGTCGTAGCCAGGTGAAGCGTATTGAAGGCAGCGGCGTACGCCATCCGCTGCAGGCGCTACTGGAGATTATGGGATGATTTGGAAACGTCAGAGCACCCTGGAACAGCTGAACGCCATGGGCGACGGGAATATGGTCGGCCTGCTGAATATTCGCTTCGAGGCCCTTACCGATGACGCCATCGAGGCCACCATGCCGGTAGATAGCCGCACCCATCAGCCGTTTGGGCTGCTGCACGGCGGCGCGTCGGTGGTATTAGCGGAAACCTTAGGCTCGGTGGCCGGTTATCTGTGCAGCGAAGGCGAGCAGAAGGTGGTGGGGCTGGAGGTCAATGCCAACCATATCCGTTCGGTGCGCAGCGGGAGGGTTCGCGGCGTGTGCCGCGCGCTGCACGTCGGCTCCCGTCATCAGGTGTGGCAAATCGACATCTCTGATGAACAAGGGCGCCTTTGCTGTTCGTCGCGGCTGACAACCGCAGTCATCTAAGTTAGCAAGGGGGAAATGTCCCCCTTGCTGCTTTTGTATTCCGCTTCCAGTTTCACTTTTAATAAGAAAAATCCTGGCTTATTGCTGCCTCTCCCGAGGTTTTAATTATTCACGATGCGATACTTCCGCTTGCTGATTATTTGCCCGGTACGCGTTCAGGGCGTAGACCATTATCCCCGTGCTGACAAGTCTATGTATGCTAAATATAATTTTATGAAACATCATTAATATTTATGCTAATCTTTCTATACCAGATATTTACAAGGTAACAAGAGGACGGAGTTAGCTATGGGTATCATTTCATGGATCATTTTTGGGCTTATTGCCGGTATTTTAGCCAAGTGGATTATGCCGGGGAAAGACGGCGGCGGATTTATCGTTACCGTAATTCTGGGTGTCATCGGTGCAGTTGTCGGGGGTTGGATTAGTACTTTCTTCGGCTTTGGCCGTGTAGATGGTTTTAATTTCGGCAGCTTTGTCGTGGCGGTGATTGGTGCGCTGGTTGTCCTGTTTATCTACAGGAAGATCAGGAGCTAATTCGCTCTTCGTATCAGTAACGCCATAAAGTGAAGAGGCTGCCACCATCGTTGGCAGCCTTTTTAATATTTGCACCATGCCCGACAGGGCAATATCCCCTCTCTGAACGCTTATCCCGGAATACGCTGGCAGGTCAGGCCGCGCGGGGGAACGGTACGATTTCGATTTGGATCGGGTTCGTAGCGAATAGACTGGCCTGTCCGGCGACGGCGAGTCGTACTGATTTTACGGGGGGGAAGAGGTTAATCGAGCAACACGCTAATAATTAACAACACGACCATACACATCGACATGACATCTGTTTCTATATCCATAATTCAGTACTACACAGGTTCCCGAACGGTCGCCAGGGCGACATTGCGTAAAAGATGAAGGAAATTTAGCAGCGCATTCTACATGAGCCAGTCAGCAGTGAATAAATCTTTATTTCTGTGAAATGACAATACTTATAATGAAAACGAATAGAATTTGTTGCATGAATGCATTTCGGCGCGCAGGCCGGATCGCGAGAGGGCCGAAAGCCCAATCCGCATAATCAGTACTTAGCAGGAAGTTTGTTGATTTTTATGAGTTTCCCCTCTTCCATTTCGATAAAACCACCGGTTTTCAGCGCCGCCAGAATGCGCATTACGCCGCTGCGGGAAAGCCGGGTTTTCTCTCTGATATATCTTTCAGCCGTCACGCTGTAGCGATAACCCTCCTCTTCCTCCATGAGCTTGATCAGCTGCTGGCGAATCATCTCGTACGCCGTTGGCGTGCCCTGGGGCATAACGTTATGATAGAGGCGGTTATAGACAAACATCAGCTGTTTAGAGAGCAGTCCCCATAGCGCCTTCTCTCTAATGATTTCCTCGACGCGACGGGTTGTGAGTACGCCAATCTGGCACGGCGTGACGGTTTTAAAATAGTCATCAAAGTAAATGTCCGTCAGGTTAGCGAGGCCGAAAAGGGCGGGACTGAGCGCCGTGGAAAGCATCATATTGTCACTTCTTCGGTATATCGCTATCGTCCCCTCCAGAAGGAGATAACACATCCCCTGACCGTTAACCTGAAGATCAAACTGCTCGCCGCGGCCCGTTCGGTACGTCGTGCAGTAGGGCTGCAAATGAGAAATAAATTCCTGTGCGTAAGGGGAGCCGCGGAAGGGTTGATTTGCAGATGGCATAGTCAGAAAATCCTGAAGGAGATCGGACTTATTATAACCTCGCGCGTATCTCTTGCCACTCCGAAGATACATGAACAATCAATACTTTCGCGGCAGGTGGTGGATGTCAATCAGCACTCCGCGCTCCATGGTAATGTATTTACCCGTTCGTAGCTCTGCGAGGATGCGCATAACGCCGCTGCGGGAAAGATAGGTTCGACTTTTGATATAGGCCGCCGCGGTGATACTTTGCCGGATAGCTTCGGGCTCTTGCATTAATTCAACAAGTTGAAAACGAATGATGTCATAGGCTGACATTTGCGATATTTGCGCGCAGTGCTCATAAACCCGCGATGCGGTATAGATCAGCAGCTTTGAAAAATGCTCCCATAAGTTCTGTTGCGCCACTACGCGATTAAACGTTTCCAGCGAAACGGCCGCAATTTCCGATGTTTCCAGTACCCTGACGTAAAGTCGTTCAGAGGAAAACTGGCTACACACGCCGAGAAGAAATGGCGATGACTCAGAATTTAAAACAATCCCGTCTCCGCGACGATGCAGCGCGACGCTGCCCTGGATAAGTAAAAAACACTGACGAACGTTATTATCGTAATAATGGACGATCTCCCCTTTCGAGACTATTCGTCTCTCGGCGTACGGCAGGACATTATCAATTAATTTCTCAATGTGCTTAAAGGGTTTTATCTCAAGTACTTCCGCTGGTTCGTTGCCGAATTCAGGAATAATTCTCGTGTTCATAAGATACCTCACTAACTTATGCGATCGTTTTTTGATCGATGTTGGGAATTATCTTAAAAAACAGCATCTCAGGGAATATTGGCGCCGGGTCTAATAATAGACTCGGGTGGATTATGGTTATAATCAATTGATTTTATTGATTTTGTCTCGCCAGTCCAAAAGTAGACCGGGGTCAGTGTGATTAAGTAATTTCTTAATTTGAATGTTTTATTTTTGTTAATTTCGAGTCTACATTTAGACCGCGAAATAGATTGTGCGCTGAAAAAATGTTGTATAAATTTTGTCTCGTCGGCAGGGGTAATCCGGTTTTAATAAAATGAAATAGTGGTGTGATATATACCACTGTTTCCCGGCAATATATTAAAGCAATGGCAAAATGCGTTTATTAAATATTTTGCCTGAATGTAAATAAAGTAAAACAGGATGTGTCGTTATGAAAAAGAAAATTGTTATTGCGATACTTGCAGCAGGTTCTGCATTATCAATGACTCAGGCTTTCGCAGCAGCGGGTACCGTTAATTTTAATGGCAATATTTTGGATGCCGCCTGCGACATCGATGTCGCGTCAAAGGACCAGGTGGTTGTTTTGGGCGATTATTATAAAACTGAACTTCCGGTAGCCGGTTCGAGAACCGCCGCGACGAAATTCGATATTATTTTGAAGAACTGTCCGGTGACGGTTAACAATGCCAAAGTCCGCTTTGATGGCTCGCCTGATTTAAGTAACTCCAGCCTGCTGGCTATTGACTCGTCGGTCGCTGGCGCAGCCTCCGGTGTCGCGATTAATCTGATGACGGCGGATAAAGCCGATCTGCCTCTGCACGGCAGCAACGGTTACTCCTACCCGCTCACCAGCACCGCTGATAATACGCTGAATTTCTATGCTCAGTATGTGTCGACCACTGCGACGGTGGTTGCCGGCCCAGCTAACTCGGTCGCGAACTTCTCAGTGGTTTACAACTAAGTTTCTGCAGTAATCAGTAGGGGGCCGGCCCGGCCCCTTTGTTTTAAGAGGTATTAAATGCGTTTTATCAGAACAATTGGCCTGGCGATAACAATGTTAACGCTGGTGCAGGCAACCGCCACTGCCGGGGTAATTATTGGCGGCACGCGGATCATTTTCGATGGTGCAAAAAAAGAAGCGTCAATCAGCGTTAATAATCCTGATGCGACGCCTTATTTAATTCAGTCATGGATAGATGAGCAGGAAGGTGGTTCTGGTAAAGCGCCTTTTATTATTACACCGCCGATGTATCGCCTTGACAGCGGACAAAAAAATATTGAGCGAATTGTCGCGACAGGTTCACTGCCTCAGGCCAAAGAAAGTTTATTCTGGATAAATATTAAAGCGATTCCCTCGGCATCAAAGCAGATGAACTCCCTGCAAATTGCCGTAAAAACGCGTATCAAGCTGATTTATCGTCCCGTTACGCTTCGCGCCTCAACGCCGGAGGAACAGGCAAATAAACTCACCTGGCAAAGAAGCGGCAATGAACTTCAGGTTAATAACCCAACGCCTTACGTCATTAATTTCAATGAAATTACCGTGGGCGGAAAAATGCTTGCCCAGGTGACCTACGTCATGCCGGGTTCGACCACCCGGTTCCGCTTGCCGGACGGGGCCTCCGGCAATGCCCTGACATTTAAAGTTATTAATGACTACGGCAGCCCCGGTCCGTCACATCAAGCCAGTTTGTAATCCCTGAACAAATGGCAAGCCCAGCGTTAAATAGGTAATAGCGATGACAATAAAAAATAATAAGTTGCGACCTGCTCGTCTGGCTACGCTTATCGCTATAGTGTTGAGCGGTTTCTCTCCGGAACTGTATGCCAGTGATTCGTTTAATACGGCCTTGGTAGAGCTGGATAATCCCGGCGTGGGCAAAGCGGATTTATCGGCTTTTGAATCGGGCTCTCAGGCGCCGGGAACATACCATGTGGATATTATTCTTGATGACCAGTTAATGGACACCCGGGATATTCCTTTTTCGATGGCAAAGACCGGGGGCGGTAATGAGGTATTGCAGCCCTGTCTGAGCGTGGAACAATTAAAACAGTGGGGAGTGAAAACCGAACTTTTTCCCCAGCTGTCGGTAGAAAATAGTAATTGCGCCAATCTCCAGGCTATTCCGCAAGCCAGCGCTGATTTTCAGTTTGGCGCCCAGCGGCTGGTTATCAGCATTCCCCAGGCGGCGATCGACCTGCCGGCCAGGGGCTATGTACCGCCGGAAATGTGGGATGAGGGGATTACTGCGGCATTGCTCAATTACAGCCTGAGCGGAGCGAACACTCGAGCGAAAACGGGCCAGGGCGGCAGAAGCGACAGCCAGTATGCGAACCTGCGTCCGGGGATCAATATCGGGCCGTGGCGTTTTCGCAACTATACCACCTGGTCACGGGAGTCCTCCGGCCAGGATAAATGGGATACCGTTTATACCTACGCGCAGCGGGCTATTATTCCTCTGAAAGCCCAGCTTACCGTTGGTGACAGCTCCGCGCCTGCCGACGTGTTCGACAGTATGCCGTTTCGCGGCGGCCAGCTGGCATCCGATGACGACATGCTGCCGGATTCTCTTAAGGGCTATGCGCCCGTAGTACGCGGTATTGCCCGAACTAATGCGCAGGTCGTGGTGCGCCAGAACGGCTACCAGATCTACCAAAGCTACGTTGCGCCGGGCGCCTTTGAAATCACGGATATGTATCCTACCGGCGGGGCAGGCGATCTCGACGTGACGATTAAAGAAGCCGATGGCAGCGAACAGCACTTCACGCTGCCCTACGCCTCGCTGCCTGTACTGCAGCGGGAAGGCCGGTTCAAATACGCCATCACCGGCGGGCAGTATCGTTCATATAACAGCAGCGTGGATAAAACCCCTTTCGGGCAGGCAACGGCAATTTATGGCCTGCAGCATGGCTTTACCCTCTATGGCGGCCTGCAGGAGTCAAGCAAATATCAGTCGTTGGCATTCGGTGTGGGTAAAAATATGGGGGCGTTAGGCGCTATCTCCACGGATGTCACGCAGGCCTGGTCAACGCCGGATAAAACGGATAAATCGCGCGGCCAATCCTGGCGAGCGCGATACAGCAAAAACTTCATCGATACCGGGACCAACTTTTCCATTGCGGGATACCGCTATTCCACCAGCGGCTATTACGGGATGCAGGAAGTTCTGGACTCATATGGAGACAGCAGCGCGCTGCAGGACCGCAGGCGTAACCGCGCGGAGCTGACGATGAGCCAGACGCTGAGCCGCGAACTGGGATCGCTAACCCTCAGCGCGGCGAGGGAAGATTACTGGAACTCCGCCAGGTCGATGGCTTCGTGGAGCGTCGGATACAACAACTACTGGCGCAATATCAGCTACGGCCTGACCTGGACATACAGCAAAAATGGCAGCGCGACGTCAAACGACAGCGCGAATAACAGCGCCCACGACCAGCTGCTGGCGTTTAACGTCAGCGTACCGTTGGATAAATTCCTCCCGCAAACGTGGGCCAGCTATGGCATGAACGCCAGTAAGAATGGTGGAACGACGCATAATATCGGCATGAACGGGGTCGCGCTGGAGAACAACTCGCTGAACTGGAACGTCCAGCAGGGTTACGGTACGGATGGCGTGGGTTACACCGGCAATATGAACGGTGACTATAAAGGGACGTACGGCGAAGTGACGGCGGGGTATAGCTACGACAAAAACAGCGAGCGTCTTAATTATGGTCTGCAGGGGGGCGTTATCGCCCACGCCGATGGCATCACGCTTTCCCAACCGCTCGGTGAAACCAATGCCCTGATAAAAGCCCCCGGCGCACACGGCGTGAATATTCGCAACCAACCCGGCGCGCGCACGGACTACCGGGGATATACGGTCGTCAGCAATATTTCCGTTTATCGAAAAAACGACCTGACGCTCGATCCGCAAAATATGCCTGAGGACGTAGAGCTGGAGATAAACACCGACACGGTTACCCCGACGCGAGGCGCGGTGGTGCGCGCCGATTATCTTTCCAAAGTGGGGCGCAGGGTCCTGATGACCTTAACCGACAATAACCGCTTCGTGCCGTTCGGGGCGGTGGTGACGCTTGCGGATGATAATAAGAGCAGCTTTATCGTTGGCGATCGCGGCCAGGTTTTTTTAAGCGGAATGCGCGAGCAGGGGGCGATCGTCGTCACGTGGGGCCGCCAGTCCAGCCAACAGTGCCGTGCTGATTTCAGCCTGCCGAAACAATCAACCTACGCTGGAATAACAGAAGTTAGCGCCAGTTGCCACCAGGAACGTTAAACATGAGATTGATTTACTCTGTTATTTTGCTCGGCTTGATAGCCGGATGGAATAGCGCGCGTGCCGGAACCTGCACCACCATTACCCCGCAGATCTCCACTCTGTCCGTGGGAACGATTACCGTACCGCGTGATGCGCCGGTCGGGACCGTTATTTTTTCGGGGGGCGGGACATATACGGGCTCTTACCTTTCCGGCTGTACTAACCCACTCATGCTGGGTTTCAGCATGCGATATAATAATGCGACGCTGAGCAGCTACGGTAATCACGTTTACAACACTAATATTAGCGGTATTGGTATTCGTTTTACATCAAACGCTTATTTTGAAAATCCAAGTAATACATTCTCCTATAACGCACAGACCTCTTATGTCGACTGGTACGGCGGCAACATACAGCTGGTGGTGACCGGGCCGGTATCATCGGGCGCATTAACGCCGGGAACGATCGGGGTGGTGACGCTCCAGGGCAGCGACGGCGTCTACCGTGATGGCCTGACCGCAACGCTGACCGACGGGACAATCAACGCCCTGGCCTGCAGTATCACTACGCCTCAGTTGAACTTCATCATTGGCGATATTCCCGCTTCAACGTTCGGCTCGACGGTAGGCACCACGCCCGCTGGCGCGCAGAATACGCAAAATCTGGGGTTAAGCTGCAGCGCCGGCACCAATATCACCGTTTCGCTGAGCGGCGTACAAAATCCCGATAGCGCCAACCCCAGCGTAATGGCATTAACGGGGCAGGGCAGCGCCGGGACGGCAAAAGGCGTCGGCGTGCAGCTTTTATATAATGGCGCGCCGCTGTCCATCAATAGCCCGCTGTTATTAAAACGGTCATCGGGCGGGCAAGAAACGCTGCCGCTGACGGCCCGTTATTATCAGACCTTAACTTCCGTTGAGTCCGGCTCGGCAAATGCGACCGCCACGCTTAATTTGACGTACCAGTAACGGGTGAAAAAATGAAAATACGCCATAAAAAATTGCTTATTCTGACGCTGCTGTGCTGGAACGTTTTTTCTGCCGACAGCGTGACGATGGGGGTGACGGGAAATATTGTCGCCTCGCCCTGTATATTCAATGGGGGAAACAGCAACCTCGATGTCAATCTGGGCGATATTCAGGCAACCAACATGGCCACGCCCGGGTCATCCTCCGACCCTGTGGCCTTTAATTTGCTGTTTACCAACTGTCCGGCGGGAACGCGCAGCGTAACGGCCTCCTTCACCGGCACTCCCGATCCGCTTGCCGGTCCTGACTATTATCTGAATAGCGGTACGGCAACCAACGTGGCGGTAGCGATGAGTGAAGCGGGCAGCGGTGCGCTAAAGGGAACGGGTTCCAGCATCACCCACAATATCGCGGCTGACAGAACCGCAACCCTGGCTATGCAGGCCTCGGTAAAATCGGTGTCAGGCGGTGCGACGCCCGGAAGCGTCAGTGCCGTTGTGGTCATGACGCTGCAGTACAATTAAACGGGCATCCGTTTAGCGATACGCGGTAGCGCCTTGATCGCCGCCATGGCGCTGCCCTTTTGATTTTCGTGGTTATCGCGGTCTTTTTGCCTCATGACCGGGAAAAATAACGTCCGCCATTTCTTCTTTTTACCCGCAGGACGTGATTGTGACTCTTTTGCCCTTCACGGCGGGTTCTGTGCAACGCAAATTCGCTATCTCAAAAATAGGTATTTCCGATGCATATTTTAACTTTCCTGCAATTTCTACCTTTCTGTCACTGAAATGCATTATTAATCAATGCATTGAACAATTTATTCCATCTCCGATATCTCTTCTGTCAGGGTCTATGCTTATAAAAAGCACTGAATGGGGAAATACCCCTTCTCTGCATGGGTTGAAGTGATAATCATTATCACTAACATAGCGATATGGCCCGATGGCGTCAACCTATGAGGTAGAGCGATGAATTCACATGCAGGAACTTTCAATCCCGAAGATTTTAGCTGGCGTGGGCTGGCCATGACCCCAGCCGCCGCCGCCCATATTCGCGATCTGGTCCGCAAACAGCCGGATATGCAGGGGCTGCGGCTTGGCGTTAAAACCAGCGGCTGCGCCGGTTTTGGCTACGTTCTCGAGCTAATTGCTGAACCGGCGAAAGACGATCTGTTATTTGAGCGCGATGGCGCGAAGCTGTGGGCGCCGCTTCAGGCGATGCCGTTTATCGACGGCACCGAGCTCGATTACGTTCGCGAAGGCTTAAATCAAATCTTCAAATTTCATAACCCTAAAGCCCAGCACGAATGCGGCTGCGGCGAAAGTTTTGGCGTTCAGGCGGAGTAACTATGTCTCGTAATACTGAAGCAACTGACGATGTCAAAACCTGGAGCGGCGGGCCACTCAACTATAAAGAGGGCTTTTTCACTCAGCTACGGACCGATGAGCTGGCGAAAGGCATAAATGAAGAGGTGGTCAGGGCGATTTCTGCGCGCCGCAATGAGCCAGAATGGATGCTGGAGTTTCGTCTGAACGCGTTTAAGGCCTGGCAGGCGATGGAAGAGCCGCACTGGCTGAAGGCGCACTACGACAAGCTGAACTATCAGGATTACAGCTATTATTCAGCCCCCTCCTGCGGCAACTGCGATGACGCCTGCGCCTCTGAGCCCGGCGCGCTGCAGCAAACGGGGTCCAGCGCGTTTCTGACCAGCGAAGTCGAAGAGGCGTTTAACCTTCTCGGCGTGCCGGTGCGGGAAGGACGAGAAGTGGCCGTCGACGCCATTTTTGACTCGGTTTCGGTGGCGACCACCTATCGCGAAAAGCTGGCGGAACAGGGGATTATTTTCTGTTCCTTCGGCGAAGCGATCCACGATCACCCGGAACTGGTGAAGAAATACCTCGGCACCGTGGTGCCGGGCAACGACAACTTCTTTGCCGCCCTCAACGCGGCGGTGGCGTCCGACGGCACCTTTATCTATGTGCCCAAAGGCGTACGCTGCCCGATGGAGCTGTCGACCTATTTCCGCATCAACGCGGAAAAAACCGGCCAGTTCGAACGCACCATTCTGGTGGCCGACGAAGGCAGCTACGTGAGCTATATCGAAGGCTGTTCGGCGCCGGTACGCGATAGCTACCAGCTGCACGCGGCGGTGGTCGAGGTGATTATTCATAAAGACGCCGAGGTGAAGTACTCCACGGTGCAAAACTGGTTCCCCGGCGACAACAATACCGGCGGGATCCTCAACTTCGTCACCAAGCGCGCCCTGTGCGAAGGCGAGAATAGCAAAATGTCGTGGACCCAGTCGGAAACCGGCTCGGCGATCACCTGGAAGTATCCGAGCTGCATTCTGCGCGGGGATAACTCCATCGGCGAGTTCTTCTCGGTGGCGCTGACCAGCGGCCATCAGCAGGCGGACACCGGCACCAAGATGATCCATATCGGCAAAAACACCCGTTCGACGATTATCTCGAAGGGCATTTCCGCCGGCCACAGCCAGAACAGCTATCGCGGTCTGGTCAAAATCATGCCGACGGCGACAAACGCGCGCAACTTCACCCAGTGTGACTCCATGCTGATTGGCCCGGACAGCGGGGCGCATACCTTCCCGTACGTGGAATGCCGCAACAACAGCGCGCAGCTGGAGCACGAAGCGACCACCTCCCGTATCGGCGAAGATCAGCTGTTCTACTGCCTGCAGCGCGGAATCAGCGAAGACGATGCGATTTCGATGATCGTCAACGGTTTCTGTAAAGACGTCTTCTCAGAGCTGCCGCTGGAGTTTGCCGTAGAAGCGCAAAAATTACTGGCGATTAGCCTTGAACACAGCGTCGGCTGATAACAAAGGAAATAAGATGTTAAGTATAAAAAATTTGCAGGTCGCCGTTGAAGACAAAGCGATCCTGCGCGGGCTGGATCTGGAGGTTCGCCCCGGCGAAGTGCACGCCATTATGGGCCCGAACGGCTCCGGGAAAAGTACGCTCTCCGCTACGCTGGCCGGGCGTGAAGACTATGAAGTGACCGGCGGCAGCGTGGCGTTTAAAGGCAAAGATTTACTGGAACTCTCCCCTGAAGATCGCGCCGGTGAAGGCATCTTCATGGCCTTCCAGTATCCGGTGGAAATTCCCGGCGTCAGCAATCAGTTTTTCCTGCAAACCGCGCTCAACGCCGTGCGCAGCTATCGTGGCCAGGAGCAGCTTGACCGTTTTGACTTCCAGGACCTGATGGAAGACAAAATAAAGCTGCTGAAGATGCCGGAGGATCTGCTGACCCGCTCGGTTAACGTCGGCTTCTCCGGCGGCGAGAAAAAGCGCAACGATATCCTGCAGATGGCGGTGCTGGAACCGGAGCTGTGCATCCTGGACGAGTCCGATTCCGGGCTGGATATCGACGCGCTGAAGATTGTCTCTGACGGCGTCAACTCCCTGCGCGACGGCAAGCGCTCTTTTATTATCGTCACCCACTATCAGCGCATTCTCGATTATATCAAGCCGGATTACGTCCACGTGCTGTACCAGGGGCGAATCGTCAAATCCGGCGATTTTACTCTGGTCAAACAACTGGAGGAGCAGGGCTATGGCTGGCTTACCGAACAGCAGTAACGCGCTGCAGCAGTGGCACCATCTGTTTGAGTCCCAAAGCGGGCAGCGCAGCCCGCAGGCGCATCAGCACCTGCAACAGCTGCTGCGCCTGGGGTTGCCAACGCGTAAACACGAAAACTGGAAATATACCCCGCTGGACGCGCTACTGAATCAGACCTTTGTCGCCGCTCAGCCGCAGACGCTGACGGCGGCCCGGCGCGACGAACTGGCGTTAACGGTAGAGGCATGGCGGCTGGTGTTTATTGATGGTCAGTTTAGCGAGAGCCTGAGCGACGATCTGGCCGCCAGCGGCTATGACGTGCAGGTGGATAATGAGCGCCAGCAGCTGCCTGACGCCGTTCAGCCCGAAGTGTTTCTGCATTTGACCGAAAGCCTGGCGACCACCGTTACCCATATCCGGGTCAGGCGCAACCAGCGCCCGGATAAACCGCTGCTGATTATGCACCTGACGCGCGGGCTGGCGAGCGATGAAATGAACACCGTCCACTATCGCCACCATCTGGCGCTGGAGAGCGGCGCGCAGGCGACCATCATCGAACACTATCTGAGCCTGAACGATGAGCGCCACTTTACCGGCGCAAGGCTGACGATGACCGTGGCGGATAACGCCCACCTGCAGCATATCAAGCTGGCGTTTGAGAACGCGCAAAGCTACCACTTTGCCCATAACGACCTGGCGCTCGGGCGCGACGCCTCCGCTTTCAGCAGCAGTTTTCTGCTCGGTAGCTCGGTACTGCGCCACCACACCAGCACGCAGTTGAAGGGGGAAAACAGCACCCTGCGGATTAACTCGCTGGCGATGCCGGTCAACGGCGAAGTCTGCGACAGTCGCACCTGGCTCGATCATCAGGTCGGGTACTGTAACAGCCGCCAGCTGCATAAAACCATCGTCAACGATAAAGGGCGGGCGGTGTTTAATGGCCTGATTAACGTCGCGCAGCATGCGATCAAAACCGACGGCCAGATGACCAACAACAACCTGCTGCTGGGCCGCTTATCCGAAGTGGATACCAAACCGCAGCTGGAGATTTACGCTGACGACGTGAAGTGCAGCCACGGGGCGACCATCGGGCGTATTGATGACGAACAGCTGTTTTATCTGCGCTCGCGCGGCATTACGCAGCAGGCGGCGCAGCAGATGATTCTTTACGCCTTTGCCGCGGAGCTCACGGAAGCGATCGACGATGAGGCGCTCAGGCAGCAGATACTGGCGCGTATTGGCCAGCGTTTGCCGGGAGGTAAGGCATGACATTTTCTGTGGAACGCGTGCGCGCGGATTTCCCGCTTCTCAATCGCGAGGTTAATGGCCAGCCGCTGGCCTACCTCGACAGCGCCGCCAGCGCGCAGAAGCCGGAGGCGGTGATTAACGCCGAGGCGGAATTTTACCGCCACGGCTATGCGGCGGTGCATCGCGGCATTCATACCCTCAGCGCGGAAGCTACGGCGAGCATGGAGCAGGTGCGCCAGCGGGCGGCGACGTTCCTCAACGCCCGCTCGGCGGAGGAACTGGTGTTTGTTCGCGGCACCACGGAAGGCATTAACCTCGTAGCGAACAGCTGGGGAAACGCCAACGTCGGCGCGGGCGACAACATCATCGTCAGCGCGATGGAGCATCACGCCAATATCGTGCCGTGGCAGATGCTGTGCGCCAGAGTGGGGGCGCAGCTGCGGGTGATCCCGCTGAACCAGGACGGTACGCTGCAGCTGGATGCCATCCCCGGCCTGTTTGACGAGCGCACCCGCCTGCTGGCCATTACCCAGGTATCGAACGTGCTGGGAACCGAAAATCCCATCGCCGCTCTGACGGCGTTGGCCCATCAGCACGGCGCCAAAGTGCTGGTGGACGGCGCGCAGGCGGTGATGCACCATCCGGTGGACGTGCAGGCGCTGGAGTGCGACTTTTACGCCTTCTCCGCCCACAAGCTGTACGGTCCCACCGGCATCGGCGTGCTCTACGTCAAGCAGGACATTTTGCAGGAGATGGCGCCGTGGGAAGGGGGCGGGTCGATGATCGCCACGGTCAGCCTGACGGAAGGCACGACCTGGGCAAAAGCGCCGTGGCGCTTCGAGGCGGGAACGCCGAATACCGGCGGCATCATCGGGCTGGGCGCGGCGCTGGATTACGTCAGCGCGCTGGGACTGACGCACATCGCGGAATATGAACAGACCCTGATGCGCTACGCGCTGCAGGCGCTGGAGAGCGTGGCGGATTTAACCCTTTACGGCCCGCAAGATCGCCTGGGAGCGATCGCCTTTAATCTCGGCAAACATCATGCTTATGATGTCGGCAGCTTCCTCGATAACTACGGTATTGCGGTGCGGACCGGGCACCACTGCGCCATGCCGCTGATGGCGTTCTACGGCGTGCCGGCCATGTGTCGGGCATCGCTGGCGATGTACAATACGACGGAGGAGGTGGACCGACTGGTAGCGGGGCTACAGCGGATCCACAAATTATTAAGCTAAAGGAAGCAACTATGGCGGCGTTACCGGACAGAGACAAACTGCTGCGCAACTTTAGCCGTTGTGCGAACTGGGAAGAGAAGTATCTCTATATTATTGAACTGGGTCAGCGCCTGGCGCCGCTGAGCCCGGAGGAACACACCGCGCAGAACATCATTCAGGGCTGCCAGAGCCAGGTGTGGATCGTGATGACGCAGGAGCAGAGCGGCGCGATTGCGCTTCGCGGCGACAGCGATGCGGCCATCGTCAAAGGCCTTATCGCGGTGGTGTTTATCCTCTATGACCAGATGACGGCCAAAGATATCACCGCGTTTGACGTGCGTCCGTGGTTTGAAAAAATGGCCCTGACGCAGCACCTTACCCCCTCGCGGTCGCAAGGACTGGAAGCCATGATCCGCGCAATTCGCGCGAAAGCAGCAAATCTTAGCTAGAATAAAACAGTAGATTTCATTCTGTTATGCACGACGGGAGGCTCGCCTCCCGTCGTGCATAACAGGCCTGGCGTTTTATCAGCGAAAGAAGGAATCTCAGTATGAAACGCGCTTCTCTTATCACCATTGCCCTTCTGAGCGCCCTCAGCGCGTCCCACGCCGCCTGGGCCGTTGATTATCCCCTTCCTCCTGCCAACAGTCGTCTGATTGGTGAGAACCAGTTCTGGACGGTACAGGAGGGTGACCGCAACCTGCAGGCGATTGCCCGTCGTTTTGATACGGCGGCGATGCTGATCCTTGAAGCGAACGATACCATTGCGCCGGTGCAGCCTAAACCGGGTACTCAGGTGCTGATACCTTCGCAGATGCTGCTGCCGGACGTGCCGCGCGAGGGCATCGTCGTCAACCTGGCCGAGCTGCGTCTGTACTACTTCCCGCCGGGCGTCAATCAGGTGCAGGTCTATCCCCTGGGGATTGGTCAGCAGGGGCTGGAGACGCCGGAGATGACGACCCGCATAGGGCAGAAAATCCCGAACCCCACCTGGACGCCGACGGCGGGCATCCGCGCCCGTTCGCTGGAGAAGGGGATTAAACTGCCGCCGGTCGTGCCCGCAGGGCCGAATAACCCGCTAGGCCGCTATGCGCTCCGCCTGGCATACGGTAACGGTGAATATCTGATTCATGGCACCAGCGCGCCGGACAGCGTGGGTCTGCGCGTCAGCTCCGGCTGTATGCGCATGAACGCGGCGGATATCCAGTCTTTATTCAATCAGGTGAAAAGCGGGACGCCGGTACGGATTATCAACCAGCCGGTCAAGTTCGCCGTGGAGCCGGACGGTAAGCGCTATGTTGAAGTTCATCGCCCGTTGACGCCGGATGAGGCCAGCAATGCGCAGACCATGGCCTATACGCTTCCGGCGGAGTTTCATCAATTCTCGGGGGATAAAGCGGTTGATGAGGCGCAGCTTAAACGCGCGCTGACCCGGCGGGCAGGATATCCGGTGGTGGTATCGGCTAGCGGAAGCACCGCGTCGAGCCTATCGGTACAGAATAATACGCCGGTAGATGAAGCGAAAAGGGTGCAGTAGGCGGGAAAAGGTAAGGCAAAAAAAATGGCGCACAATGTGCGCCATTTTTATTACACAGATACTATTACTTGCGGTATTTAGTAGCTGCGTTGTCCAGACGCTGGTTAGCGCGAGCTGCGTCATCTTTAGCAGCCTGAACGTCGGAACGCATTGCGTTCACGTCGTTGCTCAGCTGGTCAACTTTAGCGTTCAGAGTCTGAACGTCAGAAGACAGCTGATCGATTTTAGCATTGCTGGAGCAACCAGCCAGCAGAGTAGAACCCAGGATTACCGCGCCCAGTACCAGTTTAGTACGATTCATTATTAATACCCTCTAGATTGAGTTAATCTCCATGTAGCGTTACAAGTATTACACAAACTTTTTTGTGATGAGAATATTTTTTTACCTGAATGCACTTATTTTTGATCGTTCGCTCAAAGAAGCATCGAAATCATCACGTAACTTTAAAAAGGCGAGTGAAAACAGCGCGCTTCCATCGGATTCATCTTAGATAATCTCGCATTAAATAGTAAATTCCGATTTGCATTTTTATTAATAGCGGCTAGTGCCAGAATAAAAAAAAGCGCCCCGAAGAGGCGCTTTTAAAGGAAATACTAATTAACCTGTAAATTATTACAGCACGTGCACGGAAGCGGTATTGGTGGTTCCGCTCGGGACCAACGCGCCGGAGACCATAACAACCACGTCGCCTTTACGCGCCAGGCCGCTCTGCAGCGCCAGCTCTTTACCCTGGATATAGAAGGCATCGGTAGAAGAGATATCTTCAACCAGCTGCGCCACAACGCCTTTGCTCAGCACCAGCTGACGCGCGGTCGTTTCATTGGTGGTCAGCGCCAGGATGGTGGCATCCGGGAAGTATTTACGTACGGCGCGCGCGGATTTACCGCCCTGGGTTGCCACAACGATCAGCGGCGCTTCCAGTTTTTCAGCCGTTTCAACCGCACCGCGGCAAACCGCTTCGGTGATGCGCAGCTTACGGTTGTCGTTGTTGTATTCAAGACGGCTGGTCATCACGCGGTCGGTACGCTCGCAGATGGTCGCCATGATGGTGACCGCTTCCAGCGGGTATTTACCTTTTGCGGATTCGCCGGACAGCATAACTGCGTCGGTGCCGTCGAGGATGGCGTTAGCCACGTCGCCTGCTTCCGCACGGGTCGGACGCGGGTTTTTGATCATAGAATCCAGCATCTGGGTCGCGGTGATAACGACTTTACGCGCGCGGATACATTTTTCGATCATCATCTTCTGCGCGAAGATCACTTCTTCAACCGGGATTTCAACGCCCAGGTCGCCACGCGCAACCATGATGCCGTCAGAGGCTTCGAGGATCTCGTCGAAGTTGTTCAGGCCTTCTTGGTTTTCAATTTTGGAGATGATCTGGATCTTCTCGCCGCCGTGGGCTTTCAGGTGTTCACGGATTTCAACAACGTCAGAACGCTTACGGATAAAGGAGGCCGCAACAAAGTCAACGCCCTGTTCGCAACCGAAGATCAGGTCCTGCTTGTCTTTTTCGGCCAGCGCTGGCAGAGCGATAGACACGCCCGGCAGGTTAACGCCTTTGTTCTCGCCAAGGTCGCCGTTGTTCAGTACTTTACAAACAACTTTGTTGCCTTCGATAGCGGTGACTTCCATACCGATCAGACCATCGTCAACCAGTACGGTGTTGCCGACGCTCAGGTCGCTGGTGAAACCTTCATAGGTCACCGCAACGATTTCGTTATTACCGACAACGGATTTGTCGGTGGTGAAGGTAAAGGTCTGGCCCGCTTTCAGAGAAACGTCGTTGCCGCCTTCCAGCTTAATGGTACGGATTTCCGGACCTTTGGTATCCAGAAGGATTGCCGCTTTCTTACCGGTTTTACTCATCACATTGCGCAGGTTCTGGATGCGCTGACCGTGTTCCGCGTAATCACCGTGAGAGAAGTTCAGACGCATAACGTTCATGCCAGCGTCCAGCATTTTGGTCAACATCTCTTCGGATTCGGTTTTCGGACCGATGGTGCAAACAATTTTGGTCTTTTTCATGACAGTTTAATCTTTAAGTTGTGAAGGATAGGGATGGGGAATCTGACTCCGTGGGCGCACTGCCGCAGAGTTAAACCTGTATTACGAAAGTTGCTATGCCACGCTCTAAGGATAGGTGACAACAAAAGAGCGTGCAGAAGAATGTGTGCTGGCGGTTCAGCCCATGAAAAGAGGCAACGTGTTATGCGTTTAGTCATGCAATCCAATGCGCTGAAACCATTCAATAAGAATTTGTTGGGCATTATACGTTGCCAAATCCAAAAAAGAAAATGAAAACCATGTTTCATTTCTATAGTTATATACTTAACAAAATGCAAACTAATCCTACGCTTATGCGCAACACATTTTTTCATCACCTGACAAGATAAAGAGGGCGGAAACGCGGGTTTATTCACAAGTTTGCCAGGGAAAAGCGGTCTCTGAGGCGCAAACGCGGAGCTGGTTTGATTTACTCAGGAAATATATCAATAATGATTTGATTGATAATGAAAAATTGAGAGTGAAATAGAATGGGAAACACAGCCAAAGATGAGGCGCTGTATCAGGAAATGTGCCGCGTAGTGGGCAAAGTCGTGCTGGAGATGCGCGACCTGGGTCAGGAACCAAAGCATATCGTTATCGCCGGCGTGGTGCGTACCGCCCTGGCGAACCCGAAAATCAAACGTTCCGCGCTGACGCAGGAAGCGATGGAGAAGGTGGTCCATGCGCTTTCCGGAAACTAGCCGCCGCCGGGCGCTTCCCGCGCGCTTCAGGAAATCACAAAGCGAATAACCGCCTTGACGGCAATATCGCAGTGGTGGGCGACCATCGCTTCATCATCAATAGCCGGCATCGGATCGTCCAGGTAGAGGCTGCTGAACGTATAAAAGTTTGATACCTGGTAGAAGCTAAAGCTGCTGATCAATCGATGTACATCGCGCGCTTCCAGCCCTGCCTGAAACACCCCTTGCTGCTGCCCGCGCTGAAGAATATCTTCCAGGATCGACAGGGCGGTGCGGTTCAGCGGTTTCAGTTGACCTGAACTTTTCAGCCATTTCCCGCGCTGCATGTTTTCCATACAGATCACCCGCATATAGTCAGCGTGCGTGGCGTGATAGCGCACGCTCCACTTCACCAGCTGCACCAGCGCCTCTACCGGCGGTACGTTTTCCAGCCCGAGCTGCTGCTCGGTTTCGCGGATCCTCGCGTAGACGTGCTGCAGCACGGCCTGATAAAGCAGCTCTTTGGTCTTGAAGTAGTAGACCACCATGCGTTTGGTAGTCTGCGCTTCGGTGGCGATTTGCTCCATCCGCGCGCCCGACAGTCCATGCTCGGCGAAAACGGTAATGGCGGCGGCGAAGATCCGCTCTTTCAGAGACTGCGCTTCATCATGAGCAACGACGGACATAACGGCTCCTTTTCTTGAGATGCAAAAAATACACATATTGATCACAATTTTGCAACCAATCATGGCGCATTTGAACCAAATGATACATATTCAGGTCACTAAGTCAGCTAATGACCCGAGGACTCTATGTTGCGTTCCATCGCCACCGTCTCGATCTCCGGTACCTTACCCGAAAAGCTCCATGCCATCGCAGCGGCGGGCTATCAGGGCGTCGAAATCTTCGAAAACGATCTGCTCTATTATACCGGTACGCCGGCCGATATCCGCCACCTGGCGGCAGATTTAGGGCTAAAAATCACGCTTTTTCAACCATTTCGTGATTTTGAAGGCGCCAGCCGCGCCCAGTTCGCCGCCAACATGGAACGCGCCAGGCGCAAATTTGCGCTTATGCACGAGCTGGGCTGCGACACCCTGCTGCTGTGCAGCAACGTTCAGCCGGACTGTTCCGCCGACGTCGAGCTGCAGGTCGCCGACTTACGCGCCCTTGCTGCGCTGGCGGAGCAGGAACGCATCACGATTGGCTACGAGGCGCTGGCCTGGGGCACCCACGTCAACCGCTGGCATCAGGCGTGGGCGCGGGTCAAAAGCGTCGATAGCCCGGCGCTGGGCATCGTGCTCGACAGTTTCCACGTGCTGGCGCGCGGCGATACGCTGGCGCAGCTGGCGGACGTGCCGCTGGAAAAAATCACCTTTGTACAGATGGCCGACGCGCCGCTGATGAAAATGGATATTCTCGAATGGAGCCGCCACTTCCGCTGTTTTCCCGGCCAGGGGCAGCTGCCGCTGGTGGAGTTTGCCTGCGATCTTACCCGCCGCGGCTACTGCGGCCCCTGGTCGCTGGAGATCTTTAACGACAGCTTCCGCGCATCGCCCAACGGCGCGACGGCGAAAGATGGCTATCGCTCGCTGCTGTGGCTGGAAGAGCAGGTCCGTCAGCGGCTGCCGGAAAGCCGGGCGCCGCTGTTTTCCTCCGCTGAACTGCCCCTCTACGCCGGGCTGGAGTTTATCGAGTTTGCCGCCACGCCGGCGCAGGCGGGCGAACTCGGACACAGGCTGACGCAGCTCGGCTTTGCCGAAGAGGGGACGCATCGCTCAAAACGCGTCGCCCTCTGGCGCAACGGCGGGGCGAGGGTGGTGGTTAACGCCCAGCCGCATAGCTGGGCCGATCATTTTCACCAGCGCCACGGGGTTTCCCTCTGCGCCATGGCGCTGCGCGTCAGCCAGAGCGCGGCGATCGTGGAACGCGCCCGCGCCTTAGGCTACGCCACCTGGCAGGGCGATGCCGGGCCGAACGAAAGCCCCATCCCGGCGGTTTGCGCCCCGGACGGCAGCCTTATTTATCTGATTGAGATGGGGGACGATATCTACACCCGCGATTTTCATCTGCGCACGGACGTCACGCCGCGCGACGATTATCGGGGTATCGATCACCTGGCACTCGGCATGGAAGCGGACAGCCGCGATAACTGGATCATCTTTTTCCGCACCGTATTCGGCTTTACGCTCGAACATGAGCAGACCCTGCCCGATCCTTACGGGCTGGTGCGTAGCCTGGCGGTGCGCAGTCCGCAGGGCGACATTCGTCTCGCGCTCAATATTTCGCAAAGCCGCGCCACGCAAATTGCCCGTTCGGTAGCCTGTTATCAGGGAGCAGGTTTACAGCACGCGGCGTTTGCCTGCCACGATTTACCCTCCACGCTCGCCAGCCTGGCTCCGGTTGCGGTCAACGCGCTGCCGATCCCGGCGAACTACTATGAAGATCTGTTGGCCCGTTTTGGCGAGGATGTTCAGGTCAACCTGCTGAAGAATCATCAAATTCTTTACGATCGTGACGGAAGCGGCGGTGAATTCCTGCACCTATATACCCGCCCGTTTTCTGCCGGACGCTTTTTCTTTGAACTGACCGAGCGGCGCAACGGTTACGCACTTTATGGTGCTGTAAATGCAGCTGTACGCTTGTCAGCAATGCAGTACACCTAGTAATGTAGCAAATGGTTCACAACCCAACGTCGCAAACACAATAACAACATCCGGCTGTACCCTATGACAGGAAACGACTATGAACTCTTATAGCCATAATCACACGACGGCGGCCGCCGCGTCCGGCGCGCGGCCTTCCCGGCGGCGTATCGGTATCCTTGCGCTGCTGGCGGTCGGCACCATGATCAACTATCTCGACCGCACGGTACTGGGGATTGCCGCGCCGCAGCTGACCGCAGAGCTGGGTATTGATGCCGCGATGATGGGCATCGTATTCTCCGCCTTTGCCTGGACCTACGCGCTGGCGCAGATCCCCGGCGGCATCTTTCTTGACCGCTTCGGTAATAAAGTCACCTATTTTCTGGCGCTGACCCTGTGGTCGCTATTCACCATGTTCCACGGCCTGGCGGTCGGCCTGAAAACCCTGCTGCTGTGCCGTTTTGGCCTCGGCGTCAGCGAAGCCCCCTGTTTCCCGGTGAACAGCCGGGTGGTGAGCGCCTGGTTCCCGCAGCAGGAGCGCGCCAAGGCGACGGCGGTCTATACCGTCGGCGAATATCTCGGGCTGGCCTGTTTTGCGCCGCTGCTGTTCTGGATAATGGGCAGCTTTGGCTGGCGCGCGCTGTTTATTAGCGTCGGCGCCGCCGGCGTGATGTTCGCGCTGGTGTGGTGGCGCTGCTATCGCGAGCCGCATGAGGATAAACACCTCAATCAGCTGGAGCGCGAGCACATCGTCAACGGCGGCGGAATGTCCACCGGCGCAGAGCAGCATACCGCCTTTAGCTGGCCGCTGATCCGCCAGCTGCTGGCGAAACGGCAGATTCTCGGCGCCAGCATCGGGCAGTTTGCCGGTAATACGGTGCTGGTCTTCTTCCTGACCTGGTTTCCAACCTATCTGGCCACCGAGCGCCATATGCCGTGGATTAAGGTCGGCTTCTTCGCCATCATGCCGTTTCTGGCGGCGGCGGGCGGCGTGATGTTCGGCGGCTGGGTCTCCGATAAGCTGCTGAAGGCCACCGGCTCGGCGAACCTCGGGCGTAAGCTACCGATCATTGCCGGTCTGCTGATGGCGAGCACCATTATCTCCGCCAACTGGCTGACCAGCGATCTGGCGGTAATTCTGGTGATGTCGTTCGCCTTTTTTGGTCAGGGGATGGTCGGGCTGGGCTGGACGTTGATCTCCGACATCGCGCCGAAAGGCCTTGGCGGTCTGACCGGCGGCCTGTTTAACTTCTGCGCTAACCTCGCCGGGATCCTGACGCCGCTGATTATCGGTTTCATTGTTGCCGCCTCCGGCAACTTCTTTTACGCGCTGATTTATATCGGCGGCGCAGCGCTGCTGGGCGTGGCGGCTTATGTCTTTATCCTGGGCGATGTCAAGCGTATCGAACTTTCGCAGTAACGTGATGCAGTCGTTGTTAAAGGAGCAGGGAATGGTGATTAGTGGAAATACGCGGCTGATAGCGCATCTTGGCTATCCGACCGCGAAGTTTAAAGCGCCGATGATTTACAACCCGTGGTTGGTTCATCAGCAGGTTGACGCCAAAGTGGTGCCGATGGGCGTCAAGCCTGAGGATTACGCCGCCTTTGTGCCGATGCTGTTTAAGATGACCAATATTATTGGCGCGCTGGTCACCATGCCGCACAAAATCGCCACCTGCGGGCTGGTGCAGCATCTTAGCCCAACGGCGGCGATAGCGGGCGCCTGTAACGCGATCCGTCCCGAAGCCGACGGCACGCTGAGCGGCGATATGTTTGATGGCGAAGGCTTTGTCCTCGGTATCACGCGTAAAGGTTTCCAGACGCGAGGGGCGCGGGCGCTGGTGGTGGGCAGCGGCGGCGTCGGCTCGGCCATTGCCGCATCGCTGGCGGCGGCGGGCGTCAGCGCCCTGACGCTGTACGATATCTGTTCGCAGACGGCGGAAGCGCTGGCCGGGCGTCTGCTTGAGCACTATCCTCGGCTGGACATTACGCTGATGCAGCGCGATCCGCAGGGGCACGATCTGGTGGTTAACGCCACGCCGCTGGGGATGAAAGAGGGCGATCCGCTGCCGCTGGACCCGCAGCGCCTGACGCCGGGCACCTTTGTCGGTGAAGTGGTTATGGCCCAGGAGTTCACTCCGCTACTGCAGGCGGCGCAGGCGGCGGGCTGCCCCATTCAGCGCGGCACCGACATGCTGTTTGAAATGATCCCGGCCTATCTGCGGTTCTTTAACCTGCCGGTGGCAACGCCGGAACAGCTGCGCGAACTGGCGGAAATTCGCTACTGAAATGACCTGAACCTGCGTTATTATAGCGCTGTATTTATGACTATATAGCGATGGTTCTTATGACTCCCTCCCTAACGCTGCTGGCGGCGGGAAGCCTGAAAAGCGCTTTCATTCCGCTGCTGGCGCGCTTTCAGCAACAGACCGGCATCCCGGTCGAGGTCCATTTTGGTCCGGCAGGGCTGCTGCGCGAGCGCATTGAGGGCGGAGAGCCGTGCTCGGTGTTCGCCTCGGCCAATAGCCAACATCCGCAGGCGCTGCGTCAGGCCGGGCTGGCCGGGGCGTGCTATCTGTTCGCCCGGAATCAGCTGATGCTGACCGCCCGCCGCGGCGCAACAACCGAGACGCGGGAGTGGCTGGCGCTGCTCAGCGACCCGGACTTACGCCTGGCAACCTCAACGCCGGGCTGCGACCCTTCAGGCGACTACACCTGGCAGCTTTTCTCCCACATTGAAGAGCGCTGTCCCGGCGTCGGTGCCGCCATCATGGCGCGCGCGCGGCCGCGGGTAGGCGGCCGCGCCTCGCTGCCGGTGCCGGCGGGAGAAATCGCCGGGGCGTGGCTGATCCGTGAAAACTTAACCGACCTGTTTATCGGCTATGCTCACTATGCCGCGAAGATGGCGGCGTGCAGCGATCTGCGCACGCAGCTTATTCCGCCGGCGTGGAATGTTCGCTGCGACTACCTGCTGGCGCAGATTGAACAGAGCGCCGGGGCGCAGCGGCTGTGCCGCTTTATCCTCGGCGCGGAGGGGCAGCGCTTACTGAAAGACGCCGGTTTTTTGCCTATCAACGACGAATCGTAAACTGCGGAGCCAGCAGCGGCAGCGCCGACCCGGGGGGATGGACTTTGCGTACCGCTAAACCATACGCGCGCTGAAGATTCGCTTCCGTCAGCACGGCGGCTGATTCTCCCGCCAGCCATTCACCGTCGGGCAGCAGCAGCAAGGTCTGGTTCGCCACCTGCAGGGCGTGGGTCGGATCGTGCGTGGTAAACAGCACCGTCCGCTTCTGGCGATGGGCCAGGTCGCTGATGAGCTGCAGCACCAGCTGCTGGTTGGCCAGATCCAGCGCCGAGCAGGGTTCATCCAGCAGGATATTCTGGCTGGCGCCCACCAGCGCCCTGGCGATAAGCACCAGCTGCTGCTGGCCGCCGGACAGCGCGCAAAACGCCTTGTCGGCCAGCACCGCGATCCCCAGCTGCGCCAGCGCCTTCTGCACCTCACGTTCGTCTTCCGCTGTTGGCTGAGCGAACAGATTAACGTGGCGCGCCCGTCCCATCAGCACCACGTCGCGCACCTGCCAGCCAAAAGCCGGGCGAAAATGCTGCGGCACGATGGCGAGACCGCCCGCGCAGGTAAACCCACCGCCGAGCGGCGTCAGTACCCCGGTCAGGGTATCGAGCAGAGTGCTTTTGCCGCGGCCGTTAGCGCCGAGCACCGCCCAGATATCGCCGGAACGGCACTGCAGGTTCAGCGGGGCGAACAGCGGTCGGCTATGGCCGTAGAGCAGGTTGCTTAACTGTAGGGAAAGGGTCATCAGCGCACGCCTGTGCGTCGCGACTGCACCAGCAGCCAGGTGAACAGCGGCGCGCCAAGAAGCGCGGTGATGATTCCAATGGGGATTTCGGCCTGGATCAGCGTGCGGGCGAGGTCATCGACGACGATCATAAAACCGCCGCCGAGCCAGAAGGCGGTAGGGAGAAGACGCCGGTGGTCGGCGCCGGCCAGCAGCCGCGCCAGATGCGGGATCACCAGCCCGACCCACGCGATGCTGCCGCTGACCGCCACCTGAGCGGCGACCAGCACCGCGCAGCACACCAGTACCCCGCGACGCAGCCCGGTCACCGCAACCCCGAGACCGCGGGCATCTTTCTCCTCCAGCGCCAGCAGGTTAATCCGCCAGCGGAGCTTAAACAGCACCATCGCGGCGCAGGCTACCGGTAGCGCCATCAGCAGGACTTTGTGCCAGCTGGCGGTGGCGAAGCTGCCGAGCAGCCAGAAAACAATATTCGGCAGCGTCTCTTCGCTATCGGCCAGGTACTGCATCAGGCTCACCAGGGCGGCAAAAAAGCCGCTGAGGATAATGCCTGAGAGGATCAGCACCAGGGTGCTTTCGCGCCCCTGCAGCGCGGCTATCAGATAGACCAGCATCAGCGCGGCAAGGCCGAAGAGAAAGGTCGAGGCCATCATCAGCGCGGCGTTCAGCCCCAGCAGAATCGCCAGCGTCCCGCCGAAGGCGGAGCCGGAGGTGACGCCGATGATATGCGGGTCCACCAGCGGATTCTGGAACACGCCCTGTAAGGTGGCCCCGCACAGCCCCAGCGCGCCGCCGGCCAGCAGCGCCATCACGATCCTCGGCAGCCGCACCGACCACACCACCTGGCCGGCGACGCCGTCGAGGGGAGAAAGATGCGCCAGCTGGCGAAAAACTTCCGCCAGGCTTAACGGATACTGCCCGAGGCAGAGTGAAGCGATTGCAATCACGATCGTCACCAGCCCGAGGGTACATTGCAGCAGGGCCGGATGACGATGACTACGCATCCGGCGTCCACTTCACGCGGTAGAAACGCTGATAGTACTCCCGCGCCTTCGCCTCGACATCGACGCTGTTGTAGCGTGAGGGGTAGAGTTTTTTCGCCATCCACAGCTCGCCGATCGCCAGCGCCTCCGGCATCGGGTAGCCCCAGGCCTTGGCGTATTCCGGCATCAGCCACACGCGGTGATTTTTGACCGCGTCAATGCTCTGCCACTGCGGGTCGTTTTGTATCTGTTTGACCACCTCCGGGTAGCGGTCCTGCACGAAAATCACCTGCGGATCCCACTGCAGCACCTGCTCCAGCGAGACCTGGCGCGCGCCCTTTACGCTGGCGGCGGCAACGTTCAGCGCCCCGGCGTGCTTCATCATCAGGCCGGTATATTTGCCCGAGCCGTAGGTGTTGAGGTCCGGATTGGCCATATATACCCGCACCCGCTCGTTTTGCGGAATATCGGCAACCGGCGCGTTAGCCAGCCTGCGCGCGCTGAAGGTGTATTGAATCAGCGCTTCGGCCTGAGCCTGACGCCCGACCACTTCGCCAATCAGGCGGATCCCCTGTTTCAGCCCCTCGTTATAGGCCTGCTCTTCATCGGCCATCGTCGGGTTCATTTTGTTTTTCTCACCCGCGGCATCCTGGCGCAGAGAGACCGCCACCGCCGGGATCCCGGCGCCCTGGATCTGCTGGATCATCGCCGGCGGCGCGTAGTTGGCAACGAACACCACCTGGGGATGCAGCGCCAGCAGGCTCTCGATATTGACCTGCGTCAGATCGCCCGGCATCGGTAGTGTCTCAATAGCCGGCATAAAGCGCGCAAACTGCGGGCCAAGCTGCTTTTTCCAGCTGCTCATGACGCCGACGACGTCGTCAGCGGCGTTAAGCTGCACCAGCAGGTTTAAGGTCTGATGCTGGAGCACCACGGCGCGGGTGACGTGGTCGGGGAGGGTGACTTCACGACCCAACTGGTCGGTGAGGGTGCGGTCGGCAAAGGCCTGACCGGTGAACAGGCTGGCGCTTAACAGCGCCATAGCAAAGAAAACGCGCGGATGTCTGGACATGATGGGCTCAGCGTCAAAGGAAGAATCGTTGTATATTAAAATATATAACGAAGCCGGGCGCAATGGCTGGCGGGCTATTTACCCCCTATGGACAAGGTTATTGGTAAAACACCTCTTCATCGGACATCCGTTCTTCTATGCGGGTAGCGACCTTCTGCAGCGGGGCGAGGTACTTTTGCGCCGCCTGGTCAATGGTCATGGCTTTAGCCATATAGACCAGGTTCAGGCAGCCGATAACCCGCTGCTGGCGGCGAATGGGGACGGCAATGGAAGCGATTTTCTCCTCCTGCTGCCAGCCGCGAAAGTTTTCGCCGTAGCCGTTTTGCCGGGTGCGTGCGAGGATGGCGGCCAGTTTTTCCGGCTCGCGCGCCAGCTGATACTCCGCTTCCTGTCGGGCAGCCAGCATCTCAACAATCGGGCTTCGTTCGTGTTCCGGCGCGAAGGCCAGCCAGGTTAATCCCGAAGCGGTCAGCAGCAGCGGCAGGCGGCGGCCGACCATCGCCCGGTGGAAGGAGAGGCGGCTGAAGCGGTGGGTGGTTTCGCGCACCACCATCGCATCGACGTCCAGGGTGGTGATGTCGGTCGGCCATAAAACCTCGCGCAGCAGTTCGCCAAGCAGCGGCGTGGCGAGGGCAGAAATCCAATGTTCGTCACGAAATCCCTCACTTAACTGACGCACTTTAATCGTCAGGCGAAAGCTGTCATCGGAGCGGCTGCGGCGCACGTAACCCTCGTCCTGTAGCGTTTCCAGCAGCCGCCTGACGGTCGTGCGATGCAGGCCGCTAAACTCGGCCAGGGTGCCGACCGTCGCGCCTCCGTCGAATTTATTTAACAAATTTAATAACAATAATCCGCGGCTCAATCCGCGCACCGTTTTGTAATCTGCCGAAGCGTTTTCGTTCATGCGTCCTCAATAAAAATCATTATAAACAATCATGTGCACCTGGTGCACATCCGGTAATGTTTTGATTGTAGCGCAAATTACCGACCCTATACTGACCTCACAATAAAAATAAATTCACATTTAATTAACAAATTGCCCTGCTGAAGGTTGTGCGGTGACGGCAATTTGTCCGAAGCGTGAGGTTTTGAAAATGACAACATCCAATCCTGATATCCAACCCGCGGTACAGCACAGCGCGCAGGTCGCTATTGCCGGCGCCGGTCCGGTTGGCCTGACCATCGCCAACTACCTCGGGCAGATGGGCGTCAGCGTCGTGCTGATTGAGAAGCTCGAGTCGCTGATCGATTATCCCCGCGCCATCGGTATCGACGATGAGGCGCTGCGGGCGATGCAGGCGGTGGGGCTGGTCGACAACGTGCTGCCGCATACTACGCCGTGGCACGCGATGCGCTTTCTCACCCCGAAAGGGCGCTGCTTTGCCGATATTCAGCCGATGACCGACGAGTTTGGCTGGTCGCGCCGCAATGCGTTTATTCAGCCGCAGGTGGACGCGGTGCTGTACGACGGCCTCAGCCGTTTCCCCCACGTGCGCTGCCTGTTTTCCCGCGAAGTAGAGGCCTTTAGCCAGAATAGTGACGGTGTCACCCTGAACGTCAAAGGCAGCGACGGCGAGCGGGAAACCGTGCGCGCCGACTGGCTGGTGGCCTGCGACGGCGGAGCCAGCTTCATTCGTCGCGCGCTGAATATTCCCTTCGAAGGCAAAACCGCGCCGAATCAATGGATTGTTATTGATATCGCCAACGATCCGCTGGCGACGCCGCACGTCTACCTGTGCTGCGACCCGGTGCGCCCGTACGTCTCCGCCGCGCTGCCGCACGGGGTACGGCGTTTCGAATTTATGGTCATGCCCGGAGAAACCGAAGCCCAGCTCAGCGAGCCGCGCAAGATGCGCCAGCTATTGAGCAAGGTGCTGCCGGACCCGGATAACGTCGAGCTGATTCGCCAGCGCGTCTACACCCACAACGCGCGCATCGCCGAACGCTTTCGCGTCGATCGCGTACTGCTGGCGGGCGACGCGGCGCACATCATGCCGGTGTGGCAGGGGCAGGGCTACAACAGCGGTATGCGCGACGCCTTTAACCTGGCCTGGAAGCTGGCGCTGGTGGTGAACGGCAAAGCCGGAGAGGCGCTGCTGGACAGCTACCAGCAGGAGCGGCGCGATCACGCCAAAGCGATGATCGACCTGTCGGTCACCGCCGGCAACGTCCTGGCGCCGCCGAAACGCTGGCACGGCGCGGTGCGCGACGGCGTTTCGTGGCTGCTCAACTATCTGCCGCCGGTTAAACGCTACTTCCTTGAAATGCGTTTCAAGCCGATGCCGCAGTATCGCGACGGCGCGCTGCTGGCGGAAGGCGAAAGCAAAACGTCCCCGGTCGGCAAAATGTTTATCCAGCCGAAGGTGACGCTGGAAAACGGGCAGGTGACGCTGCTCGATGAGGTGATTGGCGCCAGATTCGCCATTATCGCCTGGGGCTGTAATCCGCAGTGGGGGCTCAACGATGAGCAAATTGCCCGCTGGCGCGCGGTCGGGGTGCGCTTTATCCAGGTGGTGCCGGAGGTGCAGATTCATTGCGATCAGGACAACGTGCCCGGCGTTATCCGCGTCGGCGATACGCAAAACCGCCTGAAAAGCTGGTTCGCGCAGCACGATACCGCAATTGCCGTGGTGCGTCCGGACCGCTTCGTCGCCACCGTGGCCATCCCGCAAACCCTGAGCAAAAAGCTCGATGCGCTGGCGAGCAAGATGCAGCTGGCTTCCGCGCAGGCGGCAACAACGATTGAACAGGTGGCCTGATATGAACGCATATCTTCATTGCCTCTCCCATACCCCGCTGGTGGGCTACGTTGACCCGGAACAGGCGGTGCTGGACGAAGTGAACGGCACCATCGCCGACGCGCGGGCGCGCATTGCCGCCTTCGACCCGGAGCTGGTGGTGCTGTTTGCTCCCGATCACTACAACGGCTTTTTCTACGATGTGATGCCGCCGTTCTGTTTAGGCATCGGGGCGACCGCTATCGGCGACTTCAGCAGCGCCAGCGGCGTTCTGCCGGTGCCGACGGCGCTGGCGGAGGCCTGCGCCCACGCGGTGATGAAAGAGGGCATCGATCTGGCGGTCTCCTACTGCATGCAGGTGGATCACGGCTTTGCGCAACCGCTGGAGTTCCTGCTCGGCGGGCTGGATACCCTGCCGGTTCTGCCGGTGTTTATCAACGGCGTGGCGTCGCCGCTGCCGGGCTTTCAGCGCACCCGCATGCTGGGCGAAGCCATTGGCCGCTTCCTGACCACCCTCAATAAACGGGTATTAATCCTTGGCTCCGGCGGCCTGTCGCATCAGCCGCCGGTACCGGAGCTGGCGAAGGCCGATGCCCATATGCGCGACCGGCTGCTGGGCAGCGGCAGGCAGCTGCCGCCGGACGAGCGTGAACTGCGCCAGCAGCGGGTCATTAGCGCGGCGAAGCAGTTTATCGAGGACCAGAACTCGCTCTATCCGCTCAACCCCGTCTGGGATACCCGCTTTATGAGCCTTCTGGAGCAGGGGCGGCTGGCGGAGCTGGATGCCGTCAGTAACGAAGAGCTGTCGGCAATGGCCGGGAAATCGACGCACGAAATTAAAACCTGGGTGGCCGCCTTTGCCGCGCTATCCGCATTTGGCCGCTGGCGCTGCGAAGGCCGCTATTACCGACCAATCCCCGAGTGGATTGCCGGATTTGGCTCGCTGAGCGCCGCCGCGCAGAACTGAATTAACGGGAGAATATGATGAGCTACCAACCGCAAACCGAAGCCGCCACCAGCCGTTTCCTCAACGTGGAAGAGGGCGGAGAAACATTACGCATCCATTTTAATGACTGCGGCGAGGGCGACGAAACCGTGGTCCTGCTGCACGGCTCTGGCCCCGGGGCTACCGGCTGGGCCAACTTTAGCCGCAATATCGACCCGCTGGTCGAGGCGGGCTACCGGGTCATTCTGCTGGACTGCCCCGGCTGGGGAAAAAGCGATTCTATCGTCAACCGCGGCTCCCGTTCCGACCTGAACGCCAGGGTGCTGAAAAGCGTGATTGACCAGCTGGATATCAGCAAAGTGCATCTGCTGGGCAATTCGATGGGCGGACACAGCGCGGTGGCCTTTACCCTCAGCTGGCCGGAGCGCGTCGGCAAACTGGTGCTGATGGGCGGCGGAACCGGCGGCATGAGCCTGTTTACGCCGATGCCGACGGAAGGCATCAAGCTGCTGAACGGCCTGTACCGTGAGCCGACCATCGAAAACCTGAAAAAGATGATGAACATCTTTGTCTTCGATACCCGCGATTTGACCGACGCGCTGTTTGAAGCGCGCCTCACTAATATGCTGTCGCGCCGGGAGCATCTGGATAATTTCGTCCAAAGCCTGGAAGCCAACCCGAAGCAGTTCCCGGATTTTAGCCCGCGTCTCGGCGAAATCCGCGCGCAGACCCTGATCGTCTGGGGGCGTAACGATCGCTTTGTCCCGATGGACGCCGGGCTGCGCCTGCTGGCGGGTATTAACGGTTCCGAACTGCATATCTATCGCGACTGCGGTCACTGGGCGCAGTGGGAGCACGCGGAGAGCTTTAACCAGCTGGTGCTCGATTTTCTGGCGCGTACCTGAGGAGTGCTGATGACAACCTTATCTCTTGAACAACTGGCGCAGCGTCTGCGTGAGGCGGAAAGCCGCGGCCAGGCGATTGAACCGCTGCGCGATGCGCTCGGCGTTGACAACGCGGAAGCGGCCTACGCCATCCAGCGGATGAACGTGCAGCACCACGTGGCGAACGGCCGCCGGGTGGCGGGACGCAAGGTGGGACTGACCCATCCTAAAGTGCAGCAGCAGCTGGGCGTTGACCAGCCGGACTTCGGCACCCTTTTTGCCGACATGTGCTACGGCGATAACGCCGACGTGCCGTTCTCCCGGGTGCTGCAGCCGAAAGTGGAGGCCGAAATCGCCCTGGTGCTGAAACGCGATCTGCCGCATGCCGATACCACCTTTGATGAACTGTACGCCGCCATCGACTGGGTGCTTCCCGCGCTGGAGGTGGTCGGCAGCCGTATTCGCGACTGGTCGATTGGCTTTGTCGATACGGTCGCCGATAACGCCTCCTGCGGCGTTTACGTGCTGGGTAGCCCGGCGCGGCGCCCGGATGGGCTGGATCTGAAAAACTGCGCGATGCGCATGACCCGTAACGAGGAAGAGGTCTCCAGCGGGCGCGGCAGCGAATGTCTTGGCCATCCGCTGAACGCGGCGGTGTGGCTGGCGCGCAAAATGGCCAGCCTCGGCGAGCCGCTGCGGGCGGGGGATATCGTGCTGACCGGGGCGTTAGGCCCGATGGTGGCGATTACCGCCGGCGATCGTTTTGCCGCCCATATCGACGGTTTAGGTTCAGTGGCGGCGACCTTTGTCGCCAAAGAGGAAGAGAGTGATGAGTAAACGTAAAGTCGCCATTATCGGCTCCGGCAATATCGGCACCGATTTAATGATCAAAATTCTGCGCCACGGGCAGCACCTGGAGATGGCGGTAATGGTCGGCATCGACCCTGAGTCCGACGGCCTGGCCCGCGCCCGGCGCATGGGCGTCGCCACCACGCACGAGGGCGTTGGCGGCCTGATGCAGATGGCGGAATTCGCCGATATCGATGTGGTTTTTGACGCCACCAGCGCCGGAGCGCACGTGAAAAACGACGCCGCGCTGCGGGAAGCCAGGCCGGGGATCCGGGTGATCGACCTGACCCCGGCGGCCATCGGCCCGTACTGCGTGCCGGTGGTCAATCTCGAGGCCAATCTGGCCGAAGGCAACGTCAATATGGTGACCTGCGGCGGCCAGGCCACCATCCCGATGGTGGCGGCAGTCTCTCGGGTGGCAAAAGTGCACTATGCGGAGATCGTCGCCTCAATTGCCAGCAAATCCGCCGGGCCGGGGACGCGCGCCAACATTGATGAATTTACCGAAACCACCTCGCAGGCCATTGAGAAAGTGGGCGGCGCGGCGAAAGGCAAAGCGATTATCGTGCTGAATCCGGCGGAGCCGCCGCTGATGATGCGCGACACCGTTTATGTCCTGAGCGAAGCGGCATCGCAGCAGGCGATTGCCGCGTCGATCGCCGAGATGGCGGCGGCGGTGCAGGCCTACGTGCCGGGATATCGCCTGAAGCAGCAGGTGCAGTTTGAGGTCATCCCGGAAGATAAACCGGTAAACCTGCCGGGCGTCGGCCGCTTCTCCGGCCTGAAAACGGCGGTTTATCTCGAGGTCGAAGGGGCGGCGCACTATCTGCCAGCCTACGCGGGTAACCTCGATATTATGACGTCGGCGGCGCTGGCGACGGCGGAAAAAATGGCCCAGGCGATGAACGACGCGGCGGGAGAAGCAGCATGAACGGCAAAAAACTCTATATCTCAGACGTGACCCTGCGCGACGGGATGCACGCGATTCGTCATCAATACTCGCTCGACAATGTGCGCCAGATTGCCCGGGCGCTGGATTGCGCGGGCGTCGATTCGATAGAGGTGGCCCACGGCGACGGTCTGCAGGGTTCCAGCTTTAACTACGGCTTCGGCGCGTACAGCGACCTGCAGTGGATTGAGGCGGCGGCGGAGTCGGTCAGCCAGGCGAAGATCGCCACTTTATTGCTACCCGGCATTGGCACTCTGCACGACCTGAAAAACGCGTATCAGGCCGGGGCGCGGGTGGTGCGCGTGGCGACCCACTGCACCGAGGCGGATGTTTCCGCGCAGCATATCGCCTTCGCCCGCGAGCTGGGCATGGACACCGTCGGCTTCCTGATGATGAGCCATATGACCTCCCCGGAACAGCTGGCGCAGCAGGCGCTGAAGATGGAATCCTACGGCGCCACCTGTATTTACGTGGTGGATTCCGGCGGGGCGATGAACATGAACGATATTCGCGATCGCTTCCGCGCCCTCAAGGCGGTGCTGAAGCCGGAAACCGCCACCGGGATGCACGCGCACCATAACCTCAGTCTCGGCGTGGCCAACTCCATCGCCGCGGTGGAAGAGGGCTGCGACCGTATCGATGCCAGCCTGGCGGGGATGGGGGCCGGGGCGGGCAACGCGCCGCTGGAGGTGTTTATCGCCGCCGCCGATAAGCTCGGCTGGAATCACGGTACCGATCTGTATGCTCTGATGAACGCCGCCGATGAGCTGGTGCGCCCGCTGCAGGATCGCCCGGTGCGGGTTGACCGCGAAACGCTGGCGCTGGGCTATGCCGGGGTTTACTCCAGCTTTCTGCGCCACAGCGAAGCGGCCGCCGGGCGCTACGGCCTGAGCGCGGTGGATATCCTCGTCGAGCTCGGCAAGCGGCGGATGGTGGGCGGTCAGGAGGATATGATCGTCGACGTCGCGCTGGATCTGCTTAACCGCAGCAAATAAAAGCAACGCGCGGCTGGCAACGTATCAGCCGCCATTCACCTGCTCCGCTTGTCCGGATATCGCAAAGGTACCCTATGACCCAAACAACGACTGCAAGCAATTCGCGCCTGATGTTAACCGTCGGGCTCTGTTTTATGGTGGCCCTGATGGAAGGGCTGGATCTGCAGGCGGCAGGCATCGCCGCCGTAGGCATGGCGCAGGCGTTCGCGCTGGATAAAATGCAGATGGGCTGGATTTTCAGCGCCGGGATCCTCGGCCTGCTGCCCGGCGCGCTGGTGGGCGGCATGCTGGCGGATCGCTATGGCCGCAAGCGAATTCTGCTGGGCTCGGTGCTGCTCTTTGGCCTGTTCTCAATCGCTACCGCGCTGGCGTGGAATTATCCCACGCTGCTGCTGGCCCGGCTGCTGACCGGCGTCGGCCTGGGCGCGGCGCTGCCGAATCTGATTGCCTTAACCTCCGAGGCCGCCGGCCCCCGCTTTCGCGGAAGGGCGGTCAGCCTGATGTACTGCGGCGTCCCCATCGGCGCGGCGCTGGCGGCGGCGCTGGGCTTTTTCGGCCTTGCCGCGGCCTGGCAAACGGTGTTCTGGATCGGCGGTATCGTTCCGCTGCTGCTGGTGCCGCTGCTGCTGCGCTGGCTGCCGGAATCGCCGGTGTTTCAGCGCAGCGCGCGGGGCGTGCCGCTGCGCACGCTCCTCGCGCCGGGCAACGCTACCGCCACGCTGCTGCTGTGGCTGTGCTATTTTTTCACGCTGCTGGTGGTCTATATGCTGATCAACTGGCTGCCGATGCTGTTAGTCGGCCAGGGGTTCAGCCCCAGCGAGGCGGCGGGGGTGATGTTTGTCCTGCAGTTCGGCGCCGCCTGCGGCACGCTGCTGCTGGGGGCGCTGATGGATAAGCTCAGCCCGCTGTGGATGTCGCTGCTGATCTATACCGGCATGCTGGCGTCGCTGCTGGCGCTGGGGACCGCGTCCTCGCTGACCGCAATGCTCTTCTCCGGCTTTGTCGCCGGACTGTTTGCCACCGGCGGCCAGAGCGTGCTTTACGCGCTGGCTCCGCTGTTCTATCGCACCGAAATCCGCGCCACCGGCGTAGGGACGGCGGTGGCGATTGGCCGTCTCGGCGCGATGAGCGGTCCGCTGCTGGCGGGCAAAATGCTGGCGCTGGGCACCGGCACCGTCGGGGTGATGGCCGCGTCCGCTCCCGGCATTCTGCTGGCGGGCGCGGCGGTGTTCTGGCTGATGAGCCGACAAAAGCGCACGGCGCTGGCCTGAGCATTTTCGCTGATTCCCGGGGGCGGCGCGGTAAAGCCGCGCCTTGCCCGGGCTACCGGACTGGTAGCCCGGGAATCCGCCTTGCGCATCTCTCTACTTTGGCATAGGTTAAATCATCATCCATTGATTCTTCCGAGCATCATGTCTTTTACATCCCGCTTACTGAGCGATATCCCCGGTATCCGCTACGCCTTTCTCGACGTTCATGAAACCGCCGCCTTTCCCTATAGCGAAATGGCGCCGGTTAAACTGGTTCACAGCAATATCGTACATGAGTATCGGGCGCCGCAGGCGGAGCGCCCCCACGCCGATGCGATGTTTACCGCCGTCAGCGGGCAAAAGATGGGCGTGGTGACCGCCGACTGTCTGCCGCTGCTGATGGCGTCGCGTGATGGGCGCTATGTCTGCAGCGTGCACGCAGGCTGGCGCGGCGCGGCCAGCGGGATTATCGAAAATAGCCTCGCGCTGTTTCAGCGTTATCACGTCGACCCGCAAGATCTGGTGGTGGTGAGCGGGCCGCATATTCACCCCTGCTGCTATGAAGTCACCGGCGACTTCTACCAGGCGCTGCTGGCGATGCCCGCCGGCGAGCTGGCAAAACGCCATCGGGAGCAGCTCTTCCTGTCCCATCAGGCGGCGTCGGAGGGGGAGCAGGCGAAAGCGACCGCGGGCGACAATGCGTGGTTCGATCTGCGGGCTTTTGCCCACCTCCTGCTGCGCAGCGCGGGCGTGCCGGAGGAAAACATGGAGTGGCTGGGGAGCTGCACTTACTGCACGCCGCAGCGGCTGGGGTCGTTTCGTCGGCGCACGCATTTCCCGGCGCCGAAGTCATTTCAGTACTCATGGATCATGCGCGAGCCTGATGGGGCGGGCCGATGAGACGAAATGATGTTTGATGATGTGTAACATCGGCGGGCGTTTGCTATCTCTGCACTCCTTCAAACAAGGAGGATTGCAAAATGAAATTGAACGCGTTCACTTTAACTCTCGCGCCGCTGCTGGTTGCCGGCGCGTTTTCCGCTCATGCCGGCCCGCAGGCCCACGTGGTCTGCGCTTATCACCATACGTTGGGCGATGACGCCATCATGATGTTCGGCAAACCGAATCAGGCCATGTGGCATGATTTTTTTGGTAATACCCATACCGATGCGGTTTCCACCTATCAGACGCTGCGCAACCAGCCGGAAACCACCTGCGATAACAAGGCCGACGGTTCCGCCTACTGGGTGCCGTCGATGAAGCTGCCGGATGGTCAGGTGGTGACGCCGGCGTATCAAAAAACCTACTATCAGACCACCAAAGTGGAACAGTATCCGCTGCACCCGTTCCCGGCGGGTCTCGAACTGCTGGCGGGCGATCACCACGGTTCGGCGCCCAGCTCGCGCATCACCTTTTTGTGCGCTAACGGCAAAGGCTACAGCAACCAGGCCGGCGAAGTCTGTGGGCTGCGTAAAGGTGGTGATGCGGTACAGTTTAATATCGGTATTCAGTTCCCCAACTGCTGGGATGGGGTCAACCTCAAACCGGCTCACGGACACAGTAACGCGGCATACGACGTCAACGGCGCCTGTCCGAGCGACTATCCGGTGAAAATCCCGACGGTGAATATGAATGTGGCCTACGTTCTGCCGCAGATTACATCCCTGGATACCGCGAAGATTCAGCTCTCCCTGGATCCGATCATGGACGGTGAGAAGCGCGAAGAGCGCTGGGGCAGTATCTATACGGCGCACGCGGATTTTATGAACGGCTGGACGGTGGAAGGGGCGCACTATATGACCGAGCGCTGCATGAACAAGGGAATCGACTGCGGCAGCGCGGTGCCGTATCGCTTCACGACGGTGAAGGAGAATGCGCTGGTGGACAGCACCGCGCCGACGGTTGCCCATCCCGCGCCGGAAAACCTGGTGGTCAGCGATAACTGGCAAAACGGCGGGCGCACGCACAATCCGGAAACCATGACGCTGGTGAAATTCCCTATCCCGCCGCTGCCGCAGGATCAGGACGCCTCGCTGTTTAAATATCAGCTGCGGATCTACGGCGGAAAAGTGGAAACCAACGGCGCGGATCAGATCTTTTTCTATCCGGCGAGCAACGACTGGAGCGCGAACAGCGTGACCTGGAATCATCGCCCGCCCTGCAACTACAGCTCGGAGGCGTCGCTGTACCTCAATTCCAAACGCGAATACCGGATGGTGGATGTCGATAAAGCGGTGCGCAAGGCGCTGGCGGAAGGCAAAACCGAGATCTCGTGGTATATCGGCGGCGACCGCCAGGGTAATCGCTACCATTTCGACCCGGCGGACTCACAGCAGGAGCCGATGCTGATGCTGATGGGCTTTAAAAATACGCCGGAGATCTGATTGCGGCCCTTCCCCGGGCGACGGGTTCGCAGACGGCGGTGGACCTGTAGCCCGGGCAGGCGCTTGCGCCGCCCCCGGGAGCA
>NZ_JBEAFH010000044.1:0-167564 GCF_040061575.1 Klebsiella sp. CB_Kp196
AACCTGCGACCAATTGATTAAAAGTCAACTGCTCTACCAACTGAGCTAACGACCCACTATTTTCGCCGCTTTGGGCTTGTTCGATATCCCTTGGCAACGGCGGCATATATTACTGATTTCAGAATTCAGCGCAACAACAATTTAGATAAAGATTGCTTAACTGCTTAGGATTCATGCGACAAGACCAGAAATGATGCGATTTCTGGTCATGCCATAATCATCCGAGTGCGTTAAGGCGTTTTTGCGCTTGTTTGGCCCCGTCGGTGCCAGGAAATTTACTGACCACCTGCTGGTAAACCGCCTTCGCTTTTGCGGTATCGCCTTTGTCCTGCATGATCACGCCGACTTTAAACATTGCGTCGGGCGCCTTCGGGGATTTAGGGTAGTTTTTCACCACGGAAGCGAAATAGTACGCCGCATCGTCCTTTTTACCCTTGTTGTAATTCAGCTGACCGAGCCAGTAGTTGGCGTTCGGCTGATACGTTGAATCGGGGTACTTTTTGACGAAGTTCTGGAAAGCCGCCATCGCATCGTCCTGGCGAGAGGGATCCTTCACCAGCGCGATAGCCGCGTTGTAATCGGTATTGGCATCACCGGTCTGCGCTGGGGCGCCTGACGAGGCCGCTGGCGCCGTCCCGCTAGCCGCAGCGCCCTGATCGCCCGCTGACGTCTGGGTTTGCGCTCCCGCTGCGCCGCCACCGCTGCTCAGACCGTCGATCTGCAGCAGGATCTGCTTCTGGCGCTCAACAACCTGATTCAGCTGATACTGGCTTTCCTGAATTTGACCGCGCAGGGAATCAATATCGGACTGATTATCGGAGAGTTGTTGCTGGAGTTGGGTTAAAAGCTGGCTGTGCGCATTGGAAATACGCTCGAGTTGAGTGACGCGGTCTTCGACCGAGCCTGAGCCGACACTACTGATTGGCGCCTGAGCAAAAGCGGCCCAGGGGGCCGCTATGCCAACCAGTAACGACAGACTCAATAGATGATGTCTGAAGTTACTGCTCATGCAATTCTCTTAGTAAACCAGTACGGCGCGACGGTTTTTGGCGTAAGCCGCTTCGTCGTGGCCCAGTACTGCAGGTTTTTCTTTACCGTAAGAAACGATGGAGATCTGGTCAGCAGAAACACCTTTGCCCTGCAGATACATCTTAACGGCGTTAGCACGACGCTCACCCAGAGCGATGTTGTATTCCGGCGTACCACGCTCATCCGCATGACCTTCTACGGTCACTTTGTAGGACGGGTTGCTGCGCAGGAAGTTTGCGTGCGCGTCCAGCATTGCAGCGAAGTCAGAACGGATATCGTATTTGTCCAGATCGAAGTAAACGATATTGTTCTGCTGCAGCTGTTGCATCTGCAGACGAGCCTGCTCTTCGGAAGACATGTTGCCGCCGTTAGCGTTACCGTCCATACCAGTGCCGGCACCCAGCATGCCTTCACCGCTCTGGTCGTTGCTGGCGTTCTTGTTAGAAGAACACGCCGCGATTGCCATAACCGGCAGAGCGATCAACAGCCCTTTCAGCACTTTGTTCAGTTGCATTTCTTTGATTCCTTTAATAATCAATTATTTATTATCACAGATACGGCGACCAGGCAGGTGATTTTACCTGTCCATCAGTTGCCGGAAGACGCGCTTTGAAACGCCCATCTGTAGAAACCAGATTCAGCACGGATCCCATCCCCTGAGAAGAGCTGTAGATTACCATAGTGCCGTTAGGTGCCAGACTTGGCGTTTCATCTAAAAACGTTGATGACAGAACCTGCACACCACCCGCTTCCAGATCTTGTTTGGCAATGTGCTGCTGACCACCGGCCGAGCTTACCATTACCATAGTTTTACCATCAGCGCTCACGTCAGCGTCCTGGTTTTGTGAACCTTCCCAGGTAATACGCTGCGGCGTGCCGCCATTAATATTGACTTTATACACCTGCGGACGACCGGCCTGGTCGGAAGTAAAGGCCAGGTTCTGGCTATCCGGGAACCAGCTTGGTTCGGTGTTATTGCTGCGACCGTTGGTCACCTGACGAATCTGGCCAGATCCCAGGTCCATCACGTACAGGTTCAGGCTACCGGTTTTCGACAGAGCGAAAGCCAGTTTGCTGCCGTCCGGCGAGAACGCCGGCGCGCCGTTATGCTGCGGGAACGAAGCAATCTGACGAACGGAGCCGTTAGCCAGCGTCTGCACAACCAGCGCAGAGCGTCCGCTTTCAAAGGTCACGTAGGCCAGCTTCGCGCCGTCCGGAGACCATGCCGGAGACATCAGCGGCTGAGTTGAACGGTGAACGAGGAACTGATTGTAGCCATCGTAGTCGGAAACGCGCAGCTCGTACGGGAACTGGCCGCCGTTGGTCTGTACCACGTAGGCGATACGGGTACGGAAGGCGCCCTTAATACCGGTCAGCTTCTCAAATACGGCGTCGCTGGCAGCATGCGCGGCATAGCGCAGATACTGTTTCGTGACTTTAAAGGAGTTCTGCGCAAGCACGGTACCCGGCGCGCCGCCGGTATCAACCAGCTGATACGCCACGTTGTAGGAACCGTCAGGGTTTTGCGTCACCTGACCAACCACGACGGCGTCAACGCCCAGCGCAGACCATGCCGCCGGCTGCACTTCCTGAGCGCTACCCGGCTGCTGAGGCAGACGCGAGCGATCGAGCGGATTAAACTTGCCGCTGTTGCGCAGGTCAGCCGCCACGATACCGCCCACATCTTCCGGCGCAGCACCCTGCCCCGCCCACTGGAACGGCACAACGCCGATTGGGCGTGCCGAGTCGACCCCTTGGGTAATCTCGATGCGTACTTCTGCGTGCAGCACTGCCGCCCACAGCATTAAAAAACCAAATGCTACTCGTAATGCCTGCTTCATCATATCTCCCTTATCCAGGCGAAAAGCCCACGATAATTTAGCAGAATGTTAACAAACTCAAATACACAAAACTACCAAAACCCTGGGCCTACCGACGTTTGTTTTCCCCGCATAAACGGGGAAAACTATCACTGAGGTTTGAAGTCCAGTGGCGCATTTTTGAATGTTTCATAAACAGCCTGCGACGGCGGTTTAGGGAACTTCGTCATCCGGCTCGTTGCCGCCAGCATTTGCTGACAGAACGCCGGATCGCCGCCTTCCGATTTCACACTTAACAGCGTTCCATCCTGAGCCAGATTCACACGTAAAGTACAGGTTTTCCCCTTGTAGGTATCCCAATCATAGAGATGACCTTTAATCGCAGCCTGCACCTGTGAAATATAGCTGTTAATCTCAGCCTGGGATGCCCCACCCTGCCCCTGCTTACTTCCTTTAGCAGGAGATGAACCCCCAGCGCTACCGCTGGTATTACCTTTCGGCGCATTCTTACCGGAGCTCAGGTCGCCGAGCAGATCGTCAACGCCGTTGGCCTCTTTGGCCGCAGCGGCTTTCTTGGCGGCTGCTGCCTTAGCGGCGGCGGCTTTCGCCGCTTTGTCTGCGGCGGCCTTCTCTGCTGCTGCAGCTTTGGCTGCCGCGGCTTTCTCGGCGGCGGCTTTTTCCGCTGCGGCGGCTTTCTCGGCTGCCGCTTTCTCAGCAGCGGCTTTCTGCGCGGCGGCTTTTTCTGCCGCTTTTTCGGCGGCAGCTTTTTCAGCAGCGGCCTGTTTCGCCGCTTCCTGCTGCGCTTTTTTCTCTGCCTGCTGCTGCGCTTTCTTCTCAGCTTCCTGCTGAGCTTTCTTCGCCGCATCGGCTTCGGCTTTTTTCTGCGCGTCCGCGGCCGCTTTCGCGGCTTCTGCTTCCGCCTGTTTCTTCGCATCCGCCGCCGCTTTCGCCGCAGCGGCTTCGGCTGCTTTCGCCTGCGCATCGGCCTTCGCTTTCGCGTCAGCGGCGGCTTTGGCGGCAGCTTCCTGCGCCTCTTTCGCCTGTGCGTCCGCTTTGGCTTTGGCCGCTGCGGCGGCTTTCGCCGCGGCTTCTTCCGCCTGTTTCTGCTGTTCTTTCGCCTCTTTAGCCGCTTCCTGCGCCTGTAGACGATCCTGTTCCAGCTGTTTCAGCCGTTCCTGCTCGGCGGCCTGTTTTTCACGTAGCTCTTCCGCCTGCTGCTGAGCCTGCTTTTCACGCTGCTCGGCGGCGCGGCGGGCGCTGGCCTGCTGCTGCTGTTGGCGGTCATAATTCTTCACAACCGCCCCCGGATCGACCATTACCGCATCGATAGAGGAACCTCCGCCACCCCCGGCAGAAGCATCCAGATGCTCGTCAAACGAACTCCAGATCAGCAGCGCTATCAATACGATGTGCAGCGCGACTGATACTATGATCGCTCGTTTAAGCTTGTCGTTTTGTTCGGTTGCCTTTGACACTATCGGTTCCCAAAAACTGTTCGCCTGTTCCCGTTATATGACGTCGGCCACGAGACGCTGTTGTCCCAAAGCCGACGTGCTGGCGGGCGTGCATATTGCGAGCGATTAGATCGGCTTGGTCATCAAGCCAACCGATTTAACCCCTGCGCTGTGCAACAGGTTAAGCGCTTTAATAATCTCATCGTATGGCACCTCTTTAGCACCGCCGATCAGGAACACCGTTTTCTCATTCGCCTCAAGTCGACGCCTGGCTTCCGCAATAACCTGTTCCGGCGGCAGCTGCGATAACGTTTCCGGGCCAACTTTCACGCTGTACTGCCCGACGCCGGAGACTTCAACGATCACCGGCGGCTCATCGTTGCTTTTCACCGCCTGCGACTCCGTTGCGTCCGGTAGGTCGACCTCTACGCTCTGCGTAATGATCGGCGCTGTCGCCATAAAGATCAGCAACAGCACCAACAGGACATCCAGCAGCGGAACGATGTTGATCTCGGACTTCAGTTCGCGACGTCCGCGTCCACGTGCTCTGGCCATGGCTTACCCCTTATTGCTTTCGCTGCTGGTAAACGCCTGACGATGCAGAATGGCGGTGAACTCTTCCATAAAGTTGTCGTAGTTCAGCTCAAGTTTGTTCACGCGCTGGTTCAGACGGTTATAGGCCATAACCGCCGGGATAGCGGCAAAGAGACCAATTGCCGTCGCAATGAGCGCTTCTGCGATACCCGGCGCGACCATTTGCAGCGTCGCCTGTTTTACCGCGCCCAGCGCGATAAAGGCATGCATGATCCCCCATACGGTACCAAACAGACCGATATATGGGCTGATAGAACCCACCGTACCGAGGAACGGGATGTGGGTTTCCAGGGTTTCCAGCTCGCGGTTCATCGAAATACGCATGGCGCGCGACGCCCCTTCGACAATTGCTTCCGGCGCATGGCTGTTCGCACGATGCAGACGCGCAAACTCTTTGAAGCCGCTGTAGAAGATTTGTTCCGAACCGGTCAGATTATCGCGACGACCCTGGCTTTCCTGGTACAAACGAGAAAGCTCGATACCGGACCAGAACTTATCTTCAAACGCTTCGGCCTCACGTGACGCCGAATTGAGGATACGCGTTCTCTGAATAATGATGGCCCAGGAGGCGATGGAAAAACAAACTAAAATCAACATGATAAGTTTAACCAGAAGGCTCGCCTTCAGGAACAAATCAAGGATATTCATCTCAGTCACTGCTTAAACTCCGCGACAATAGACTTGGGAAGCGCACGAGGCTTCATTAAGAGTGGATCAACGCACACGATAAGAACCTCAGCTTCATTCAAAACGACGTTCTCGGCGTTGACGATTCGCTGCGTGAAAACCAGGGTAGCTCCTCGCATTGAGGTTATCTCCGTCTGGATTTCGAGCATGTCGTCGAGTCTGGCGGGCGCAAAATACTCCAGCGTCATTTTGCGAACCACAAAGGCAACTCGTTCAGCCAGCAAAACCTGTTGGCTGAAGTGATGATGGCGCAGCATCTCTGTGCGTGCTCTTTCATAGAAAGCGACGTAGCTGGCGTGGTAAACCACACCACCGGCGTCGGTGTCTTCGTAATAGACCCGAACCGGCCATCGAAACAGCGTTGTATTCACTTTACATCCCGGTAATGCAACAAAAGGTTAGTGCTTTCAAACTTCGCTACTATACGCGCGGGAATCGTGGTTTGGAATGGGGGAAAGTAAACGAGGAGTAAATTTTTATGGGCTTATGCAAGCCCATATGGTTAACAGAGATTTCTTATTCAAAAGAAGAAAAAGAACAGGCCCAAAACGAGCACAATATCAGCGATAAGCGGACAAAAAATTCCCTGCCAGTGAATGGCGCGCGGGCGGAAGCCCACGCCGTGGATAACGCCGGTACAAACCGCCCACATCAGCAGGAAGCCGTGCCAGATTTCCAGCTCGCTGGTTTTGGCCGCAAAGCGCGACGGATCCCAGAAGATGCAGCCCGCTAGCGCCAGCGCCATCAATAAGGAAAGCGCCCTTAACGGGCGCTTGTCCATTATCGCGTAAAGAGTCGCGATAATACTCATCAGTGTTCTTCTTTACCTGCTTTGGTGGCTTCCACGTGCTCAAGCGCCAGCGCGGTAATCACCCCAAAAGCACAGGCAAGAAGCGTTCCCAAAATCCATGCGAAATACCACATATATAGCTCCTTACCTTAGTACAGCGAGTGGGTGTTCTTTTCGATGTCTTCGCGAGTGATGCGACCGAACATTTTCCAGTAACACCAGGCGGTGTAGGCCAGAATAATCGGTACGAAGACAATCGCCACGTAAGTCATCAGGTTCAGCGTCAGCTGGCTGGAGGTCGCATCCCACATGGTCAGGCTCGCGTTCATCGCCGTGCTTGATGGCATAATGAACGGGAACATGGCGATACCGGCAGTCAGAATGATGCACGCCAGCGTCAGCGAGGAGAACAGAAACGCCCATGCGCCTTTATCCGCTTTTGTCGAGATGACGGTCAGCAGCGGCAGCGCCACGCCCAGAGCAGGAATCGCCCACAGCGCCGGCATGTTATTAAAGTTCACCATCCACGCGCCGGCTTCACGCGCGACTTCTTTGGTCAGCGGGTTAGACGGGCCGGTATGATCCATCACCGATTTCACCACATAACCGTCGATACCGTAGTAGACCCAAACGCCCGCCAGCGCGAAGCAGACCAGCGTCACCAGCGCCGCCACCGTAGACACGGAGCGGGTGCGCAGGTGCAGTTCACCCACGGTACGCATCTGCAGATAGGTCGCGCCCTGCGTCAGGATCATCGCCACGCTAACAATACCGGCCAGCAGGCCAAACGGATTCAGCAGCTGGAAGAAGTTACCGGTGTAGTACAGGCGCAGATATTCATCAACGTGGAACGGAACGCCCTGCAGCAGGTTGCCGAACGCCACGCCAATCACCAGCGGCGGCACGAAGCTGCCGACGAAGATGCCCCAGTCCCACATGTTACGCCAGCGGTTATCCTCAATCTTCGAGCGGTAGTCGAAACCCACCGGACGGAAGAATAAAGACGCCAGCACCAGGATCATGGCCACATAGAAGCCGGAAAACGCGGCGGCGTAGACCATCGGCCAGGCGGCAAACAGCGCGCCGCCGGCGGTGATCAGCCACACCTGGTTTCCGTCCCAGTGCGGGGCAATGGCGTTAATCATAATTCGACGCTCGGTGTCGTTACGACCGAGGAAACGGGTGAGCATCCCCACCCCCATGTCGAAGCCATCGGCGACGGCAAAACCAATAAGCAAAATGCCGATCAGCAGCCACCAGATAAAACGCAATACTTCATAATCGATCATTTGACGACTCCTGTCTTAGCGTGCCGACTGAATAGCCGCAGAGGACTGTTCAAAGTGATAGCGACCGGTTTTCAGGCTGCTTGGTCCTTTACGGGCAAACTTGAACATGAGGAACAGTTCAGCCACCAGGAACAGCGTGTACAGGCCACAAATCAGCACCATAGAGAAGATCAGGTCGCCCGCGGTCAGCGACGAGTTCGCGACGGCCGTCGGCAGCACCTCACCAATAGCCCACGGCTGACGGCCATATTCGGCGACAAACCAGCCCGATTCAACGGCAATCCACGGCAGCGGCAGGCCATAGAACGCGGCGCGCAGCAGCCATTTTTTCTCACCGATGCGGTTGCGAATCACGCTCCAGAAGGAGGCGCCGATAATCAACAGCATCAGCACGCCGCACGCTACCATGATACGGAAGGCGAAGTAGAGCGGCGCCACGGCAGGAATAGAGTCCTTGGTCGCCAGAGCAATCTGCTCTTCCGTCGCGTCAGAGACGTTGTCGGTATAGCGTTTCAGCAGCAGACCGTAGCCCAGATCTTTCTTCACGTCGTTAAAGCGATCGCGCACGGCCTGGTCGGTTGAACCGGCACGCAGCTGTTCCAGCAGCGCGTAAGCTTTCATCCCGTTACGGATACGCTCTTCGTGCTGAACCATGAGGTCTTTCAGGCCGGTAACCTGTTTATCCACGGATCGAGTCGCAATGATGCCCAGCGCGTAAGGAATTTGAATCGCGAAGCGGTTCTCCTGCGCCTTCTGATCGGGAATACCAAACAGGGTAAAGGCCGCCGGAGCAGGCTGAGTTTCCCATTCAGCTTCGATAGCCGCCAGTTTGGTTTTCTGCACGTCGCCCATTTCGTAGCCGGATTCATCACCGAGAACGATAACGGAGAGAATCGCCGCCATACCAAAGCTGGCTGCGATAGCGAAGGAGCGCTTGGCAAAAGCGAAGTCGCGGCCTTTGAGCATATACCAGGAGCTGATGGCAAGAATGAACATCGCGCCGGTCACGTAGCCTGACGCCACGGTATGAACGAACTTAACCTGAGCAACCGGGTTCAGGACCAGCTCAGAGAAGCTGACCATCTCCATACGCATGGTTTCAAAGTTGAAGTCCGACGCAATCGGGTTCTGCATCCAGCCGTTAGCGACGAGGATCCACAGCGCCGACAGGTTGGAGCCCAGCGCCACCAGCCAGGTCACGGCCATGTGCTGAACTTTGCCCAGACGATCCCAACCGAAGAAGAACAGACCGACAAAGGTAGATTCGAGGAAGAAGGCCATCAAACCTTCAATGGCCAGCGGCGCACCGAAGATATCGCCCACATAGTGAGAGTAGTAAGACCAGTTAGTCCCGAACTGGAACTCCATGGTCAGACCGGTTGCCACACCCAGCGCGAAGTTGATACCAAACAACTTGCCCCAGAACTTGGTCATATCTTTATAAATCTGTTTGCCGGAAAGGACGTAGACCGTTTCCATGATGGCCAGCAGGAACGCCATACCTAGCGTCAGCGGCACAAACAGGAAGTGGTACATCGCGGTCAAGGCAAACTGTAAGCGCGACAGTTCGACTATATCTAACATCATGACTCCTTGCTCATCGCATGAAGACTCCGAGAGTGAACCCCGTTAGAAAGGGTCACACGCATGCCCCAATACAAATTTATTTGCTTCTTCTCGTCACGCCCGTTTTCTCATGCAAGAAAACGATAGTAATGAGAAGTTACAAACATGTTAACAAAACACCCAAATTGATCCCGTGATTATATTACGCTGCAAAACCCTTACAATAAATAGGTTTTTATTGTGATAAATTTGCAGTTTTCGACAGCGATCAATTTATAGCGAAAATACCAGATTTCGGTCAATTTGATCCGCGACAATTTAACTCCATTTCGCGACCTTTTCCAAGTTTTAAACATTGATTTAAATCAATTTTCATTTTAAATGTTAATTATGTATACCGTGTACCGTACAGGTAAACACTAGGTTAACAATATGTTTTTCAAGAGTATCAACGGTTACTGAAAATGATAGTCCATTTATTTCGCCGCGGAGGGGAATTTAATGGGATGAGCGCTGGGCGCATTAATCCGGGCATCAGCTGACAATGTCGTGTAGCTCACAGATTTTTTTATCAAGTTAATGCCCTAAATTTTTTTGCTTATTACATTTATCATTGCGTTTACTTTCAATTAACACAGATGCGTAACTATCTCATTATCAAGTAAATGCGGCGTACATTCTCTTTCTCGTCGTTTTGTGACGCAACGCACCCTGCTCTTTATGCAGCAGACTTTCCCCCTGCGCTTTTATCCCCCCCGGACAGCAGCTCTCCTGCCCCACTCCGCCATTCAACAAAAATGAAATATTAAATAAACAAATCACCATTTTATATCTTTAATCTAACAAATTCGCCGTGACGCATATAAAAAACAGCACATAAATTCCGTTACTATGCTCACAGAAAAATTTAAAGAATTGTATTTACCGCTTATTATCAAGGCAAAATAAACGCAAAATATAAAATAAGACCTTGCTCACAAACATCGCAATCTATTTATTAAAAAGATCTGAACAGAAATAACCCCAGACAATAAAAAAACTAACAACATCATGATACAAAAGGATTTTTTAAAGAAAAATCAAAAACAAGACTTTTTTGAAAGATATTCTGAAAATAGATCAATTGCTTCCCCCCTTCGAACCACAGACACTCCAGCCCTATTAACAGGCGGCCATCATCAACGCTGCAAATATTAGAAAGTCGTTTTTATTTTTATACCATCAGCCTTACAGAGGATTACCCATGAAGAAATCAACACTTGTTATTGGCGTCATTGGTGCTGACTGCCATGCAGTAGGCAACAAAGTCCTGGACCGCGTTTTTACTGCCCATGATTTTCGCGTAATCAATCTGGGGGTGATGGTCAGTCAGGATGAATATATCGATGCCGCTATCGAAACCGGCGCGGACGCCATCGTTGTCTCGTCTATTTACGGCCACGGCGATATCGACTGCCTGGGACTGCGCGAACGCTGCATCGAACGGGGTATCGGCGATATTCTTCTTTACGTTGGCGGCAACCTGGTGGTCGGTAAGCATGATTTTGCCGACGTCGAGGCCAAATTCAAAGAGATGGGCTTCAATCGCGTCTTTGCCCCAAGCCACGATCTGGAAGACGTCTGCAGGCTGATGGCGAACGATATCAACCAGCGCCACGGCGTTGAACAGCAGTGTCTGGAAGAGGCTATCTGATGCAAACCGTCTCTGTCGATATCGGCTCGACGTGGACCAAAGCGGCCCTCTTCGCACAGGAGGGGGATGAGCTGACGCTGGTAAACCACGTTCTGACCCCGACCACTACCCATCACCTGGCGGAAGGCTTTTTTGCCAGCCTGAACCGGGTGCTTAACGTTGCCGATGCGCGCCCGTTGCTGCACCGCGGTGACGTCACGCTGAAATACTCTTCATCGGCAAAAGGCGGTCTTGCCGTTGCCGCGATGGGTCTGGTGCCGTCCATCACCCTGGAATCAGCAAAAGTCACCGCCCACTCGGCGGGGGCCAAAATCGCCCAATACTACGCCTACAAACTCAACCGCCACGATATCCAGGCGCTGGAAGCCACGCCGCCGGATATCCTGCTGTTTACCGGCGGAACCGACGGCGGCGAGGAGAGCTACGGCCTGGCCAACGCCCATGCGCTGGCGGAGTCAACGCTCGACTGCGCCATTATCTATGCCGGAAACCGGGATATTCAGGACGAGGTTCAGGCCATCCTTGGCCACAAAGATTTGACCACGGTAGACAACATTCTGCCCGATCTCGATCACCCTAATCCCTACGCTGCCCGCAAGGCGATTTGCGATGTCTTCTTATCCCGAATCGTCAAAGGTAAAGGACTGGACGTTATCGTCGCAGAAACCGGCGAAGAGCCGATGCCAACGCCGTGGACCGTCTACGAGCTGGTGAAAACCATCAGTCATTACGACAGCGCGTGGAAAGAGTTCATGCTGATCGATATGGGCGGCGCCACCACCGACGTCTACTCCGCCAGCGCCAACACGCTCTCGCCGGATACCGTTCTGCACGGCGTTCCGGAGCCATATGTAAAACGCACGGTGGAAGGCGATCTCGGCATGCGCGTTTCAGCTGTCGTGGTCGGTGAAAGTACTCAGGAGCTGGTGAACGTGGTGTTTGCCCACCAGCCGCAGCGTCAGGAGGCCTTTTACCGCTACCTGCGCCATCTGGTCGCTCAGCCGGATTATCTGCCGCTCAACGCGGAAGAAAAATATTTCGACACCGTGCTGGCCGGGCTGTGCGTCGGCTACGCCAGCGAACGCCACGCGGGCACCAAAAAGCAGGTCTGCACCTGCGTGGGCAACGTCGATTTACAGATGGGCCGCGATCTGACCCCCGTGCGTAAAGTCGTCGGTTCCGGTGGATGGCTCTCCCGCGCCAGCGGCTTCGACATCCACCGCTGGCTGAAATACCGCGAACTGGATGACGACGGCAGACGCATTCTTCTGCCAACCCGGTTTGATTATTACCGCGATGCAAAAGGCCTGCTTCCGCTGCTGGCAAACGTTGCCAGGCTCTACCCCGAGCTCGCCGCTCGCACCAGCATTCACTGTTTAACCCTATAAATGAAGGCAGCTACGAATGGAACTTCGAAATAAAAAATTAACCCACGACGAATTCATGACCGAGCGGCATCAGGTATTGCAGACCTGGCATACCGGCAAGGACGTTGAGCACTTCGAAGATGGCGTGAAGTACCAGCAAACCATTCCTGAGAAAAAACGCTTTTCTCACGCTCTGCTTAAGGCCGACCAGGAGGGTAAAACCCTGAGCCAGCCGCGCGCGGGCGTGGCGCTGATGGATGAACATATTGCGCTGCTCAAAACCCTGCAGGAAGAGTGCGATCTGCTGCCCAGCACCATCGATGCCTATACCCGCCTCAACCGTTACGAAGAAGCGGCGGTCGGCATACAGAAATCCATCGAGGCGGGAACCTCCAAACTGAATGGTTTGCCGGTGGTTAACCACGGCGTCGCCGCCTGCCGCCGGATGACCGAAGCGCTGGAAAAACCGGTCCAGGTACGTCACGGTACGCCAGACGCGCGCCTGCTGGCGGAAATCTCCATGGCCAGCGGCTTTACCAGCTACGAAGGCGGCGGTATCTCCTACAACATTCCCTACGCCAAGCGCGTCACCCTGGAGAAGTCGATTCGCGACTGGCAATACTGCGACCGCCTGATGGGCCTGTATGAAGAACACGGCATTCGTATTAACCGCGAACCGTTCGGCCCTCTGACCGGCACCCTGATCCCACCGTTTATGTCCCACGCGGTGGCCATTATCGAAGGTCTGCTGGCGCTGGAACAGGGCGTCAAGTCAATCACCGTCGGCTACGGCCAGGTCGGCAGCCTCACCCAGGACATCGCGGCGATTAAATCTCTTCGCGAACTCTCCCACGAATACTTTGGCAATTACGGATTCGACGATTATGAGCTGAGTACCGTCTTCCACCAGTGGATGGGCGGCTTTCCGGAAGATGAATCAAAAGCCTTTGCCATTATCTCCTGGGGCGCGGCGGTAGCCGGGATGTCCGGCGCCACCAAAGTGATCACCAAGAGCCCGCATGAAGCGTTCGGTATTCCCACCGCGGCGGCCAACGCGCAGGGGCTGAGGGCATCCCGCCAGATGCTCAATATGGTCAGCGATCAGAAGTTCCCGCCCTGCGCCGCGGTTGAGCAGGAAGTGGAGCTGATAAAAAGCGAGGTTCGCGCAGTGCTGAAGAAAGTGTTCGAGCTGGGCAACGGCGACATCGCCCGCGGTACGGTGCTGGCCTTTGAAGCGGGCGTCCTGGACGTGCCTTTTGCCCCCGCATCCTGCAACGCGGGCAAAATTTTGCCGGTCCGCGACAATGCCGGCGCCATTCGCGTGCTTGAAGCCGGCGCGGTTCCGCTGCCGAAGGACATCCTCGCCCTGCACCACGATTACGTCGCTGAACGTGCGCATTTTGAAGGACGCAAACCCTCATTCCAGATGGTTGTTGATGACATCAACGCGGTATCCCACAGTAAATTAATAGGAAGACCATAATGAAAATTAAACAGGCCCTTTTCACCGCTGGCTACTCTTCATTCTATTTTGACGATCAGCAGGCGATTAAAAACGGCGCGGGTCATGATGGGTTCATTTATACCGGTGCTCCGGTAACGCCAGGCTTCACCTCGGTACGCCAGGCGGGTGAATGCGTATCCGTCCAGCTGATTCTGGAAAACGGCGCGGTGGCGGTCGGTGACTGTGCCGCCGTACAGTACTCCGGCGCGGGCGGCCGCGACCCGCTGTTCCTGGCGGAGAACTTTATCCCGTTCCTCAACGATCATATCAAACCGCTGCTGGAGGGCCGCGATGTCGATACCTTCCTGCCGAACGCCCGCTTCTTCGACAAGCTGCGCATCGACGGTCATCTGCTGCATACCGCCGTCCGCTACGGTCTTTCCCAGGCGCTGCTCGACGCCACCGCGCTGGCCAGCGGCCGCCTGAAGGCGGAGGTAGTTTGCGACGAATGGCAGTTGCCCTGCATACCGGAAGCGATTCCGTTATTTGGTCAGAGCGGCGACGACCGCTACATCGCCGTGGACAAAATGATCCTCAAAGGCGTTGACGTCCTGCCGCATGCGCTCATTAACAACGTCGAAGAGAAGCTGGGTCTGAAAGGGGAAAAACTGCGTGAGTATGTCCGCTGGCTGTCCGACCGCATCTTAAGCCTGCGCACCAGCCCCCGCTATCGCCCCACGCTGCATATCGACGTGTACGGCACCATCGGCCTGATTTTCGATATGGATCCGGTTCGCTGCGCCGACTATATCGCCAGCCTGGAGCAAGAGGCGCAGGGCCTGCCGCTCTACATAGAAGGCCCGGTGGATGCGGGTAATAAACCGGACCAGATCCGTATGCTCACGGCCATTACCAAAGAGCTGACCCGCCTCGGTTCCGGCGTAAAAATTGTCGCTGACGAGTGGTGTAACACCTACCAGGACATCGTTGACTTTACCGATGCCGGCAGCTGCCACATGGTGCAGATCAAAACCCCGGATCTCGGCGGCATTCATAACATCGTGGACGCAGTGCTGTACTGCAACAAACACGCGATGGAAGCCTATCAGGGCGGTACCTGTAACGAAACCGAGATCAGCGCCCGCACCTGCGTTCACGTCGCGCTGGCCGCGCGTCCGATGCGCATGTTGATCAAGCCGGGCATGGGCTTCGACGAAGGTCTTAACATCGTGTTTAACGAAATGAACCGCACCATCGCGCTGTTGCAGACTAAGGATTAAGAGATGGCTCGTACCTTTAAGATCTTATCGCCGACGGCAATCCTCGGCTATGGCTTCCCGGAAGAGAGCTTTCTTAAAGCCATGTCGGAGTCCCCGGATCTGATTGCCGTTGACGCCGGTTCATCCGATCCCGGCCCCCACTATCTGGGGGCAGGCAAACCTTTTACCGACCGGGCCGGGGTGAAACGCGATCTGCGCTATATGATCGTCGCCGGCGTGAAGAACAACATACCGGTGGTGATCGGCACCGCTGGAGGATCCGGCGCCGCGCCGCATCTGGAGTGGTGTCGGCAGATTATCCATGAGATTGCGCAGGAAGAAAAACTGTCGTTCTCCATGGCGCTGATCCCGTCTGATGTTGATAAAGCCATCATTCATCAGGCGCTGGATAACGGCAAAATCACCGCCCTGGACTTTGTGCCTGAACTGACCCACGAGGCCATTGAAGAGAGTACCTATATCGTCGCCCAGATGGGGATCGAACCCTTTCAGCGGGCGCTCGCCGCCGGCGCCCAGGTGGTGCTTGGCGGCCGGGCGTACGATCCGGCCTGCTTCGCGGCGCTGCCGATTATGCAGGGCTTTGATGAGGGGCTCGCCCTGCACTGCGGCAAGATCCTCGAATGCGCGGCCATTGCCGCCACGCCGGGCTCCGGTTCCGACTGCGCCATGGGGATTATCGACGACAGCGGCTTTACGCTGAAAGCGTTTAATCCAAAGCGTAAGTTTACCGAAACCTCTGCGGCGGCGCATACGCTGTACGAGAAGTCCGATCCGTATTTCCTGCCCGGTCCGGGCGGCGTGCTTAACCTGAAAGGATGCACCTTCAAAGCCGTCAACGAAGGCGAGGTTTACGTCAGCGGTTCTCGTCATGAAGCGACGCCGTACGCGCTGAAGCTGGAAGGCGCGCGGCGGGTCGGCTTCCGCTGCCTGACCATTGCCGGAACGCGCGATCCGATCATGATTGCCGGAATCGATAATATTCTTGAAGAGGTACAGACCAGCGTCGCACGCAACCTCTCCCTGAACGATGACAGCATCCGCATGACCTTCCATCTGTATGGAAAGAACGGCGTGATGGGCAATCACGAACCGATGAAAATCGCCGGGCACGAACTGGGCATCCTGCTTGATGTCGTTGCGCCAACCCAGGATATCGCCAACAGCGTCTGTTCGCTGGTGCGCTCTACCCTGCTGCACTACGGCTATGAAAACCGCATTGCCACCGCGGGCAACCTCGCCTTCCCGTTTTCGCCTTCCGATATTCAGAGCGGCCCGGTGTATGAGTTCTCAATCTATCACCTGATCGAAGCCAGCGACGCGCTGCGCTTTGACTTCCATATCGAACAGGTGACGCCAGAAGGAGTTCAGGCATGAAACAATCCCTATGCTCACTGGCGCAGGTGATCCGCTCCAAAAACGCCGGACCGTATGAACTGGTTTTAGATATTTTATTTAAAACCCGGGAAGATTATCAGCGGGTCAAACGTTCTGAGCAATTAACCCCGCAGCTTATTGCCGGCTTATATAACGTAAAGCCTGATTTTATTCATCGCATTATCTGGTTCGATCCGGCCAACGCGGTAAAAATCGTCATGCCGCGGGATATTATTTCCGGCAACGTCGGGGACAATGATGTTTATGGCGCTCAGCAGCATGCGCCGTTATTAAGTATTGAGTTCGATTTCTAATTCTATATCCAATGGATTTCGAGTTGCATTGAGGCGGCAACTGAGAGACAAATTCGTCAGGAACGAATTTGAACAGCCGGAGGCTGCCTTCGGTGAGGGACATGGATGTCCCTCATTCATCCCCAGGAGCGTACATCCGTACGTGACTGGTGAGCAAAGGCAGCCAACAAAAATGCAGCTTGAAAGGCGACGGATATAAAAATACAACAACATCCATTGGTATACAGGATTTCGCTGTATCACTGTATTCCAGACAATTTATGCGGTTGGTCACCACAGGCGTACGTCTGCGCTTCTGCCTGGCGCAGGCGTACGCCGCCCTACACCACTTCACGACTAACCCTGTTCCGATGGAGTAAATATGAAAAAAATAAGTTTAACCAAAATGATCATATTAGGCCTGATACTCGGCATGATTGCCGGGGTGATCATTAATAATATGGCATCAGCAGATACAGCAAAATCCTATGCGCAGGATATCTCCATTTTTACCACTATATTTTTACGCCTGGTAAAAATGATTATCGCCCCGCTGGTAATATCAACGCTGGTGGTCGGCATTGCCAAAATGGGCGATGCGAAAACGCTCGGGCGTATATTCTCTAAAACCTTTTTCCTGTTTATTTGCGCCTCGCTGCTGTCGATTGCGCTGGGTCTGGTGATCGTCAATCTGTTCCAGCCAGGCGCGGGCATCAACTTTGTCCCCCACGATGCCGGAGCCGTGGCCGCCGTTCAGTCCGAGCCCTTCACCCTGAAAGTGTTTATCTCGCACGCGGTACCCACCAGCATCGTTGATGCGATGGCGCGCAACGAAATTCTGCAGATCGTGGTGTTCTCTATTTTCCTCGGCTGCAGCCTGGCGGCGATCGGCGAAAAAGCCGAGCCCATTGTGAAGGTACTCGATTCGCTGGTGCACGTGATGCTGAAGCTCACAGGGTACGTCATGCTGTTCGCGCCGCTGACCGTTTTCGCCGCCATCTCCGGGCTGATTGCCGAGCGCGGTCTGGGCGTGATGGTCAGCGCCGGGATCTTTATGGGTGAGTTCTACCTGACGCTGGGCATGCTGTGGGCAATCCTGATTGGCCTGTCGACGGTGATTGTCGGCCCATGTATCAGCCGCCTGACCAAAGCGATCTTCGAGCCCGCGCTGCTGGCCTTCACCACATCCAGCTCAGAAGCCGCCTTCCCAGGAACCCTCGATAAGCTGGAAAAATTCGGCGTCTCTTCCAAAATCGCCAGCTTCGTCCTGCCCATCGGTTACTCCTTTAACCTGGTCGGCTCCATGGCCTACTGCTCGTTCGCCACGGTGTTTATCGCCCAGGCCTGTAACGTCCACCTCAGCATGGGCGAGCAGATCACCATGCTGCTGATCCTGATGCTGACCTCCAAAGGGATGGCGGGCGTGCCGCGCGCCTCAATGGTGGTTATCGCCGCGACGCTGAACCAGTTCAACATTCCGGAAGCGGGCCTGATCCTGCTGATGGGCGTCGACCCGTTCCTCGATATGGGTCGCTCCGCCACCAACGTGATGAGTAACGCCATGGGCGCCGCCATCGTTGGCCGTTGGGAAGGCGAGCATTACGGAGAAGGCTGCCGCGGCACCGCCCCGGTCAAAAAACCGGAGCAGGAACGCCCTGCCAGCGAAACGTCCGAAGTGGCGATGTCCTGACAGCAAAATGGCTATGAGCCCCAGGCCGGATACGTCCGGCCCGGTTCCCTCCAATCATCCCAACAGGACACCCCATGAACGTGAAATTTCTTGGCACCTGCATCTTAACCGCCAGCTTACTGTTTAGCGCCGCCGCGCAGGCGCAAAGCGCGCCGGACTACGCCAGCATCATCGAGCAGGCGCATCAGAAATATAAGAGTAATCACGACGGTAAAGTCGCTGACTATATCCCTGCCCTGGCGAGCTATAGCCCGAATAATTTCGCCATTACGCTCGCGACGGTCGAAGGCAAAATTTACCAGACCGGCGACGTGACAAAAGCCTTTCCGATGGAATCCTTAAGTAAAGTTTTCACCCTAGCGCTGGCGATGGAGCAGCGCGGGCCGCAGGAGGTGCTGGATAAACTCGGCGCGAACGCGACCGGCCTGCCCTTCAATTCCGGCTTAGCCGTGGAGCTTACGCAAGGCGCGCCGGAGAATCCGTTAGTCAACGCCGGCGCCATGAGCACCGTGAGCCTGATTGCGGCGAAAGACAAAACCGACCGCTGGAACAACATTCTCAACAACCTCAACGCCTGGGCCGACAGCTCCCTGAGCGTTAACGAGCCGGTATTTCAATCCGAAATGGAGACCAATCAGCATAACCAGGCGCTGGCGATGCTGATGAACTCATACCGCAGCTTCTATGGCGACCCTCAGGAAGCCGTCGAAATCTACACCCGTCAGTGTTCGGTGGATATCACCGTTGAACAGCTCGCCAAAATGGGGGCCGTACTCGCCAACAATGGCAAATCACCGTTCAACGGCAAGCAGCTGCTCACCGCCAGCTACGTCCCGCAGGTGCTGGCGGAAATGGCGATCGCCGGGCTGTACGACGGCAGCGGCAAATGGCTGTACACCGTCGGTATCCCGGCAAAATCCGGCGTTGGCGGCGGAATGGTCGCCGTCGTACCCGGGCAATACGCTATCGCCGTCTACTCCCCTCCGCTGGATGCAGCCGGTAACAGCGTCCGCGCCCAGCAGACCATCGAGTACGTCGCGAATGCGACGCGGGCCAATCTCTTTTTAGCGAAATAGTGAGAAGTAAAATGTCGAAACCCTTTGTCTGGCAGGAACTTTTTGTTCAGAGCAACGATAATACCGAATATGAACTGCTAACGAATCAACATGTTAAGGTGACAGAGTTAGATGGAGAAGAGGTCATCAAGGTTGCACCGGAAGCGTTAACATTGCTGGCTCAGCAGGCATTTTATGAGGCGTCGTTTTTCCTGCGCGCCGGGCACTTAAAGCAGATCGCCAGCATCCTGCACGACCCGCAGGCCAGCGGCAACGATAAATACGTGGCGCTACAGCTGCTGCGCAACGCCGAAGTCTCGGCAAAAGGCGTGCTGCCAAACTGCCAGGATACCGGGACCGCCACCATCGTCGCGAGCAAAGGCCAGAACGTCTGGACCGGCGGTAACGACGCGGAAGCTCTGAGTCAGGGCATCTACACCACCTTTCAGGACAACAATTTACGCTATTCGCAAAATGCTCCCCTTGATATGTATACCGAGGTCAACACCGAGACCAACCTGCCCGCGCAGATTGATATCAGCGCGGTGCCGGGCAGCGAGTACCGCTTCCTCTTCGTCAATAAAGGCGGCGGTTCGGCGAACAAAGCCGCGCTATTTCAGGAAACAAAATCTATTCTGCAGCCGGAAAAACTCACCGCCTTCCTGATTGAAAAAATGAAGGCGCTGGGCACCGCCGCCTGCCCGCCGTACCACATCGCCTTTGTCGTGGGGGGCCTGTCGGCGGACCAGGCGTTGAAGGTGGCGAAGCTGGCTTCGACAAAATATTACGACAATCTGCCCACCAGCGGAAACGAACTGGGCCAGGCGTTTCGCGATACGTCGCTGGAAGCGGCGCTGCTCAAAGCCAGCCGCGAGTTCGGCATCGGCGCACAGTTTGGCGGCAAATACTTCGCCCACGACATTCGCGTGATTCGCCTGCCGCGGCACGGCGGCTCCTGCCCTATCGCAATGGCGCTTTCCTGCTCCGCCGACCGAAACATCAAAGCCAAAATCAACAAACACGGCATCTGGCTGGAGAAGCTGGAACATAACCCGGGCAAGTTTATCCCTGATTCTCAGCGCATAGAAAACGGGGCGCAGACCGTCCAGCTCGATCTGAACCGGCCGCTGCGCGACATCCTCCACGACCTGTCAGCCCTGCCCGTGGGCACCCGACTGTCGCTGAGCGGTCCGATTGTCGTCGCCCGCGACATCGCCCATGCCCAAATCAAAGCGCGTCTGGATAACGGCGAACCGATGCCGGAGTATATGCGCAAGCATATTGTCTACTACGCCGGCCCGGCGAAAACGCCGAATAATCTGGCCTGCGGCTCGCTGGGCCCCACCACCGGCGGACGCATGGATGGGTATGTTGACGCTTTCCAGGCGGCGGGCGGCAGTTTGATCATGCTTTCCAAAGGCAACCGCAGCCAGCAGGTGACCGAGGCCTGCCATAAACACGGCGGCTTTAATCTCGGCAGCATCGGCGGCGCGGCGGCCCTGCTGGCGCAGCAGTATGTGAAAAGTTTGCGCTGCCTGGAGTATCCGGAGCTGGGCATGGAAGCGGTATGGATGATGGAAGTCGAAAATCTGCCCGCGTTTGTGCTGGTTGACGACAAAGGCAACAACTTCTTTAGCCAGTTCGAGCAGCAGCACCGCTGCGCCACCTGTCCGGCAGGACACTAAGGAGCATTTATGCACGCGCGAGGCAATCCCGACCGCCATCGTCAGCGCCAGCAGAAGCTGAAAACGCAGGTTGCTACCCGCGTGGCGGCGGCAACGGAGCAAAAAGGCATTCTGATCGTCTTCACCGGCAACGGCAAAGGTAAATCCACCGCCGCCTTCGGTACGGCAACGCGCGCCGTCGGCCACGGTAAGCGCGTCGGTGTTGCCCAGTTCATTAAAGGTCAGTGGGATAATGGAGAGTACAACACGCTGCATCCGCTGGGCGTTGAGTTTCACATTATGGGCACCGGCTTTACCTGGGAAACGCAAAACCGGGAGGCAGATATCGAGGCGGCGTCGGCCGTATGGCAGGAGAGCAAGCGCATGCTGGCCGACCCGAGCTACGATCTGGTGGTGCTGGATGAACTTACCTATATGCTGGCGTATCACTATCTGGATACTCAGGAAGTGATCGCGGCGATAGAGAATCGTCCGCCGCGGCAGAACGTGATTGTCACCGGCCGCGGCTGCCACGCCCGGCTGCTGGAGCTTGCCGATACGGTTAGTGAGCTGCGTCCGGTGAAGCACGCCTTTGACAGCGGTATTCAGGCGCAGGTGGGAATCGACTGGTAGTTTTACCCGGCTCGCGCTGCGCTTAGCCGGGCTACGGGTTCACAGCGTTCTGCGGGCCAGTAGCCGGACAGATGCGCAGCATCGCCTCCGGGAAACTCAGCCACTCTGCGCTATGCTCCCGGGGGCGGCGCTCGACGCGCCTTGCCCGGGCTACAGGTTCACTGCCGTCTGCGGGCCGGTAGCCCGGACAGATGCGCAGCATCGCCTCCGGGAAACTCAGCCACTCTGCGCTATGCTCCCGGGGGCGGCGCTCGACGCGCCTTGCCCGGGCTACAGGTTCACTGCCGTCTGCGGGCCGGTAGCCCGGACAGATGCGCAGCATCGCCTCCGGGAAATGATGCCGCTCTGCGCCCGGCACCGCCGTCTGCGGTCCGGATAACGCGCCGTCAGGCTGCCGAGACCACCGATTTTTGCAGCAGCCACTCGCGGAATACCTGTAAATGCCGGGATTCCGCTTTATCCTCCTGCCACGTCATAATGAAGCGGTTGCCGGTGCGAATCGGCACATCGCAGGGGATCACCATCTCACCGCTATCCAGGTCATGCTGAATGGCAAAACGCGGCAGCAGCGCCACCCCCAGGTTCGAACGCACCGCCGCAATCAGCATTGAGAGCAGGTCAAAACGCGGACCGATGTTGATCTGCGGGCTGGTGATATTCGACAGCGCAAACCACTCCTGCCAGCCGTGAATTCGCGTGCTTTGATGCAGCAGCGGAAACTCGCCCAGCAGCTCCTCGACCGCCAGCTTCTGCCCGGGTTCGGACAGCAGCCCGCAGCCGCACACCGGCAGAATTTCCTCTTCGAACAGATACTCAACCTCCGCCCACGGCGAGCAAAAATCCTCGCGCATAATGGCGGCATCGTACTCGCGGCTAAGAAAATCGCCAATATTAGCCAGCGAATGAATATTAACGATAATGCCCGGATGTAATTTATTAAACTCGCGCAGGTTGGGGATCAGCCAGTGGGTGCTAAAGGTAGGATTGACGGCCAGCTCAAGCACCTGCACCGTCGGTTGCCATGTCATAATGGAGTTGGTATCACGTTCCAGTTTGTTAAGCGTTTCCTTAACGATAGTCAAATAATGCTTGCCAGCCGCATTTAAAAAAATCCTTTTTTTAGCATGATTAAATAATGACGTATGGAGGAAATCCTCCAGCGCCGTGACCTGTCGGAACACGGCGCTTTGTGTTAAAGCCAACTCTTCCGCTGCTCGAGTATAACTTTCGTGGCGAGCCACAACCTCAAAGGTCACCAGTAATTCAGTTTTGGGGATTTTTCCTCTCATAACGTCTTCCATTTACGGCGTGCAAAAAATTGTTTAATAGATAAAAAAAGCGCGCAAGGACATCAGATTAGCCCCGGGTGTTATATTTTATTTTACCTTCAGATGTCATTGATCTATTCCATGATTAATGCACACTGTTATTGATCAAATAATAACCAATAATACCCAGGCACTACAATAAACACAATTTAAACAATGTGATTGCCATGCAAATAACAACAATAAGTTGTCAATATTTTTTCACATTAACTTGTTTATTTGCGAAGTCAGTCGATGAGACGGTGAAATTTAATTGCCCGCTGGTGAGCATAAATGAAAATTTTTCCGCGATCGGCCACACATTATGAGCGCTCCAGGAAAAATCTGTATTAACGATAAAACGGCGGCTAATCGACTTACCGTGAAGCGGCTGCCAGACGCCGATCGCGGAACGACTGCGGGCTGGTGCGATGAGCGGCGCGAAACACCCGACAAAAGTAGCTGGTTTGCGCAAACTGAAGCTTACGCGCTACGCTGTCTACCGAATATGACGGATCGCCAAGCAGTTCTCCGGCACGCTGCATTTTGCGCTGATTAACCCAGACTTTAAAATTCACCCCCTGGCGTTTTTTAAAAAAACGACTAAAATAATTTGCGCTTAAACAAACGTGAGCGGCGACGGTCTCTAAAGACAGCTCACCATATAAATTTTCATCAATATAGCGTAATGCCGACAGCAGTTTTATTTCATGCGACGATTTTTGTGAATAATAAAACTCTCTCTTATGCCGCAACGGTTTCTCGTCCACTTGCCTGTTTTCTGCAATCGCAGACATATTATTAACGATAAAATGCAGTAATCTTATCGCCGCCGCCCGATGCTGGTTGTCGGTAGCGTTATGATGGTCGCAAATAATATAACCGGATAATGTATTGTCCTGAATCAGCGGTAAGGCAAAGAAATTTAACCCACCATAGCCAGCAGGTAATCGATTGTCATTCGCCTCAATCACCGTGGTCTCCAGCCCGGTAGCCCGCGAAAAAAGCGCTGCCAGCGAGCTAAAGCCCTCCCATTGTTCATGCCTTTTCTTTCGCACCACATTATTCCCCACCGCCTTTTGCAAGCACTTAATATGCAAAATAGCGCGGATAAAAAGGATGATGCCGGACGCAAAAAATAATCTCATTTGCGCAGATGAATATGATTAAACGGCATGAAATCGCGGGCGAAAACGGCGTAACGCCTGATGGCGCAGTGGCAGGCAAAAAAAGGCCATCATCAGATGGCCAACCATGTCGAAATTGGACCAGCCCTTAACCATGCAGAACGTCAGGGCTGTTTTTTTACTTATTACTTAATTACGGTTTTCAGCGCTTCGCCGATATCGGCCAGGCTGCGAACGGTCTTCACGCCAGCGGCTTCCAGCGCGGCGAATTTCTCATCCGCCGTCCCTTTACCACCGGCAATGATGGCGCCCGCGTGACCCATACGTTTGCCTTTCGGCGCGGTCACGCCGGCGATGTAGCCGACAACCGGTTTGGTTACGTGATCTTTGATGTAAGCGGCCGCTTCTTCTTCCGCGCTACCGCCGATCTCACCGATCATGACGATCGCTTCGGTCTGCGGATCTTCCTGGAACAGCTTCAGGATATCGATGAAGTTAGAGCCCGGGATCGGGTCGCCGCCGATGCCCACGCAGGTGGACTGGCCGAAGCCGTAATCAGTGGTCTGCTTAACCGCTTCATAGGTCAGGGTACCGGAACGGGAAACGATGCCCACTTTACCCGGCTGGTGAATGTGGCCCGGCATGATGCCGATTTTGCATTCGCCTGGGGTGATCACGCCCGGGCAGTTTGGCCCGATCATGCGCACGCCCGCTTCATCCAGCTTCACCTTCACGGTCAGCATATCCAGCGTCGGGATGCCTTCGGTGATGGTGATAATCAGCTTAATGCCTGCATCGATAGCTTCCAGGATGGAGTCTTTGCAGAACGGCGCCGGAACGTAGATAACGGATGCGGTTGCGCCGGTCGCTTCTACCGCTTCGCGCACGGTGTTGAACACCGGCAGGCCCAGATGGGTGGTGCCGCCTTTGCCCGGCGTTACGCCGCCAACCATTTGCGTACCGTAAGCGATGGCTTGTTCAGAGTGGAATGTACCCTGGCTACCGGTGAAGCCCTGGCAGATAACCTTGGTATCTTTATTAATTAAAACGGACATTATTTCCCCTCCACTGCGGCAACAACCTGCTGAGCTGCATCCGTCAGACTTTTCGCTGCAATAATATTCAGGCCGCTGTCAGCCAGTTTCTTCGCGCCCAGTTCGGCGTTGTTACCTTCCAGACGAACCACTACCGGGACGTTAACGCCCACTTCGGCTACCGCGCCGATGATGCCGTCGGCAATCAGGTCGCAGCGTACGATACCGCCGAAGATGTTAACCAGAACCGCTTTTACGTTGTCGTCAGAGAGGATGATTTTAAACGCTTCGGTGACGCGCTCTTTGGTTGCGCCGCCGCCAACGTCGAGGAAGTTAGCCGGTTCGCCGCCGTGCAGCTTAACGATGTCCATGGTACCCATGGCCAGGCCCGCGCCGTTCACCATGCAGCCGATGTTGCCGTCCAGCGCGACGTAGTTCAGTTCCCACTGCGCCGCCTGAGCTTCGCGCGGATCTTCCTGCGACTGGTCGCGCATTTCGCGCAGATCCGGCTGGCGGAACAGCGCGTTGCCGTCAGCGCCCAGTTTACCGTCGAGACAGATCAGGTCGCCCTGCTTAGTGATCACCAGCGGGTTGATTTCGATCAGCGCCAGGTCGCGCTCAAGGAAAATCGTCGCCAGGCCCATAAAGATTTTGGTGAACTGCTGAACCTGTTTACCTTCCAGACCCAGTTTGAACGCCAGTTCGCGGCCCTGGTAAGGCATCGGACCCGCCAGCGGATCGATGGCGATTTTGTGGATCAGGTGCGGAGTCTCTTCCGCCACTTTTTCGATTTCCACGCCGCCTTCGGTAGAGGCCATAAAGACCACGCGACGGGAGCTACGGTCAACAACCGCGCCCAGGTACAGCTCTTTATCAATATCGGTCGCCGCTTCAACCAGAATCTGGTTAACCGGCTGGCCGTTCGCATCTGTTTGATAGGTGACGAGGCGTTTGCCCAGCCAGTGTTCAGCAAATGCGCGAATGTCTTCTTTGCTCTTCACTACTTTCACACCGCCCGCTTTGCCGCGGCCACCAGCGTGAACCTGACATTTCACTACCCACGGACCCGCGCCGATTTTTGAAGCGGCTTCTTCTGCTTCACGCGGAGTAGTACAGGCATAACCCACCGGCGCCGGTAAGCCATAGCGGGCAAAGAGTTGTTTTGCCTGATATTCATGTAAGTTCATGTGTTCAGTCCATCCTTCAGGGAATAATTATAAACCTGTAGGCCTGATAACGGCGCTCGCGCGCTTTACCCGGCCTACGGTAGGTCATACTCTTGCTGACTACACGTCCAGCAGCAGACGAGTCGGGTCTTCCAGCAGCTCTTTAATCGCAACCAGGTAGCCAACCGACTCACGTCCGTCGATCAGACGATGGTCATAGGAGAGCGCCAGGTACATCATCGGCAGAATTTCCACCTTACCATTCACCGCCATCGGACGATCTTTAATGGCATGCATGCCCAGAATCGCGCTCTGCGGCGGGTTGATGATCGGCGTGGACATCAGAGAACCGAATACGCCGCCGTTGGTAATGGTGAAGTTACCGCCGGTCAGGTCGTCTACGGTCAGCTTGCCGTCGCGGCCTTTTACTGCCAGCTCTTTAATTTTCTTCTCGATATCCGCCATGCCCAGCAGATCGACGTCGCGCAGAACCGGGGTGACCAGGCCGCGAGGCGTGGAGACCGCCATGCTGACGTCGAAATAGTTGTGGTACACCACGTCGTCGCCATCGATAGAGGCGTTCACTTCCGGATAACGTTTCAGCGCTTCCACGACCGCCTTCACGTAGAAGGACATGAAGCCCAGGCGGATACCGTGACGTTTTTCAAACGCGTCACCGTACTGCTTACGCAGATCCATAATCGGCTTCATGTTGACTTCGTTGAAGGTCGTCAGCATGGCGGTGGAGTTTTTCGCTTCCAGCAGACGCTCGGCAACGCGTTTGCGCAGACGGGTCATCGGCACGCGTTTTTCCGAGCGGTTGCCCAGCTGCGCCGCCGGAGCAGCAGCAGCGGGAGCAGCCGCCGGCGCTTCAGCTTTAGCCGGAGCGCTCGCCAGATGCTTCTCCACGTCTTCACGGGTCAGGCGGCCGCCAACGCCGGTGCCTTTAATGGCCGCCGCGTCGAGGCTGTGTTCCGCCAGAAGACGGCGAATCGCCGGGCTCAGCGCATCGTTGTTTTGTTCTTCCAGAGAAGCCTGCTGGCGCTGGGCCGGCGTCGACTCTTTGGCATCGGCTTTCGCACCGGACTCTTTGCCCGCGCTGTTGCCTTCACGCAGGCGGCCCAGGATCTGACGAGAGAGCACGGTAGCGCCTTCGTCTTCAATCACCGCGTCCAGAATGCCATCCGCTGAAGCCGGTACTTCCAGTACCACTTTGTCAGTTTCGATTTCTACCAGCACTTCGTCACGAACAACCGCATCGCCCGGTTTTTTATGCCAGGTGGCAACCGTTGCGTCAGCTACGGACTCAGGCAGGTCGGGAACCAGAATATCTACGCTACTCATTATGTATCCTTTAATTAATCGACGTTCAGCGCGTCATTGACCAGATCTTGTTGCTGTTTCTGGTGAACGGACAGGTATCCTACCGCCGGAGAGGCGGAGGCCGGGCGGCCTGCATAACGCAGAGAGGCCCCAAACGGAATCACTTCACGGAAGTGATGCTGGCTGCAGTACCACGCGCCCTGGTTGAGCGGTTCTTCCTGACACCAGACAAAATCATGCACGTGCGCATACGGTTTCAGCGCTTCCTGTACCGCCTGGTGCGGGAACGGGTAGAGCTGCTCTATGCGAACGATAGCGACATCTTTTTGCTCTTTCTTGCGGCGCTGTTCCAGCAGGTCGTAATAAACCTTACCAGAGCACAGCACAACACGCTTCACGGCTTTCGGGTCGAGATCGTCGATTTCACCAATTGCCGGCTGGAAGGTGCCGTTAGCCAGTTCGTCCATGCTCGATACCGCCAGCGGGTGACGCAGCAGCGATTTCGGCGACATCACAATTAGCGGGCGACGCATACCGCGCAGCGCCTGACGACGCAGCATATGGTAAACCTGCGCCGGCGTGGACGGTACGCAAACCTGCATGTTCTGCTCGGCGCAGAGCTGCAGATAGCGTTCCAGACGCGCGGAGGAGTGCTCCGGCCCCTGGCCTTCGTAGCCGTGCGGCAGCAGCATCACCAGACCGCACATACGGCCCCACTTCTGCTCGCCGGAGCTGATGAACTGGTCGATAACCACCTGCGCGCCGTTGGCGAAGTCGCCGAACTGCGCTTCCCAGATGGTCAGAGTACGCGGCTCTGCGGTGGCATAGCCGTATTCAAACGCCAGGACCGCTTCTTCCGACAGCACGGAGTCCCAGACTTTAAAATGGCCCTGACCGTTGTGGACGTGCTGCAGCGGCGTATAGGTTGAACCATTTTTCTGGTTATGGATCACCGCGTGGCGGTGGAAGAAGGTCCCGCGCCCGGAGTCTTCGCCGGACAGACGCACCGAAATACCTTCATCGACCAGCGTGGCGTAGGCGAGGTTTTCCGCGCCGCCCCAGTCGAACAGCTTCTCGCCGGCGGCCATTGCCTGACGATCGCCATAGATTTTCGCGACGCGCGACTGCATCTCAACGGCTTCCGGCACCGTACTGATGCGTTTCGCCAGCTCCTGCAGACGCTTAGGTTCAACTTTGTCCGGATAGCTCTCATCCCACTCGTGGTTGAGGTATGGGGACCAGGTAAAGGAGTGCATGTTCATCGGACGCCACTCCTGCACCACGCATTCGCCGGCATCCAGCGCGTCGCGGTAGAGGTTAACCTGCTCGGTAGCGTCTTCCAGCGTCGCGACCTTATCGGCTTCCAGCTTGTCAGCGTAGATTTTGCGCGGGGTCGGATGCTTTTTGATTTTCTGATACATCAGCGGCTGGGTTGCGCTCGGCTCGTCGGCTTCGTTGTGGCCGTGACGGCGGTAGCAAACCAGGTCGATGAAGACATCGCGTTTGAAGGTATTACGGAAATCCAGCGCCAGGCGGGTCACGAAAGCGACCGCTTCCGGGTCATCGGCGTTGACGTGGAAAATCGGCGACTGCACCATCTTACCGATGTCGGTGCAGTACGGGGTAGAACGCGCATCCAGCGGGTTAGACGTGGTGAATCCCACCTGGTTGTTAATCACGATGCGTACGGTACCGCCCACTTCGTAACCGCGCGCTTTGGACATGTTCAGGGTTTCCTGAACCACGCCCTGGCCGGTGACCGCGGCGTCGCCGTGAATGGTGATCGGCAGAACTTTGTTGCTGCTCGGTTCGTCGAGACGATCGAGGCGAGCGCGTACGGAGCCGATAACCACCGGGCTGACGATTTCCAGGTGCGACGGGTTAAACGCCAGCGCCAGGTGCACCAGGCCGCCTTCGGTTTCCATGTCGGACGAGAAGCCCATGTGGTACTTCACGTCACCGGTACCGAGGTGTTCTTTATGTTTACCGGCAAATTCGTCGAACAGGTCCTGCGGTTTTTTACCCAGCACGTTGACCAGTACGTTCAGACGACCGCGGTGCGCCATGCCCAGCACCACTTCGCGGGTGCCGCTCTTACCCGCGTGGCGGATAATCTCTTTGAGCATCGGGATCAGCGCATCGCCGCCTTCCAGCGAGAAGCGTTTTGCGCCCGGGAATTTCGCCCCGAGGTAGCGTTCGAGGCCTTCCGCCGCGGTCAGCTCGCTCAGGAAGCGTTTTTTCTCTTCGGCGCTAAAGCTCGCTTTGCCTGCTACCGACTCGATACGCTGCTGGATCCAGCGTTTTTCTTCGGTAGAAGTAATGTGCATATATTCCGCGCCGATGGAGCCGCAATAGGTTTGCTTCAGGGCAGAGATCAGATCGCCCAGCTTCATCGTGTCTTTACCGATGGCAAAAGAACCTACGTTATAGATCTCCTGGAAATCGGCCTCGGTCAGATCGTGGTATGCCGGATCGAGATCCGCCACTCTCTCTTGCTGCCACAGTCCCAGCGGATCGAGATTCGCATGCTGGTGACCGCGGAAGCGGTATGCGTTGATGAGCTGCAGGACTTTAACCTGCTTCACATTGGTGTCAGGGTCGGAAATCGAAGAAGTGTAACGCGAGGCATCCTTCGCCAGGCGGCGGAAATAATCACGCGTTTTGGAATGAAATTGATCCGGTTTGACTCCGGTGCCAGGTAACTGCTGGAACATAGAACGCCAGTTGGCGTCAACAGAGTCAGGATCGGTTAAGAAGTCTTCATAGAGCTGTTCTATCCAGCTCTGGTTCGAACCAGAGAGGTAAGAAGAGTCCAGCCAGGCTTTCATTGCGCCGTTCTGCATCGTGATCCCTTAAGCATTTATATGCTTATTTCGCCGTAGAAACTACCACGCACAGAAGTTGTACGTGCCGGGGTTCACTTGTTGCGGATGAGTTGTGGTTTCGTCCGCTAAGGAACCTTTAAAAACTGCCATTAATCTTCGGCGTTCAGGCTGCGGTTGCGTTAGCTGCCTTCACTTACCCCGGTCACATAGTTCACTATGCTCCCGGAGATGCGTTCAGTTGCCGCCTTACCTCGCTCTGAACGCCTTGATTACTGGTACATATTTGGCGGTTTTTAAAGATTTCCTGCTATCCCCTTCATACTTCAAGTTACATGTGCGTTGGCTTTCCTCACTCACCCCAGTCACTTACTTGAGTAAGCTCCTGAGGATTCGCTGCGTCGCCGCCGTCCTGTAACTCGAATTATTTAGGGTATTCATTTCCCGGCGGCACGAACGCTGCCGGGGCTACTGCTTTTGGTAGCCCGGATAAGCGCTAGCGCCATCCGGGGCAGACCGGGTTACTTACGCACTGCGCTGCAGCAGCATCGACTTAATATGGCCGATGGCGCGCGTCGGGTTCAGCCCCTTAGGACACACACTGACGCAGTTCATAATGCTGTGACAGCGGAATACGCTGAAAGCATCGCTCAGCCCTTCGAGGCGCTCGCTGGTTTCGGTATCGCGACTGTCGATCAGGAAGCGATACGCGGCCAGCAGGCCGGCCGGGCCGATAAACTTGTCCGGGTTCCACCAGAACGACGGGCAAGACGTTGAACAACATGCGCAGAGAATACACTCGTACAAACCATCGAGTTTCTCACGCTGCTCTGGCGACTGCAGATGCTCGCGAGCCGGAGGATTTTGCCCATTATTCAACAAGTAAGGCTTAATCTTCTCATATTGTGCATAGAATTGCCCCATGTCTACCACCAAATCACGGATAACCGGTAATCCTGGCAGCGGACGGATAACAATTTTCTTACCCGGCTGATTCAGCGCGGAGATCGGCGTGATGCACGCCAGACCATTTTTCCCGTTCATGTTCAGACCGTCGGAGCCACAAACCCCTTCACGGCAGGAGCGGCGGAACGACAGCGACGGGTCTTTCTCTTTCAGCTGGATTAACGCGTCCAGCAGCATCATGTCGCGACCCTCTTCCGCTTCCAGGGTGTAATCCTGCATGCGCGGAGCATCGTCTACGTCCGGGTTATAACGATAAACTGAAAACTCGAGTTTCATATTCCTGTCTCCGCATTAATAAGTACGAATCTTCGGCGGGAATGCCGGACGCAGCTTCGGTTCCATATTGACGCTACGACGCGTCATGGATTCCGACTCTGGCAGATACAGGGAATGGCACAGCCAGTTTTCATCATCACGATCCGGGAAGTCGAAGCGGCTATGCGCGCCGCGGCTTTCGGTACGGTAGTTCGCAGACATCGCGGTGGCGTAAGCGGTTTCCATCAGGTTATCCAGCTCCAGGCACTCAACGCGCTGGGTGTTGAACTCGCTGGAAGTATCATCCAGGCGGGCGTTTTTCAGACGCTCGCGGATGGCTTTCAGCTGCTCAAGGCCCTTCGCCATTGCATCCCCTTCGCGGAAGACCGAGAAGTTATGCTGCATACACTCTTGCAGCGCTTTGCGGATTTCGACCGGGTCTTCACCATTCCGGTTGCCGTTCCAGCGGTTCAAACGTTCCAGAGAAGCGTCGATCTCTTCATCCGTCGCGTCGCGCAGTACGCCCTGCTCGGCGATAGACTCTTGCAGGTGCAGACCCACCGCGCGGCCAAAGACCACCAGGTCAAGCAGCGAGTTGCCGCCCAGACGGTTCGCGCCGTGTACCGATACGCAGGCGATTTCGCCTACCGCGAACAGTCCCGGAATAACCACATCTTCACCCTGCTCGTTGACGGTCAGCGCCTGTCCGCTCACTTTGGTCGGAATACCGCCCATCATATAGTGGCAGGTTGGGATAACCGGAATCGGCTCTTTTACCGGGTCGACGTGGGCAAAGGTGCGGGAGAGCTCCAGGATACCCGGCAGGCGGGATTCCAGCACTTCTTTACCGAGGTGATCGAGCTTCAGCTTGGCGTGCGGGCCCCACGGACCATCGCAGCCGCGACCTTCACGGATTTCGATCATGATGGAACGCGCCACCACGTCGCGACCCGCCAGGTCTTTCGCATTCGGGGCATAACGTTCCATGAAACGTTCGCCGTGTTTGTTCAGCAGGTAGCCGCCTTCACCGCGGCAGCCTTCTGTCACCAGAACGCCCGCCCCGGCGATACCGGTCGGGTGGAACTGCCACATTTCCATATCCTGCACCGGCACGCCGGCGCGGATCGCCATACCAACGCCGTCGCCGGTATTGATATGGGCATTGGTGGTGGACTGGTAGATACGACCGGCGCCGCCGGTAGCCAGCACGGTGGCGCGAGCCTTGAAGTAAACCACTTCACCGGTTTCGATACACAGGGCGGTACAACCGACCACCGCGCCATCGGCGTTTTTCACCAGATCCAGCGCGTACCACTCGGAGAAAATAGTGGTGTGATTTTTCAGGTTCTGTTGATAGAGAGTGTGCAGCAGCGCGTGACCGGTACGGTCAGCCGCCGCAGCGGTACGTGCCGCCTGCTCGCCGCCGAAGTTTTTCGACTGGCCGCCGAACGGACGCTGATAAATCGTGCCATTTTCGAGACGCGAGAACGGCAGACCCATATGATCCAGCTCCAGAATCGCTTCCGGGCCGGTTTTACACATGTATTCGATGGCGTCCTGATCGCCAATGTAGTCCGACCCCTTAACGGTGTCGTACATATGCCATTCCCAGTTATCTTCATGAGTATTACCGAGCGCGACGGTGATACCACCCTGCGCAGAAACGGTATGGGAACGGGTCGGAAAAACTTTAGAGAGCAGCGCACAGGTCTGGCCGCTCTGGGAAATCTGCAGCGCCGCGCGCATACCTGCGCCGCCGGCACCAATGACAACAGCATCAAATTCTCTGACAGGCAATTTCATTACACACCCCACACCACAACAAATCCATAAAGAACGTAAGCCACCAGCGCAACAACGATCAGCAGTTGCAGAATTAAGCGCACGGCCAGTGGTTTAACGTAGTCCGTTAATACCTGCCACATCCCGATCCAGGCGTGGATCAGAATGGAAACGAGAGCCAGCAGGGTGAAGACTTTAGTGAACGCGGAGGAGAAAAAGCCCGTCCAGACTTCCCATGAAATTTCACCGGTGGTGGCAAAGAAGCCAACCATATAGATGATGTAGAGGGTCAGAACGATAGCGGTAGCACGGACCAGAATAAAGTCATGTACGCCGTTGCGTCCTAGTGCTGAGGCGTTGCTTACCATACGAGGACTCCTGCGAGAAGTGAAAGCACGACAGTAATAACAAAAGAAATTTTGGCGGAGCGTGTCCCTACTTCGAGGGTTTCTTCAAGGTAGCCAAAATCCATCAGCAGGTGGCGAATACCGACCACCGCGTGATACGCCAGCGCGGTCAGGATGCCCCACATGATGAACTTCACAAAGAAGCTATCCATAATGGATGCCGCAGTGAGAAAACCTTCGGGAGAGGAAAGGCTGGTGCCCAGCAGCCAAAGCAGAATCCCGATCGCCACGAAGGTGATCACTCCGGATACGCGATGGAGAATGGACGCTATCGCCGTGATTGGGAACCGGATCGTTTGCAGATCCAGATTGACAGGTCTTTGTTTTTTCACATTTCTTACCATGAATAACGCCCACATGCTGTTCTTATTGTTTCCTTCCTCCGGTCTGCTTGCGGGTCAGACAGCGTCCTTATCTATAACTAAAAGTCATGTTAAAACGCCTTTCCAGGAGTTAAAGCGTGACAAAATAACGCTGGGTGGCTCGGGATTGCAGGGTGTTCCGGAGACCTGGCGGCAGTATAGGCCGTTCACAAAATCATTACAATTAACCTACATATAGTTTGTCGGGTTTTCTCCCGAACAGTGATCCATGTCACGATAACAACATATTTTTAATTTTTAATCATCTTATTTGACAAATATTAAACATTATTGTTACAACCATTACCAGATAAATGCAATAATACGCAAAAGTTATGGGGTCACTCTTTTACCTGAGAATAAGTTATGCAACAGTGAGAGAGTATTGACCGATGTAATCAGGACAGTTATTAGTGGTATATAGTTTTATAATATTCGGGCTGCTAAAACGCTGATTTGCTGTTGTTTCGTCGTAGGCTGAAGACGTACCATCAAGCGCCCTTGCTCTGTACCCTGCCCTTTTCGCGACGCAGAGCGATGTGCAACATAACAAACTGGTAATGTCATCTGCTACGGGCTGAATGCAAATCCACCACCCGGCAGCCTTAAGCAATAAAGGCGCTAAGGAGACCATAAATGTCTGATGCTAAAGCAAAAATCACCCTGGGTGGTGATACTGCTATCGAACTGGATGTGCTAAAGGGCACGCTCGGTCAGGATGTTATTGATATTCGTAGTCTTGGTTCAAAAGGCGTGTTTACTTTTGACCCTGGTTTTACCTCCACCGCATCCTGCGAATCTAAAATCACCTTTATCGACGGTGATGAAGGTATCCTGCTGCACCGCGGTTTCCCGATCGATCAGTTAGCAACCGACTCCAACTATCTGGAAGTATGCTACATCCTGCTGAACGGTGAGAAGCCGACCCAGGCCCAGTACGACGAATTCAAAACCATCGTTACCCGCCACACCATGATTCACGAACAGATTACCCGTCTGTTCCACGCGTTCCGCCGCGATTCTCACCCGATGGCCGTCATGTGCGGTATCACCGGTGCGCTGGCCGCGTTCTATCACGATTCGCTGGATGTGAATAACCCACGCCACCGCGATATCGCCGCATTCCGCCTGCTCTCCAAAATGCCGACGATGGCGGCAATGTGTTACAAGTACTCTATCGGCCAGCCTTTCGTTTATCCGCGCAACGACCTCTCCTACGCGGGTAACTTCCTGAATATGATGTTCTCCACGCCGTGTGAAAAATATGAAGTGAATCCGATTCTGGAACGCGCCATGGACCGTATCCTGATCCTGCACGCCGACCACGAACAGAACGCTTCAACGTCCACCGTACGTACCGCCGGCTCTTCCGGCGCGAACCCGTTTGCCTGCATCGCTGCGGGTATTGCCTCCCTGTGGGGACCGGCACACGGCGGCGCCAACGAAGCGGCGCTGAAGATGCTCGAAGAGATCAGCTCCGTTGAACACATTCCGGAATTCGTCCGTCGCGCGAAAGACAAAAACGACTCTTTCCGCCTGATGGGCTTTGGCCACCGCGTGTACAAAAATTACGACCCGCGCGCCACCGTTATGCGTGAGACCTGCCACGAAGTGCTGAAAGAGCTCGGTACCAAAGACGATCTGCTGGAAGTGGCCATGGAGCTTGAGCACATCGCGCTCAACGACCCGTACTTCATCGAGAAGAAACTCTACCCGAACGTCGATTTCTACTCCGGTATCATCCTCAAAGCGATGGGCATTCCGTCTTCTATGTTTACCGTTATCTTCGCGATGGCGCGTACCGTGGGCTGGATTGCGCACTGGAACGAAATGCACAGCGACGGCATGAAAATCGCCCGTCCGCGCCAGCTGTATACCGGCTACGAAAAGCGCGATTTCAAAAACGATATCGCCCGTTAAGAAGGCTATCGCAGCGACAAAAAACGCGCCTGAAGGCGCGTTTTTTTATTGCTGACATCCCGGGCACCAGTAAAACGGCCGCGACGATAGCATCGTTCTCTCGATTATTCCGCCGCAGCGCTCGCAGGCCTCCCCTTCGCGATGAAAAACCTTAAAGCGAAACAGCGCGCCGTGGTGCTTATTCTCGTCCACCAGACCGCGGGTGTTGTAGGACAAGCGCGGGATCTCCAGCAGCGCATGCGCCAGCGCATCAAGCTGTTTTTCATCCAGTTCAGAGGCTTTATGCCGCCCGGTCAGCCCCACCTGCCAGAGGATCTCCACGCGCAGATAGTTGCCTAATCCGGCAAGAAACGCCTGATCCAGCAGCAGACCGGAGAACTGGCGGTTGCGGAATTTCGCCGACAGCAGCCGCGCTTTGACCTGTTCAACGCTAAGGCGCATATCGAGCACATCCGGCCCGACCCGCAGCAAAAACGGATGGCGGGCGAGCTGCTCGGGCGTCAGCATCTCAATATCAGAGGCGCTGTAGAGCAAAATCGCCCTGCGCGCGGTCTGCAGCCGAACGCGCAGAACGCGCGTCGTTTCAGGCTGCTCCCCCGCGTCCACCACTCGCCAGACGCCGTACAGCTGATTGTGGCTATACAGCGTTAGCCCGCCGGAGAAGTGGGTCAGCAGCGCCTTACCGCGAGTTTCAATGTGCGTCACTCGCTGGCCGACCAGCTGAGATTGGTAATGTTGTAACTGCGGGAAGGCGAACCACGCCCCGGTCAGGGGTTCGCCTTTAATCGCCGCTTCCAGGCTATCCGCCGCGCGGCGAATTTCCGGACCTTCCGGCATAATCTTGTCCTTGTGTTAATGCGTTGCCCCACCGCCGACTTTCACATCGCCATCCTGCTGCAGGGCAACGGCGATGGCCGTCTCCAGCGCGGCCTGCACCGTCTCTACCGCCATACTGGCTTCGCCGGGGTGAGCCGCGGCCTGCTCCGGCAAATACGGAATATGGATAAACCCGCCCTTCGCGCCGCTGCGATGACGCAGGCTGTGCAGCAGGCCGTACATCACGTGATTACAGACAAACGTCCCCGCCGTCTGCGACACCGACGCCGGGATCCCCCGGCTGCGCAGGGCGGTTACGATCGCTTTGATCGGCAGCGTGCTGAAGTACGCCGCCGGCCCGCCGGCAGCGATCGGTACGTCGATCGGCTGCAGGCCTTTATTATCAGGGATCCGCGCATCATCGACGTTGATCGCCACCCGTTCAACGGTGATGTCGACGCGACCGCCCGCCTGGCCAATCGCCAGGGTCAGGACGGGATCCAGCTCATCCAGCGCGGCGTTCAGCGCCGTCAGGGCGTCGCCAAAGACGCACGGCAGCTGCCGCGCCGCCACCGGCTGTCCGCCGATAATAGCGCCATCCAGCCGCTTTACCACTTCCCACGAAGGGTTAACCGCTTCGCCGCCGAACGGCTCAAAACCGGTAATTAACACGCCAGCCATGATCCCTCCTTACAGGAACATCAGGAAATAGAGCAAAAATACGTTCACGATAAGCAGCATAACGCCGGTCGGCACCTGGGCTTTTATGACCGCGTTTTTATCCGGCAGCTCCAGCAGCGCGGCAGGCACGATATTGAAGTTCGCCGCCATGGGCGTCATCAGGGTACCGCAGTAGCCGGAGAACATGCCAATGGCCGCCATCACCGCCGGGTTCCCCCCGTGCTGCAGCACCAGAATCGGGATCCCGACTCCCGCCGTCACGATAGGAAACGCGGCGAAAGCGTTGCCCATCACCATCGTCAGCAGCGCCATTCCCAGGGTATAGACGGCAACGGCGATAAACCGGCTGTCTACCGCCAGGTAGTGCTGCGTCAGCAGGGAGATGCTGTTGCCAACGCCGGCGGCGGTAAACAGCAGCCCGAGCACCGCGAGGATCTGCGGCAAAATAAACGCCCAGCCCACCGAATCCAGCAGGCGGCGGGCTTCCTGTAACGGCTGCGCCGCCGTTTCATGGGTCATGCGGATAGCCATCACCAGACCGAGCAGCGTGCCCGCGGTCATCGAAAACAGCGTGATCAGCGTGGCGTGATTGCCCGGGCCAAAGATAGCGACCTGCAGCGAGGGGAGATTATTAAACAGCAGCACGCCGATCACCGTCACCACCGGGATCGCCAGCGCCGGGAAAAACAGCCGGTTGCCAAGACGCGCGGCGCTGGCGGTACGTTCTTCCTGCGAGCGCTGATGATAGCGACCGAGGCGCACGCCGCCAAAACCGGCGATCAGCGCCAGCACCACCACCACCACGCCAACGCCGATATTAACGGCCCGCTTGTCGCCGACCAGCTCATAGGTCCAGTCGCCAAACAGAAACACCAGGCCATAGAGCCCCCAGAACAGGCCGGTTGTCAGCCTGCGCGGGTTGGCCTTATCGCGCCATGACATCACCGCCACCACCAGCAGAACCGCGCCCGCCAGCCAGTACAGCCAGGTTTGCTGAAAATTCATGCGGCACCGCCTTTCGCCTGCCCGGCGTTAACCTTGTCCAGCTCGCGCTGGAGATGGCGGTCGAGGCGCCACAGGCGGGCGGAGTGGATCAGGAAGGCGCAGACCGCCGTTGGGATCCCCCACAGGGCGATATGCAGCGGCTCGGTCTGAATGCCGCCCGACTCCAGCATAAAGTTATGCATAAAGATAATCGCCCCGAAGGCGACGAAAATATCTTCCCCGAAGAACAGGCCCACGTTGTCGGTCGCCGCCGACATCGCGCGCAGACGATAGCGCACCTCGCCGGGCAAGGCGCCGAAGTTTTTCTCCGCCGCCCCTTCCGCCATCGGCGCCAGCAGCGGGCGCACCATCTGCGGATGACCACCCAGGCTAGTGAGGCCCATCGCCGCGGTCACTTCACGAACGAACAGATAGACGATAAGCAGACGACCGGCGGTGGCGCTGCGGATCTTCGCGATCCACGTCTGCGCGCGCTCTTTCAGACCGTGCCGCTCCAGCAGGCCAATCACCGCCAGCGGCAGCAGCAGAATAAACGGCAGGTTGCGGGTATTAAGAAATCCTTCTCCAAGCTTTTCCAGAATGGTCGCGATCGGCATATGCGCCGTCAGACCCGTGATGATCCCGGACACAATAACCACCAGTACCGGGTTAAAACGCAGAACAAATCCGACCACGATCGCAGCAATGCCGATCAGTGGCCAGAGAGATAATGACTCTCCCATAGTTACATCCTGTATGTTGTTGTGAATTGTTGTCTAATGTTAATTGCTTGATAATATTGTTTTTATTCTTCTACTTCCGCACTGACCTGTATATTGCGCCCGGCAAACGCCGCGCGCAAGCGGCGCGCAAAATCCAGCGCGTGCTCGCCGTCGCCGTGCAGGCAGACGGTTTCCGCCACCACGTGCGCCCATTCGCCGGTGATGCTGCGTACCCGGCTGTGCTGCACCATTTCCAGGGTTTGCGCCAGCGACTGCTCTTCGCTCTCGATCAGCGCGCCGGGCTGGGTGCGCGGCACCAGGCTGCCGTCCGCCAGATAGCCGCGGTCGGCGAAGACCTCCTGGCGGGTGGTCAGCTGATAACGCTGCCCGGCGCGAATCAGCTCGCTGCCCGCCAGGCCTACCAGCACCAGACCCGCGTCAACGTCATATACCGCTTTGGCGATAGCGTCAGCAAGCTGCGGATCTTTTGCCGCCTGGTTATAAAGCATGCCGTGCGGCTTGACGTGCTGCAGCTCGCCGCCCTGCGCGCGCACCAGCGCCGCCAGCGCGCCGACCTGATACAGCGTTTGCGCATAAACCGTTTCCGGCGGCAGCTGCATCGCCGTACGGCCAAAATTTTCCCGGTCAGGGAAGCTGGGATGCGCGCCCACCGCGACGCCATATTTTAGCGCTTCGCGGACGCACTGCAGCATCATCACCGCATCGCCCGCATGGAAACCGCAGGCGATATTGGCAGAAGAGACCAGCTGCAGCAGCGCGCTATCGTTGGCGCAGCCTTCGCCCAGGTCGGCGTTTAAATCAATCTTCATCGTTCAGTCTCCATGCCAGCTGTTCAAAATAACGTTGTCTGTCGGCGCGCGCCTTCAGCGCCTCCTCCAGGGAGCAGGGAACAAAGTGGATCGGCTGTCCCAGCGGGATCTGCGCCAGCTGGTACATATCAGCCTCGATAATGGTCGCAATCCGCGGATAGCCGCCGGTGGTCTGCGCGTCGTTCATCAGTACGATGGGCTGGCCATTATGCGGAACCTGTACCACGCCGGGCAGCAGGCCGTGCGAAAGCATCTCGCGGTCGGTCGTCCGCTTCAGCGGTTGCCCCTGCAGACGATAGCCCATACGATTGCTCTGCGGGCTAAGCTGCCACGGCGAGCGCCAGAACGTGTCCTGCGACACGCTATCAAACTCCTGGTACTCGGGCCCGGGCAGCGCGCGGATGCGGTTGCCGATGGGGAGCTGCTTCACGCCGCGTGGCCCGCGGAACTGCTTATCCGATTTCCCCAGCTTCAGCCGGTCTCCGTCCCGCAAACGTCGACCTTCCAGACCGCCAATCCCCACTTTCAGATCGGTGCTGCGCGAACCCAGCACCTTCGGCACCGCAATCCCCCCCGCCACCGCCAGGTAGCTGCGCACGCCGTGCTGCGGGTTCTTGAGCACCAGATGCTGCCCGGCCTTGACCGCCGTTCGCCAGCCCACCCATACCGGCTCGCCATCGAGCTTCGCCTCGCAGGCGGCGCCGGTCAGCGCAAACCAGCCGCTGCGTTCAAACTGAATATCTACCTGGCCCAGCGTTATCTCCAGCGCCGCGGCGTTAGCGCCGTTACCCACCAGCAGATTAGCGGTGACCAGCGCCGGCTTATCCATAGCGCCACAGCGGCTGATGCCCAGCTGACGCAGCCCTTCACGCCCGCCGTCCTGCACCGAGGTATACATTCCGGCGCGGATAATTTTTAACATACGCCCTCCTTTTGCGGCACGAAACGCACTCTGTCGCCGGAACGCAGCAGCACCGGCTCCTTGCGCTTCGGATCAAACAGCGCCAGCGGCGTACGCCCCAGCAGCTGCCATCCCCCCGGCGTCGCCAGCGGATAGATCCCGGTTTGCGCCCCGCCAATACCGACGGACCCGGCGGGAACCAGCAGGCGCGGCTCCGCCCGTCGCGGCATCGCCAGCTGATCCGGCAGGCCGCCGAAGTACGGGAACCCCGGCTGGAAGCCGAGGAACCACACCACGTACTCCACCGACGAATGCAGCTCAACCACCTGCTTTTCGCTCAGGCCGCTGTGGCGGGCAATTTCTCCCAGATCCGGTCCGTATTCGCCGCCATAAACTACCGGGACCGAGACCTCCCGCGATTCCGGTTCGAGCGTATCGCACTCCTCCCACCAGAGCTGCAGGCGCTCAATCGCGTCCCACGCCGTCTGCTGCGGGTTGCGCAATATCACGGTAATGTTGTTCATGCCCGGGATGGCTTCCACCACCTCGGTATGGCCTACCAGCCGCTGGGTTAACCGCCAGATCCGCTTCTGGCTTTCCAGCGTCACCGGAGGCTCAAGCTCCAGTACGACTGCCGTTTCACCTAATAAATAACAACGCGCTCGCTGCACTTTTGCCTCCGTTCATCAGGCCGGGTTCGGGATATCAATAAACGTGACGTCCAGTTCGGTATTTTCCGTCAGCCATTCGCTTAACGCGCGAATGCCGCCGCGCTCGGTGGCATGGTGCCCGGCGGCGTAGAAATGCAGCCCCTGCTCGCGCGCCGAGTGTATGGTTTGCTCTGAAACTTCACCGGTAATAAACGCATCGACGCCAAAGCGGGCCGCGCTGTCGATAAAGCTTTGCCCACCGCCGGTGCACCAGGCCACGCGGGCGACTTTATCCGGCCCGGTGTCGCCGCACCACAGCGGTTTGCGACCCAGCCGCGCTTCAATCCATGAAGCCAGCTCCAGGCCCGATACCGCCATCGACAGTTCGCCCCACGGTACCAGCGGTTCAATTTCCCCCATCACATTGATGCCGAGCAGCGACGCCAGCTGAGCGTTATTGCCCAGTTCCGGGTGAGCGTCGAGCGGCAGGTGCCAGCCATAGAGGTTAATGTCGTTAGCCAGCAGCGTTTTGAGGCGATTGCGCTTCATGCCGCGGATGACCGGCGATTCGCCTTTCCAGAAGTAGCCGTGATGGACGATCACCGCATCGGCCTCCAGGCGGACGGCTTCATCCAGCAGCGCCTGGCTGGCGGTCACGCCGGTGACGACTTTTTGTATCGTTTCGCGCCCTTCCACCTGGAGTCCGTTGGGGGCGTAATCACTGATGGCCGCGCTATTGAGTTTTTCATTAATCAGTTGTTCCAGTTCACTATTTTTCATTGCCGTTCCACCAGGTCATCGTTCTATGCAGAGGAATAACATAACGGTATCCGTCCGGTCAGTCGATAGTTCTGCCGCTTCGCCGTCCATTTTGACTTTTCACGAAATCCCGCAATTTGTCTACTCCCTCGTTCGCGCATTCGTGTATATTTATGCACTATTACAGCATATTAAATAACCAGAAAGCCCATAAGGCCATGAATATCGCTAGTTAATGGCTATTCATGCAGAAAGATCGACTTTCTTTTTTACGGCAGGACAAGGCATTACATGAACACACAATCCTCACAGCCGCGGGCGATTTATTACGTCGTCGCGCTGCAAATCTGCGAATATTTCAGTTTTTACGGCATGCGCGCGCTGCTGATTCTTTATCTCACCAACCAGCTCAAGTATGACGATAATCATGCTTATGCGCTGTTCAGCGCCTACTGTTCTTTAGTCTACGTCACGCCGATTCTCGGCGGCTTCCTGGCCGATAAGCTGCTGGGCAACCGCATGGCGGTGATGCTCGGCGCGCTGCTGATGGCCATCGGCCATCTGGTGCTCGGCGCCAGCGAAATCGCCCCCACCTTCCTCTATCTGTCGCTGGCGATTATTGTCTGCGGCTACGGGCTGTTTAAATCCAACGTCAGCTGCCTGCTCGGCGAGCTGTATGAACCCACCGACCCGCGCCGCGACGGCGGTTTTTCGCTGATGTACGCGGCGGGTAACGTCGGGTCTATCGTTGCGCCAATCGCCTGCGGCTACGTGCAGGAAGAGTACAGCTGGGCGATGGGCTTCGCGCTGGCGGCCGTCGGCATGATCGCCGGGCTGGTGATTTTCCTCAGCGGCAATCACCATTTCCGCCACACCCGGGGCGTCAATCGCGAAGCGCTGCGGGCGCGGACTTTCGTCTTACCAAACTGGGGCTGGCTGCTGGTGCTGCTGATCGCCGCGCCGCTGCTGATCACCGTGCTGTTCTGGCAGGAGTGGTCGGTTTACGCGCTGATTGTGGCGACGGTTATCGGCCTGGCGGTACTGACGCGGATCTACCTGCGGGCGGAGACCGCCAGGCAGCGTAAAGAGCTGCGGCTGATTATGGTGCTCACCTGCTTCAGCCTGCTGTTCTGGGCCTTTGCGCAGCAGGGCGGCAGCTCCATCAGCCTCTATATCGACCGTTTTGTTAATCGCCATTTTATGGGCTATGAGATACCGACCGCGATGTTCCAGTCGGTGAACGCCTTTGCGGTGATGCTCTGTGGGGTGGTGCTGGCGTGGCTGGTGAAGGAGAATATTAACGGCAACCGTACCGTGCGCATCTGGGGCAAATTCGCGCTGGGCCTCGGCCTGATGAGCGCCGGTTTCTGTATCCTGACCCTCAGCGCACGCTGGTCGGCGGCTTACGGACAATCTTCAATGCCGCTGATGGTGCTGGGCCTGGCGGTGATGGGCTTCGCCGAGCTGTTTATCGACCCGGTGGCGATGTCGCAGATTACCCGTATTGAGATCCCCGGCGTGACCGGGGTGCTGACTGGTATTTATATGCTGCTCTCCGGCGCTATCGCTAACTATCTGGCAGGCGTGATTGCCGATCAAACCTCGCAGGGGTCGTTCGACGCCGCCGGGGCCGTCAACTACTCGATCAACGCCTACATTGAGGTGTTCAGCCAGATAACCTGGGGCGCGCTGGCCTGCGTCGGCCTGGTGCTGGCTATCTGGCTGTATCACGCCGTTAAGATCCGGACTCGTCGCCTGGCGATGGAGTCTTAAGCTCTCTGGCGGCTTCCCAGGCCGCCAGCGTCGCCAGCCGCGCCTGCTTGTGGTCAACAATCGGGCGCGGATAATCCAGCGTTACGCCCTGTTTCTCCGCCCACAGCCACGGTTGATGCACCGCTTTTTCAGGTACCCCGGCCAGCTCCGGCAGCCATTGACGAATAAACTGCCCCGCTTTGTCGAAGCGCTCTCCCTGGGTCGTCGGGTTAAAAATACGAAAATAGGGCGCGGCATCGGTACCCGTGGATGCCGCCCACTGCCAGCCGCCGTTATTCGCCGCCAGATCGCCATCAATAAGCTGTTCGATAAAGTAGCGCTCGCCCAGCCGCCAGTCGATGCGCAGGTCTTTCACCAGGAAACTGGCGACAATCATCCGCAGGCGGTTATGCATCCAGCCGGTCGCATTAAGCTGACGCATCGCGGCGTCGACAATCGGGAAGCCGGTTTGCCCGCGCTGCCAGGCCTGAAGCGCGGATTTATCGTCCAGCCACGCCACGTTATCGGTCCAGTCGATAAAAGGCCGCCCCTTACACAAGTTTGGGTAGTAAACCATCAGGTGACGATAAAACTCGCGCCAGATAAGCTCGTTGAGCCATACCGATCCGGCTTCGCCATCCAGCGCCCGCGGCTGCTCAACCCGCAAACGGTGCAGGCACTGGCGCGGTGAGAGCGCGCCCACCGCCAGGCACGGCGACAGTCGGCTGGTCCCCTCGATGGCGGGAAGATCGCGCTGCTGCTCATAGTCGGCGGCCTTTTGCTGGCAGAAGCCGCGAAGCCGGGCGATGGCGCTTTTTTCATCCGCGGCGAACAGCTCGCTATCAAATGGCGTCTGCGGATAATCTATTTTCACTTCAGTCGCCGCAGCGATGGGCCCGCCCGCGCGGACTTGCGGCGCGGCGACGCACTCCGGCAGCGCTTCCTGCAAACGGCGAATAAAGGCATTTTTAAACGGCGTGAAGACCTTATACATTTCACGACTGCCGGTCAGTACGCTGCCCGGCGGCAGCAGAACGCTGTCATCAAAGCCCTGACAGGTCACCTCCGCTAAGGTTTTCTCCACCGCCGCATCGCGCTGGCGTTCATTGATTTCGTACTGGTAGTTATAAAACAGATGGGTCACCTGCCGCTGCCGGCAAATGCTGGCGAGCAGCGCCACGCTGGCGGTGAAATCTGCGGCATGTTCAATCTGCAGCGGGATCCCCTTTTCGGCCAGCGCCGCTTGCAGGCTATGAAGGTGGCTGACCATAAACGCCGCCTGGCGCGGCGCCATACCGTGCTGGCGCCATTGCCCAGGCGTGGCGATAAATAATCCCAGCACCTCGGCATGGGGATCGCGGCAGGCGGCGGCGAGCGCCAGGTTATCGTGGATGCGCAAATCCGCGCGAAACCAGACCAGATGGGTGGCCATAGCATTCCTTTCATCATGAAAATTGATAAGTTCGACTTATATTTAACCCTCCCGCAGGCTTAACCTTCGGGGAGTGAATAAGTGTAAGCCACTCATGGCAAAAAAAAACCGCCGGGTAAACCGGCGGCATGATGATAAGGCAATCTGTTGGCACGCTGTGCCGGGGAAAACAGGGTAAATAAGCCAGGATATCAATCCATTAGCCCGTTTCCGCAGCGCGCGCCCGCTGAGCCATAAACCGTTATTAATAAAAATCTGCGGAGACTTTTTCAGCCTGCGCCAGCCATACCGGCTGTTCGCTGGTTTTCGCCCACACGCGGTGCAGCCAGCTGTAAAAACGGGCGCGATCTTTCCAGAACAGCATTACCGGCAGCGCCAGCACGCCAGCCGCCACGGCGAAAGCGCGACGCGCAAAGATGATATGAGCAGGATAAGTTTTGTACAACGCCATAATTTCTCTCCCCTTTGTCAGGCCGGCAAGCAAAGCCGGTAAAGTTAATCTGTTTCTCTGCTTAAAATAGTACCGCTTTGGCTGTAATTTTACTACTCATCCGACCACTAAAAAGCACGTATTTAGCCTTTATTTACATTCACCCGGTAACTTAGTTACAAAAAAGTTAAATTAATACTAACCATTAGTTAAATTGTGGTCTTGGCGATTTTTATATTTTTTTTACACCCCCGCCGCTGATTTTTGCGAAATCTTTGCGCCCGACTGCCTATTCTCCTCGTAAATCAAAAAGACACCCGGAGGTGGATTGTGAGTGCAGGCGTAATCGCTGGCGTAGCGCTGGTGTTCCTGTTGCTGGTTTATCTGGTTTATGCCCTGATACACGCGGAGGCATTCTGATGGCCGCTCAAGGATTTTTACTCATCGCGAGCTTTATTCTGCTGCTGATGATCCTGGCTCGTCCGCTGGGCACGGCGCTGGCGACGATGATCAATGATGCCCCGCTACCGGGCCTGGCCGGCATCGAACGCGGTTTATGGCGGGCGGCGGGCATTCGTTCGCAGGAGATGAACTGGTATCAATATTTATTCGCTATTCTGCTGTTTAACGCGCTGGGTCTGCTGGTCCTGTTCACGCTGCTGATGTTCCAGGGCTCGCTGCCGCTCAATCCGCAGCACCTGCCCGGCCTGTCGTGGGATCTGGCGCTGAATACGGCGGTGAGCTTTGTCAGCAACACCAACTGGCAGGCCTATGCCGGTGAAACCACCATGAGTAGCCTTAGCCAGATGGCCGGGCTGGCGGTGCAAAACTTCCTCTCCGCCGCCACCGGCATCGCGGTGATCTTTGCCCTTACCCGCGCCTATGCCCGGCAGAAAGTCAGCACCCTTGGCAACGCCTGGGTCGATCTGACCCGCATCACCCTCTGGCTGCTGCTGCCCATTTCGCTGCTCATCGCGCTGTTCTTTATTCAGCAGGGCGTGCCGCAGAGTTTTTCCCCGAATCAGGGCGTTACCTCGCTTGAAGGGGTGCGCCAGATGCTGCCGATGGGGCCGGTGGCTTCACAGGAAGCGATCAAAATGCTGGGTACTAACGGCGGCGGCTTCTTTAACGCCAACTCAGCGCATCCGTTTGAAAACCCAACCGCGCTGACCAACCTGGTGCAGATGCTGGCGATCTTTCTCATCCCGGCGGCGCTGTGCTTCGCTTTCGGCGAGGTGGTGGGCGATCGCCGTCAGGGACGGGCCATTCTATGGGCGATGACGCTCATCTTCATCGTCTGCGTGGCGGTAGTGATGTGGGCGGAAACCCGCGGTAACCCGCATCTGCTGAGCCTTGGCGCCGACAGCAGTATCAATATGGAAGGCAAAGAGAGCCGGTTCGGTATTCTCGCCAGCAGCCTGTTTGCCGTGGTCACCACCGCCGCGTCCTGCGGGGCGGTCAACGCCATGCACGACTCCTTTACCGCGCTGGGCGGAATGGTTCCCATGTGGCTGATGCAGATAGGCGAAGTGGTCTTCGGCGGCGTCGGCTCGGGTCTGTACGGCATGCTGCTGTTCGTGATGCTGGCGGTATTTATCGCCGGGCTGATGATTGGCCGCACCCCGGAGTACCTCGGGAAGAAAATTGACGTCCGCGAAATGAAAATGATTGCGCTGGCGATCCTCGTGACCCCGACGCTGGTGCTCCTCGGCACGGCGCTGGCGATGATGACCGAAGCCGGTCGCGCGGGCATGTTCAACCCCGGGCCGCACGGCTTCAGCGAAGTGCTGTACGCCGTCACCTCGGCGGCCAACAACAACGGCAGCGCCTTTGGCGGCCTCAGCGCGGCGACGCCGTTCTGGAACCTGCTGCTGGCGTTCTGCATGCTGGTTGGCCGCTTCGCGGTCATTATCCCGGTGATGGCGATTGCCGGTTCGCTGGTAACGAAGAAAATTCAGCCCGCCGGCAGCGGCACGCTCGCCACCCATGACGCGCTGTTTATCGGCCTGCTGATCGGCACCGTGCTGTTGGTTGGCGCCCTGACCTTTATTCCCGCGCTGGCGCTCGGCCCGCTGGCGGAACACTTTTCCTTACTTTAAGCGATTGCGGAGCAACCTGTTATGAGTCGCAAATCATTAGCCCTGCTGGAGCCGACGCTGGTGCGTCAGGCCCTGCTGGACGCCGTGAAAAAACTGAGCCCTGCCGTACAGTGGCGTAACCCGGTGATGTTTATCGTCTGGATTGGCAGTCTGCTCACCACCCTGCTGGCTCTTGCCATGGCAAGCGGGCAGATCGCCGGCAGCGCCGGATTTACCGCTGCCGTGAGTCTCTGGCTGTGGTTCACCGTCCTGTTCGCCAACTTCGCCGAAGCGATGGCGGAAGGCCGCAGTAAAGCGCAGGCTAACAGCCTCAAAGGGGTCAAAAAGACCGCCTTTGCCCGTAAGCTGCGCGCGCCGCAGCACGATGCGCAAATTGACCACGTCCCCGCCGAAGAGCTGCGTAAAGGCGACGTGGTGCTGGTCGAGGCGGGGGATATTATTCCCTGCGATGGCGAAGTTATCGAAGGCGGCGCGTCGGTGGATGAGAGCGCCATTACGGGTGAATCCGCGCCGGTTATCCGCGAGTCCGGCGGCGACTTCGCCTCGGTGACCGGCGGGACGCGTATTCTCTCCGACTGGCTGGTGATCCGCTGCAGCGTCAACCCCGGCGAAACCTTCCTTGACCGGATGATCGCCATGGTTGAAGGCGCCCAGCGCCGCAAGACGCCGAACGAAATCGCGCTGACTATCCTGCTTATCGCCCTGACCCTGGTATTCCTGCTGGCCACCGCCACCATCTGGCCCTTCTCCGCCTGGAGCGGTAACGCGGTCAGCGTCACGGTGCTGGTGGCGCTGCTGGTGTGCCTGATCCCCACCACTATCGGCGGCCTGCTGTCGGCCATCGGCGTCGCCGGGATGAGCCGCATGCTCGGCGCGAACGTGATCGCCACCAGCGGCCGCGCGGTTGAAGCGGCGGGCGACGTCGACGTCCTGCTGCTGGACAAAACCGGCACCATTACCCTTGGCAACCGCCAGGCTTCGGCATTCCTGCCTGCGCAGGGCGTGGAAGAGAAAACCCTTGCCGATGCCGCCCAGCTGTCGTCGCTGGCCGACGAAACGCCGGAAGGCCGCAGCATCGTGGTGCTGGCAAAACAGCGCTTTAATCTGCGCGAGCGCGATCTGCAATCGCTGCATGCCACCTTCGTGCCGTTTACCGCCCAGACCCGGATGAGCGGCATCAACATCGACCAGCGGATGATCCGCAAAGGTTCCGTGGATGCCATTCGCCGCCACGTTGAGGCCAACGGCGGCCACTTCCCGGCCGACATTGATAAACAGGTTGAAGACGTGGCGCGTCTTGGCGCCACGCCGCTGGTGGTCGCCGAAGGCGAACGCGTGTTGGGGATTATCTCGCTGAAAGATATCGTCAAAGGCGGCATCAAAGAGCGTTTTGCCCAGCTGCGTAAAATGGGGATTAAGACGGTGATGATCACCGGCGATAACCGCCTGACCGCCGCCGCTATCGCCGCGGAAGCGGGCGTGGACGACTTTCTCGCCGAAGCGACGCCGGAGGCCAAGCTGGCGTTGATCCGCCAGTATCAAGCGGAAGGACGGCTGGTGGCGATGACCGGCGACGGTACCAACGACGCCCCGGCGCTGGCGCAGGCCGACGTGGCGGTCGCGATGAACTCCGGTACCCAGGCGGCGAAAGAGGCGGGCAATATGGTGGATCTCGACTCTAACCCCACCAAACTGATCGAGGTCGTACATATCGGTAAACAGATGCTGATGACCCGCGGTTCGTTAACCACTTTCAGTATTGCCAACGACGTGGCGAAGTACTTTGCCATCATTCCGGCCGCCTTTGCCGCCGTCTATCCGCCGCTGGCGATGCTTAACGTGATGCATCTGCACTCGCCTTCTTCAGCGATCCTGAGCGCGGTGATTTTTAATGCGCTGATTATCATCTTCCTGATCCCGCTAGCGCTGAAGGGCGTGAGCTATAAGCCGCTGACGGCCTCGGCGATGCTGCGCCGCAACCTGTGGGTCTACGGCCTGGGCGGACTGCTGGTGCCCTTTATCGGTATCAAAGCGATCGACCTGTTATTGACCCTGACCGGGCTGCTGTGAGGAAAAAACCATGTCATTCATTCGTCCTGCTGTTGTGCTGTTTATTCTGTTAACGCTGCTCACCGGCGGCGTCTATCCGCTGTTAACCACCGCGCTGGGACAGTGGTGGTTCCCGCAGCAGGCCAACGGCTCGCTGGTGCGAATTGACGGGGAAGTGCGCGGTTCCCGCCTTATCGGGCAGAACTTTACCGCGCCGGGCTATTTCCAGGGCCGCCCTTCCGCGACGGCGGAGATGCCGGATAACCCGCTGGCGTCCGGCGGCAGCAACCTCGCCGCCAGCAATCCGGCGCTGGACAAAGCCATCAGCGAACGGGTGCAGGCCCTGCGCGCCGCCAATCCGGACGCCAGCGCAACGGTTCCGGTGGAGCTGGTGACCGCCTCGGCGAGCGGACTGGATTACAGTCTGACGCCTGCCGCCGCTCTGTGGCAGGCGCCGCGCGTCGCCAAAGCGCGCCAGCTTAGCGTGGAGCAGGTCACGCAGCTTGTGAACGAGGCAACGCAAAAACCGTTGCTCAGTTTTCTCGGCCAACCTGTGGTAAATATACTGCAGCTGAATATGTCGCTGGATGCCCTGAAGGATAAGTAAAAATGAGTGACGAGCCGCTGCGTCCGGACCCTGACCGCCTGCTGCAACACGCCGCCGCCCCGCATCGCGGTAGGCTAAAGATATTTTTTGGCGCCTGCGCCGGGGTCGGTAAAACCTGGGCGATGCTGGCGGAAGCGCAGCGGCTGCGCGCCCAGGGGCTGGATATTCTGATTGGCGTGGCGGAAACCCACGGACGCAAAGAGACGGCGGCAATGCTTGAGGGGCTCAGTACCCTGCCCCAGCGCCGCCTTTCCCACCGCGGGCGCTACGTAAAGGAGTTTGACCTTGACGGCGCGCTGGCCCGTCGCCCGGCGCTGATTCTGGTCGATGAGCTGGCGCACAGCAACGCGCCCGGCTCGCGTCATCCTAAACGCTGGCAGGACGTCGAAGAGCTGCTGGAAGCCGGCATTGACGTATTTACCACCGTTAACGTCCAGCACCTCGAGAGCCTGAACGATGTCGTCAGCGGCATCACCGGCGTGCAGGTTCGCGAAACCGTCCCGGATCCGTTTTTCGACGCCGCCGACGATGTGGTACTGGTGGACCTGCCCCCCGACGATCTGCGTCAGCGGCTCAATGAGGGAAAAGTCTATATCGGCGGCCAGGCCGAGCGGGCCATCGAGAACTTCTTTCGCAAGGGCAACCTCATCGCCCTGCGCGAGCTGGCGCTGCGCCGTACCGCCGATCGGGTCGATGAGCAGATGCGCGCCTGGCGCGACCGTCAGGGCCAGGAAAAAGTCTGGCATACCCGCGACGCCATTTTGCTGTGCATCGGCCATAACACCGGCAGCGAAAAGCTGGTCCGCGCCGCCGCCCGGCTGGCGGCCCGGCTGGGGAGCGTCTGGCATGCGGTGTATGTTGAAACCCCCTCTCTGCACCGCCTGCCGGAGGCGAAACGGCGGGCGATTCTCGCCGCGCTCAGGCTGGCGCAGGAGCTGGGCGCGGAAACCGCCACCCTCGCCGATCCTTCGGAAGAGAAGGCCGTCCTCCACTACGCCCGCGAACATAATCTCGGCAAGATAGTGATTGGCCGCCAGCAGAAAAGGCGCTGGTGGGATCGCAGCGGCTTCGCCGATCGCCTGGCCCGTCACGCGCCGGATCTCGACCTGGTGGTGATCGCGCTGGATGAAAAGGCCGCCTCCCTGCCGGCGCGCGCCAGCGATAGCCGGACGGCGATGGAAAAATGGCGTTTACAGCTCCAGGGGTGCGTCGTCGCCATCGCCCTGTGCGCGGTTATTACCGTCGTCGCCATGCAGTGGCTGATGGCCTTTGAGGCCGCCAACCTGGTGATGCTGTACCTGCTCGGCGTGGTGATTATCGCCCTTCTGTACGGCCGCTGGCCGTCGGTACTGGCGACGGTGATTAACGTGGTCAGCTTCGACCTGTTTTTTGTCGCGCCGCGCGGCACGCTGGCGGTTTCTGACGTGCAGTATCTGCTGACCTTTGGCGTGATGTTGACCGTCGGGCTGCTTATCGGCAACCTCACCGCCGGCGTACGCTACCAGGCGCGGGTGGCGCGCTATCGTGAACAGCGCACCCGGCATCTGTACGAAATGTCAAAAGCGCTGGCGGTGGGCCGCAGTCGTGAAGATATTGCCGCCACCAGCGAGCGGTTTATCGCCTCAACGTTTCAGGCGCGCAGCCAGCTGCTGCTGCCCGATGAAACATTAAGACTCACGCCGCTGACAAAGCCCGCGGCGGCAATCACCTGGGATGACGCGATTGCCCGCTGGAGCTTTGATAAAGGACAACCCGCCGGTGCGGGCACCGATACGCTTCCCGGAGTGCCCTACCAGATCCTGCCGCTGAAAAGCGCCGCCCGCACCTGGGGACTGCTGGTCGTGGAGCCGGCCAACCTGCGCCAGCTGATGATCCCTGAACAGCAGCGCCTGCTGGAAACCTTCACCCTGCTGGTCGCCAGCGCTCTGGAACGGCTGGCGCTCACCGCCAGCGAAGAGCAGGCCCGGCTGAACAGCGAACGGGAAAGCCTGCGCAACTCGCTGCTGGCGGCGCTGTCCCACGATCTACGGACTCCGCTTACGGTGCTATTTGGCCAGGCGGAGATCCTGACGCTCGATCTCGCCAGCGAAGGATCGAAGCACGCCCCGCAGGCCAACGAGATACGCCAGCACGTGCTCAATACCACCCGCCTGGTGAATAATCTGCTGGATATGGCGCGGATCCAGTCCGGCGGCTTTAATTTGCATAAAGAGTGGCTAACCCTGGAAGAGGTCGTCGGCAGCGCGCTGCGTATGCTGGAGCCGGGGCTCGGCGGGCGGCATATTCAGCTTGCGCTGCCGGACCCGCTACTGCTGGTTCACGTCGACGGTCCGCTTTTTGAGCGGGTACTGATTAATCTTCTGGAAAATGCGGTGAAATACGCGGGAGCACAGGCGCAAATCGGCATTACCGCGGACGTCGATCCGCACACTTTAGTGCTTGAGGTATGGGATAACGGACCGGGTATCCCCACCGGGCAAGAACAGGCTATCTTTGATAAATTCGCTCGCGGCAATAAAGAGTCGGCGATCCCCGGCGTCGGGCTGGGGCTGGCCATTTGCCAGGCGATCGTTGAGGTGCACGGCGGGACCATTAGCGCCGCGACGCGCCCGCAGGGCGGCGCCTGCTTCCGTGTTACACTGCCGAGGGAAACGCCCCCTGAACTGGAAGAGTTAGCCGAGGAAATGTGATTAACGTTCTGATCGTTGAAGACGAAAATGCTATCCGCCGCTTTCTGCGCACCGCGCTGGAAGCCGACGGCATGCGCGTATTTGAAGCGGAGACCCTGCAGCGCGGGCTGATCGAAGCCGCGACCCGCAAGCCGGATTTAACCATTCTCGATCTTGGACTACCCGATGGTGACGGCAACGCGTTTATTCGCGAGGTTCGCCAGTGGAGCCAGATGCCGATTATCGTGCTATCGGCACGCACCGAGGAGCAGGACAAAATCGCCGCGCTTGACGCCGGTGCCGATGACTATCTCAGTAAACCCTTTGGTATTGGCGAGCTGCAGGCGCGGCTGAGGGTGGCGATGCGCCGCCATGCCGGCGCCCAGGCCGACGAACCGCAGGTGCGTTTTGCCGATATTGACGTTGATATCCCCGCCCGCCGCATCGTACGCGGCGATCAGGAGATCCACCTGACGCCGATTGAATTTCGCCTGCTGGCGGTACTGCTCAATAATCCCGGCAAGGTGCTGACCCAGCGGCAACTGCTCAATCAGGTCTGGGGGCCGAATGCGGTGGAGCACAGCCACTATCTGCGCATTTATATGGGGCACCTGCGGCAAAAGCTGGAGGCCGATCCGGCGCGTCCGCAGCATTTGCTGACCGAAACGGGGATCGGCTATCGGTTTATGCCCTAGCCGTTGTCCCCGGCTCGCGCTTCGCTTAGCCGGGCTACGGGTCCGCCATCGTCTGCCAGGCGGTAGCCCGGACAGGCGCGTCCAGCGCCGCCTCCGGGAAATGTGCCAGGCCTCATAAATCAACGCTGTTTCATCCCGGTGGCGCTACGCTGACCGGGCTACGGGTTCACCGTCGACTGCGGGCCGGTAGCCCGGATAAGGCGTTTACGCCGCAATCCGGGGAAGGCAGGCGATTATTGTCCGTAGTAGGCCCCTGCCCCGTGTTTACGCAAATAGTGTTTATCCAGCAGCGTCGCAGAGACCGGCTGTTCGTCAATGCTCAGCTGACGGGTCCACATATTCATATAGGCAATCTCCTCCAGCACCACCGCATTATGCACCGCGTTCGCCGGATCTTTTCCCCATGCAAACGGGCCGTGGCCGTGGACCAGCGCGGCGGGCACGCTGAGCGGATCGGTATGCTGCGCGCCCAGCGTTTCAATAATCACGTGACCGGTATTGGTTTCATAATCACCGCGGATTTCATCATCGCTGAGCGGGCGGGTACAGGGGATCGGCCCATAAAAATAGTCGGCGTGGGTGGTGCCCATCGCCAGCAGCGGCCTGCCCGACTGCGCCCAAATCGTCGCGTGGCGCGAATGGGTATGCACAATTCCGCCCACGCCGCTAAACGCCTTATACAGCTCCAGATGGGTAGGCGTATCCGACGAGGGCTTATAGCGCCCCTCCACCACCCTGCCGGTCGCCAGCTCCACCACCACCATATCCTCGGCCGTCATCACGGCGTATTCCACGCCGGAGGGTTTGATCACCACCAGTCCGGCGTCGCGATCGATGCCGCTGACGTTGCCCCAGGTAAAGGTCACAAGATGAAATTTCGGCAGCGCCAGATTGGCGTCAAGAACCGCCTGCTTGAGGTTATCCAACATACTTCACTCCTGAATTCACAATGCCTTCATACTGAGGCGGGCGAAACGCCTGCTGGTATTTATCCGTTAGCCACGCTTTAGCGTCGGCGATTCTCTCGCTGTCCAGCCCGTCATTTTTGGCCCACATCTCAATCAGCCAGGCGCCGCGATAGTTCAGCGCCGAGAGCGTACGAAATATCTCGGTAAAATCGACGCAGCCGGTCCCGAATGGCACATCGCGGAACTGCCCCAGCGAAGCGTGGGAAACGGGCTGGGTATCCTTCAAATGAATGGCGGTGATTTTATGAATGCCCTTCCTCAACTCTTCGGGAACGTCGTTTTGCCAGGCGCTTAAGTTGCCAACGTCCGGGTAGACGCAAAACCACGGGCTGCAAACCTTCCGTTCGAGATCCAGCCAGCGGGAGATATTGCTCATAAAGGCGGTATCCATAATCTCCATCGACAGCATCACCTGCGCTTTCGCCGCTTCGGCCACCGCCCAGTTGATGCCCTCGATAAAGTATTCCCGGGTCTGCGCCGAAGAGGATTCGTAATAGACGTCATAGCCTGCCAGCTGGATGTTGCGAATGCCGACGTGGCTGGCAAAATCCAGCGCATCAAGCATCAGTTCCCGCGCCTTGAGCCGGGTATCGCGATTGACGCTACCAAAGGGATGGCTGCGGTGCGCGGAGAGGCACATGCTCGGCACATCAATGCCGCTGTTAATTTTGTCGGCCACGAACGCCAGCCGCTGCCCCCGGTTCCAGCGCAGCCTGGCCTGGCGCTCGGGGCTTTCGTCAACGGAGATTTCAATAAAATCAAACGCCAGGCCCGCCGCCATTTCAAAGCGTTTCGGCCAGTCCAGCGCCGCGGGGAGCGCTTTTTCGTAGATGCCAAGTCTGGGTTTCATTGCGCCGCTCCCATCGCCCTGGAGAGGCTTTGCGCGACCGCTAAGTAACGGGCGTAGCCTTCACGCAGCTGCTGATGCCGATTGCTGTCGGGTTGATAGCAGACCACCTCGGGCTGCGTGGCGGCAATCGCTTCGCTGAAGTTAGCGTAGGCGCCGCTGCCGGCCGCGGCGCACAGCGCGGCGGCTCGACAGCCGGCCTGTTCGATATCCACCACTTCCAGCGGAAGATTGGCCGCATCGGCGTACATCTGCGTCCAGCCTCTCGACTGGCTCGGCCCGCCGGTAAAGCGAATTTTTTGAATATCCCGATTGAGTTCAATAATGCGGTCCTGATGCACCAGGTGAGAAAAAACGATGCCGCGATAGATGGCCGCAATAATATCCTTTTTCGTATGATGCCCCGCGAGGCCCACCAGCGCGCCGGGCAGATCCATCGCCAGATTGGAACCGAACAAATAGGGTAAAAAAATGAGGTTGCTGTCGGTATCTTGCGCAATCCAGCTTTCGAAATGGTCGTAGCAGCGGTCATCGTCAGGGAAAAACTGCTTCACAAACCAGGAGAGATTGCTCGCCGAAGTGGGGCTGCCCTCGTGAACGAAGTATTTACCCGGAATGCAGTATTTCCCCCAGATGTAGGGAAAGTCGCTGGCAATAATGCTATCCGTCACCGAGGTGGCGATACTCCAGGTGCCGGCCACCGCGCTCAGGGTATCCGCCCGGTCAATCCCCGAGGAGACGGCGGAGGCCACCACGTCGAAAAAGCCGCCGAAAACCGGCGTCCCCGGGCACAAACCGCAATCCAGCGAGGCCTGCAGGGTAATGTGGCCCACGCAGTCCGTCGAGTTCACCACCGGCGCGGTTTTATCCGCCACTTCCTCAATGCCAAACAGCGCCATCATGTCGCGGTCATAGCGGGAGGTAAACTGGTTATAAAAATTGCTGCCGGAAATATTAGTGATCTCCGCCGTCGCCTCGCCGGTCAGGCGGAAACGTACGTAGTCGTGCACCATTAAAACGGCGTCGATCCTGTCGTAATTGGCCGGTTCATGCGCTTTCAGCCACGCCAGTAGCGACACCGGATGTCCGGTCCACAGCTGCTGCAATCCTTTTGGGTATGCCAGCTTGTCTATACCTTCGCGATACCATTTTTTGACAAACGCCAGCGCCCGGGTATCGGATGAGATAATCCCGTTGCGCACCGGCTCGCCTTTTTTGTCAATCGCGTAGAGCCCTTTGCCGTGCGAGGAGAAACCGATCCCGCCGATGCTTAACGGCGGCACCTGGCTTTCATACAGCGCTTTTTTTATGACGCTGCAAACGGTATCCCATAGCTCATGCATGTTCCGCTCGGTAAAGCCCGGCTGTTCGGATAATACCTGCGCATATTGCGACGCCACGTGAATCTCTTGCCCTAACTCATTATATATACCGGCTTTGGTGACCGTACCACCGATATCAACTCCGATAAAATTCATATCCCTTCGCCTCATATTTAAAATAAGTTAACGTCTGGCTGAGCTAATAAAGGTGGCGCCCCAAATAATAAGCCCTTTCACCACGTACTGAACGTAAGGAGAGATCCCCAGAAGGTTTAAACCATTATTCAGTACGCCGAGCATCATGGCGCCAATCAGGGTGCCGATAATCATTCCGCGGCCGCCGGCAATGGATGCCCCGCCGAGCACCACGGCGGCAATGGCATCCAGTTCAAATCCGACGCCGGCATTCGGCTGGCCGCTCATCACCCGCGAGGTGAAAATAAGACCGGCAAAACTGGCGGTAAAACCGCTGATCACGTAAACCAGCAATTTATAATATTTCACCCGCAGGCCGCTCAGGCGCGCCGCTTCTTCATTACCGCCGAGGGAATAAACATAGCGACCAAACGGCATATGATTCAGGACGATATAAAAGATGAGATATAAAACCACCATCAGAATAATAGGCACCTGAATACCGAACAGATATTCACGGCCCCAAAAAGCGAATGAATCCGGTAAGCCGGAGATGGGGTAGCCGCCGGTATAGATCAGCGCCAGCCCCTTCGCAATAATCATTGCCCCGAGGGTCACGATAATCGGCGGCATTTTACCGTAGGCGGTTAAAAAGCCGTTCAGCGCGCCAAAGGCGACGCCGGAACACAGGCCGATAAGAATCGCTAACCACGGATCTAAACCATAGTACTTCATTAATCCCGCCATCAGGGTACCGGCCAGGGCCATGACCGCGCCGACGGAGAGGTCGATTCCGCCGGTTAGAATGGCAAAGGTCATCCCGATGGCAATGATGGCATTAATCGAGACCTGACGGGCGACGGTCGATAAGTTATCGACCGTTAAAAAGTAGTCATTAAAAATAGCCATACAGGAGAACAGGAGTACCAGACCAACAAACGGCAGGAACGCGGGCATTTTTAATAAACCATGGAGCATCTTTTTATTTTTATCAGGAGATGCGGCGGGCGCTAATGACACGTTTTCATTACTCATTTAATACTCCCTAAATAATATTACCGGCAGCGTGCAGCATAATCACAGTGGAATTGATTTGGTCGTTCTCGAGTTCGGCAACGATATTACCGTCGCGAAAAACCATTACCCGGTCGCTAACGCCAATCACCTCTGGTAGCTCAGATGAAATCATAATTATTGAAATACCCTGGGCGGTGAGGTCGCGCATAATCTGATAGATTTCTGATTTCGCTCCGACATCAATACCGCGAGTCGGTTCGTCAAAAATAAGAATATTGACATCATGATTTAACCAACGGGAAATAACGACTTTCTGCTGGTTACCGCCGCTCAACGAGCCCACCGCGGTCCCGGCATCCGGCGTTTTCACGCCAACGTGATTAATTAAACGCTCGGCGGTCAGGCGCTCTTCGTTATCGCGGATAAGCGAGAACTGGCAGGCGTGTTTGTTAAGCCAGATATTATCTTTGACCGAAAAAGGCAGCACCAGCCCCTGCGTTTTGCGGCTTTCCGGCAACAGACCAATGCCCAGACGCAGAGCCCGGTCGGTGGATTTTATCGTCACCTCTTTTCCGGCCAGGCGGACGCGCTTTTTGAAGCATTTATCCGCGCCGGTCAGGGCCAGGATCGCTTCGGAACGCCCCGACCCCACCAGCCCGGCGAGGCCCAGGATCTCCCCTTTGCGCAGCGTCAGTCGATTGAGCTGGCTACTCTCGGTAAGCTGAATTTCGGCCTCCAGCAGTATCTCATCATGCGCCAGCGTCCGCCGCTCGGGATAGATATTCTCCACCTCACGGCCGACCATCATCTGGATCATCTCGGCGATATCGATATTGTCGACCTTTGCCGACCCGATATATTTGCCGTCGCGGAGAATGCTCAGGCTGTCGCAGATCTCATATATCTCCTCAAGATGGTGTGAGATAAAGAACATCCCGACGCCTTTGGCCTTTAAATCGCGCATCACGCGGAAAAGATGCTCCGCCTCGCTCGGGGTTAAGGTCGCGGTGGGCTCATCCAGAATGAGAATTCGCGCATCCAGCGACAGCGCTTTGGCAATTTCCACGAACTGCTGTTCGGCGACGCTGAGATGGCAAATTTGCTCATCGGGATCGAGGGTCACGCCAAGATCTTTAAAAATGCGTAACGCCTCGCGGCGCATCGCTTTACGATCTAGCAGGCCAAAACGATTTACCTTTTCGCGATTAAGGAAAATATTCTCATAAGCGTTCAGATAGGGAATAAGAGAAAACTCCTGAAAGATAATCCCTACGCCGCAGGCAATCGCGTCACGATAGTTATGAAAATGCTGCTGCTTACCGTCAATAAAAATATTACCGGCGTCAGGTTGATATATCCCGCAAAGGATTTTCATTAACGTCGATTTACCCGCGCCGTTTTCACCTAATAAAGCATGCACCTCCCCTCGGCCAAGGGTGATATTGACATTATCCAGCGCCTTGACCCCGGGGAAGCTTTTACTGACGTTTTTGACTTCCAGTAAGCTGGGCATAAACATCGCTCCATAATGGCTCGATAAAATAGCGAGTCATACTTTAATAAGAATCCGGCACGGCTCACCTGAATAAGCGAGAGCCGCTGTGGCGTAATAATGCGATTACCAGTGGAAATCTTTGGCGTTGGTTTTATCGATAAGCTTCACATCTACAGGGATCTCTTTAGGAATATTCGCCCCCCAATGTTTGGCCAGGGCAATACCTAAACCAATACGCAGCTGATCGCGCGGGAACTGAGCGGCGGTGGCAATAAACGGCGTATTACCTTTAGCAATTTCAGCGACCGCTTCCGGAGAACCATCAACGCTCACCAGCTTCACATCGCGCCCTGATGCCTGAATCGCCGCCAGAGCGCCGAGTGAGCCAACATCATTCACGCTAAAAATACCGTTGAGCGTCGGGTTGGACTGCAGCATATTTTCCGTCACGCTCATGGAGGTATCGCGCTCTTGTTTACCATTCAGTTTGGTAATCACTTTAATATTAGGATGCTTTTTCATCGCATCTTCAAAGCCGCGCACGCGCTCCAGAATAGGTACCACCGGAATCCCGTCGAGAATCGCTACGTTGCCTTTATCACCCAGCGCTTTGGCTAAGTGTTCCCCGGCAATAAAGCCCGCATCATAGTTTTTTGAGCCGACAAAAGAATCTATCGGGCCATTAGCCTGAGCATCTATCGCCACCACCACCACGCCGGCTTTTTTAGCGGCCAGCACGGCGGTTTCCGCACCGACGCTATCAGCCGGGTTAATCAGCAAAATATCTATTTTCTTTTGCAGCATATCCTCAACGTCGCTAATCTGCTTGGAGACATCATGCGCCGCATCCGCGGTATAGACGGTGGCGTTAATATCTTTTGCCGACTGCTCAAGCGACTCTTTCATGGTGACGAAATATTCGTTATTCAATTCCTGGAACGACATACCGATAGTCAAAGGTTTGGCATTAACGCAGGCAACCATGCTCATCGCAAGAAGTCCTGAGAGTATTGCTTTAGTCTTAAATTTTACAGGCATTCACTATCTCCTTATTGAGTAATGCGCTGAGAAATAAAATTTATTTATCAGCGTTTTCATGGTGCGGATGCTGCCTGATATACTGAGCAATAAATACGCCGCTGGCAGATAGCCAGAAGCCACCGATATTGTTCTCAGTTATCCCCATGATTGAAATCCAGTATTTAATGAACAGCCATCAGCGGTCATTTGCGTAATAATTAAAAATGGCGAACTTAACTAGTTAAAAAATTTATGGCTTAATGACGACCTTAATCGAATCGAGCGATTTAGCCATCTCAAAAGCGGCTTTCCACTCATCAATAGAATAGAAATGCGTCACCACGCCTTTGGCGGTCAGCAGACCGCGCGCAAAGAGATCGATGGCGATTTCATAGCTGTAAGGCCCCAGATGCGCGCCGCGGATATCCAGCTCTTTACGGTCGCCAATAATCGACCAGTCGGCGGTCGTTTCTTTACCAAACACGCTGAACTCAACGAAGCGTCCCAGCTTACGAATCATCTCCAGACCCTGGGTCACGCCGATAGGGGCGCCCGTCGCTTCGATATACACATCGCAGCCGTAGCCATCGGTCATGGATTTTACGATAGCGATGGCGTCCTCTTGCGCCGCATTGATGACCACGTCGGCGCCAAACGCTTTCGCCAGCGCCAGGCGGTCGTCCATCGTGTCGATGACCACCAGTTTCTTCGGCGTTTTCAGATGAGCGACCTGCACCATACACAGCCCCAGCGGCCCGGCGCCGGCGATAACAACCACATCATCCAGTTCGATATCACCGCGGCGTACCGTGTGGATTGCGCAGGCCATAGGTTCGATCAGCGCGGCATCTTCTTCACTTAATGATTCAGGAATTTTGTGAATAATTGCCCGTTCGGAAAAACGCATATATTCAGCCATACCGCCATCGGCGACATCCTTCTGGAAACCGTAAATATCATGGGTTTCGCACATCCAGTATTTGCCGGTTTTACAGAAACGGCACTCATGGCAGGGGACAATCTGTTCAGCCAGGATGCGATCGCCAATTTTTAATTGATATTTTTCAGCGGAGCCCGGGCCTAATTCGGCAACCCGACCGTAAAACTCATGGCCGGGCACCACCGGCGTTTTCACCCACGGATTATCGCCCCAGAACATCGGCGCGCCGTCCTGGGCCTTGCAGTCGCCGGCGCAGATTCCACACCCGTCAACCTTAATGACCACTTCCTTTTCTTTGGCGACCGGGCGGGGAATTTTCTCAAAGCGATAATCCTGGGGACCATGGCAGACAACCGCTTTCATATCTTCAGGTAATTGTTCCATCGTAAACCTCTTTTTCGGATAAATAATGAAGAGGGATGGTATTGCTGGCGCAATACCCCTCCATCGGGCACAAGGGCTATTCAATAATAATGCCGGTAGAATATCTGGCAGAGCGGCTATTTAGTCTCGACAATATGTACCTGGTGCTGGCGATAGGTATCAGCTGGTAATTCGTTAGTGATCAACACATCAATATCCGCCAGATCGCATATTTTATAGAGTGAATAACGTTCAAACTTACTGCTATCGACCATCAGGATTTTTTGATCGGCAACTTTCAGCATCTCCTGCTTCAGCCGGACGTTGACTTCATTGCTGTCTTTTATTTCCATCCCGGCGTCGAGACCCTGGCAAGAAAAAAACAGCTTATTGACCTTAAAGTTGTTGATAATGAACTCGGCGACCGGACCGTGAAAATCACCGTGGCGCTCAGAATATTCACCCCCAACGCTGACTATTCTTATTTTCTTACGACAGGCTAAGGTTTGAATAATATTCAAAGAATTGGTAATCACGGTCAGCTCGATGTCAGGCAGCTGGCGCGCTAAAAACCAGCAGGAGCTGCTATTATCCATGATAATGCACTCATGCTCATGAATAAACTGCAGCGCGCCTTTAGCAATACGCATCTTACGTTCCGGCTGCTCTTTGGTGCGCTTAATAAAGGCCTCGGCTTTATCGACAAAGTTCCCGTGATTTGTCGGCGTATCGGCAGCTAAAAATGATGCATTATTTTCAGAAATCATTGCACCGCCAAAGCTACGAACTATTTTTTTATTTCTCGCCAGCGCGGTTAAATCCCGGCGAATGGTTTCTGGAGATACACCGAATATCTGTGAGAGCTCATTAACTCTGGCGCATCCTTTTTCTACGACATATTCCACAATTAATGAATGACGTTTAACTTGTAACATAGACGTTCTCAAGAAAGCATTCAGGATTTAATGACATAAATATAACAAAATCGTCCATATCAGTAAGTGACATAAATCATACAAAATCAAAACAAGTTTTTAGCTTTTTTTAGTTTGAAGTTGATCATATATATCAGGCAACTTTCATTTTGGATGGAATAAATTTGTGATTAAAATCGCAGAATTAGCCGTGATTGTTCGTTTGCTTTAGCCGTATATTCGCTAAAACGGGCAAACCCGGTCAAAGCAATAATACCCGTTTATGCCCGATTCAGTCAGCGTAATACCCGCCAGGCCTGTGCCGTCTGGATAACACATAACGTTAAACCTTGCAGCATCGCCATAATGTCACGACTTTTGCCGCCTCTGAGACCAGCAGCAGAGCAATAAAGAAGGCCGCGCTTTTCAACGCCACCGCCTGCGCCAGCCAGGCCACCAGCGAAAGCGACGGGAGCATAAAGGCCAGACGCAGCGGCGTCTGCGCATAGGCCAGCCACGGCGCATAGCGGCTCTGGCGCCAGAAGAGAACCATCGACGCGGGAATGCTGATAGTCAGAATAAAATGAAGGGTAAACAGCCAGGCGGCCGCGGAGCCCCAGGTTTGCAGCAGCGGTAAAAATGAGAGGATATCGTCGTAAAGCGGTACTCGCCGGTGGTAGATGTTCCAGCCAATAAACTGCAAGAGATAAAAGAGATCCATCCCACCCCAAAACCAAAAAACGTTTTTTCGTTCCAGATTCATCGCTATCCCTGCGAAAAAAAACAGGCCCTGAAAAGGGCCTGTTTATCGTGCGGTCAATTACGCGTTTTTCAACACTTCGCTGACAATCTCTACCGCTTCTTTCTCAATCTGCTGACGATGTTCAGCGCCGAGGAAGCTTTCGCAGTAGATTTTATAGGCATCTTCGGTACCTGACGGACGCGCGGCGAACCAGCCGTTGTCGGTCATCACCTTCAGACCGCCAATCGCCGCCCCGTTGCCCGGCGCCGCGGTCAGACGCGCGGTAATCGGATCGCCTGCCAGGGTGCTGGCGCTCACCATTTCCGGAGAGAGCTTAGACAGCGCCGCTTTCTCGGCAGACGTCGCGGAAGCCTGCAGACGGTTGTAGCTTGGCGCGCCGAAGCGCTCTGCCAGCTCGTCGTAGTGCTGCTGCGGGTTTTTGCCAGTGACTGCGGTGATTTCCGCCGCCAGCAGGCACATGATGATGCCGTCTTTGTCGGTAGACCACGGCGTGCCGTCAAAGCGCAGGAACGACGCCCCCGCGCTCTCTTCGCCGCCGAAGCCGAAGCTGCCGTCGAACAGGCCGTCAACGAACCACTTAAAGCCAACCGGCACTTCCACCAGTTTGCGCCCCAGATCGTTGACTACGCGGTCAATCATCGCCGAGGAGACCAGGGTTTTACCGACAGCCACATCTTTGCCCCACTGCGGGCGATGCTGGAACAGGTAGTTAATCGCCACCGCCAGGTAGTGGTTCGGGTTCATTAACCCGGCCGGCGTGACGATACCGTGACGATCGTAATCCGGGTCATTGGCGAAGGCCAGGTCAAACTTGTCGCGCAGCGCCAGCAGGCCCGCCATCGCGCACTCGGAGGAGCAGTCCATGCGGATTGCGCCGTCTTTATCGAGGTGCATAAAGCGGAAGGTCTGATCGACGTGGTCGTTAACGATGGTCAGGTTGAGATTGTAATGCTCAGCGATACGCTTCCAGTATTCGATACCGGAGCCGCCCAGCGGATCGACGCCCAGCGTCAGTCCGGCTTTCTGGATCGCCGCCATATCGACGATATCCGCCAGCCCTTCAATAAACGGCTGCACCAGATCCTGCTCTGTGACGTGGCCGGAGGCCAGCGCCGCATCAAGAGAAATACGCTTCACCCCCTGCAGACCGGCAGCCAGCAGTTCGTTGGCGCGATTCTCTACCACCTTAGTCACGTTGGTATCCGCCGGGCCGCCGTTAGGCGGGTTGTACTTGATACCACCGTCTTCCGGCGGGTTGTGGGACGGCGTGATAACAATACCGTCAGCCAGCGGGCCGCCCTTCTTGTTGTGCACCAGAATCGCATTGGAAATCGCCGGCGTCGGGGTGAAGCCGTTGTTTTCCTGAACGATGACGTCAACGCCGTTCGCCGCCAGCACTTCCAGTACGGAAATGAAAGCCGGTTCGGAGAGTGCGTGAGTGTCCTTACCAACATAGCATGGGCCGGTGATCCCGTTCTTCGCGCGATCTTCAGCAATTGCCTGAGCAATCGCCAGAATATGCTGCTCGTTGAAGTTGTGGCGCGCCGCGCTGCCGCGGTGACCGGAGGTGCCAAACTTCACTGCATGTTCCGCGTTGCCAACTTCCGGCTTCAGCACATAGTACTGGGCAGTCAGTTGGGCGACGTTAATTAAATCACTCTGTTGCGCAGGTTGACCCGCGCGCTTATCGATTGCCATTGCCTGATCCTTCTGGTGCAAAGTTAACTAACTAGATCGTACCGCAAACCTTTTCGATCAATTCCGCAGGGAACTGCATTGACTGCATGATATGTTCGATCATGCTGCATTTGCGACCGGTATTGGTATTTGTAATGACCCACCACGGCGTCCCCGGTACCTGCTTAGGTTTCGTCTGATTACCGTTTTTCTGCAGCGTGCGTTCATCCTCAGCGAAATAAACGCGAGTGCGCCCGTGCAGGGACTCGGTCGCCTCGGCAAACGCTTTGCTGTCTATGGCGTAGAGGGTCGTCAGAACCAGCATGAAACGGTTTACCGCGCGCTTTTGTTCGGCGTACTCATCAGATAACAGCAGCTCACGCATAGCGCGAACTTTATCTTTCAGAGGATTGGCGGGTTTCACTTCAACGACAGGCGTTGGCGCAGGGGCCGGAGCGGCTTTCGCTACCGGTGCGACAGGCTGGGAAACGGCGGAAAACTTCAACATGCGCCGTAAAATGTCGGATGCGCTCTCGCCAATATGCTTGGTGTGGCTGGCAATATAGCTATAGAGTTCATCATCAACTTCAATTGTTTTCATCTTAATCCAGTGCGATATCTTTTTCTGAATACAAGTTGTCGGGATTATAGGGACAAATCCCAACCGCGGATAGCGTCAAACCAGGATGGCGGTAAAACTCGGATATCTTCCGGGTCTTGCAGCCGGATGGCAGAATGTCCAACATAATACCCTAACCCGACGGAGCGAAAAAAAGAACTTTGCCATGAAATTAAATAGCCGAGCGCAATCTGCACAGAATCCGCACAATAATCCCCCTATCGTCCTGGTCCACGGCCTTTTTGGCAGCCTGGATAATCTTGGGATCCTCGCCCGCGATCTGGTTCTCGATCGCGATATTATCCAGGTCGACATGCGAAACCACGGCCTTTCGCCGCGCTCGCCTGACATGACCTATCCCGCGATGGCCCAGGATCTGCTTGATATTCTCAATGAATCACAGATTGAGAAAGCCACCTTTATTGGTCACTCAATGGGCGGTAAAGCGGTGATGGCGCTGAGCGCGCTGGCCCCGGAGCGTATCGCGGGCCTGGTCGCCATTGATATCGCCCCGGTGGATTATCACGTCCGCCGCCATGATGAAATCTTCGCCGCCATCAATGCCGTCACCGACGCGGGGGCCGCTACGCGTCAGCAGGCGGCGACGGTCATGCGCCAGCACCTTAACGAAGAGGGCGTGATTCAGTTTCTGTTAAAATCTTTCGTGGACGGCCAGTGGCGGTTTAACGTACCGGTGCTGTGGGAGCAGTACGATAATATCGTCGGCTGGCAAACCGTTCCGCCCTGGCCGCATCCGGCGCTGTTTATCCCGGGCGGCAACTCCCCCTACGTCACCGATGCCTACCGCGAGACTTTATTAGCTCAGTTTCCCCAGGCGCGCGCGCACGTTATCGCCGGCGCCGGGCACTGGGTGCATGCAGAAAAACCGGAGGCCGTTATCCGCGCGATCCGTCGTTATTTGACCTCTATCGCCGCGTAACTGCCTAAAATATACTCGACCGCGCGGCTTAATGCCCGCGGCCGTTGGCGCAGCCCGTCGCCTGATGTATTATGGCGCGCTGTCTGCGTCGGCTATGCCCGATAGCTTGTTTCCCCCGAAGTCACTCTGAATCATGGCAAAAGAACAAACGGACCGTACGACATTAGATTTGTTCGCAACTGAGCGTCGGCCGGGTAGACCGAAAACGAATCCGCTTTCGCGCGATGAACAGCTGCGCATCAACAAACGCAATCAGCTTAAACGCGATAAGAGTCGCGGTCTGAAGCGCGTGGAGCTAAAGCTCAATGCCGATGCTGTCGATGCGCTTAATGAGCTGGCCGAAGCCCGTAACATGAACCGCAGCGATCTCATCGAAGAGATGCTGATGAACCAGCTGGCAGCCCTGCGCGGCCAGGATAAAGCCTAAAACCCTCAAAAAATAAGCTTTCGTGTAGCAGAGTGTGCAGTTGGGCGTGATTGCTGTTTCCGCGCCCTTCTCAGTTCTGCTATCATTGCCCCTATCTGCGGGCATTACGCCACTACCACATCATTAAGTTTCAAGAGGTTATTTTACTCATGGCAATCATCGGCATCTTTTTTGGCAGCGACACCGGCAACACCGAAAATATTGCAAAAATGATCCAAAAGCAGCTTGGTAAAGACGTTACTGATGTTCACGACATTGCCAAAAGCAGCAAAGAGGATCTGGAAGCTCACGATATCCTGCTGCTCGGCATTCCCACCTGGTACTACGGCGAAGCCCAGTGCGACTGGGACGATTTCTTCCCGACGCTGGAAGAGATCGATTTCAATGGCAAACTGGTGGCTCTGTTTGGCTGTGGCGATCAGGAAGACTATGCTGAATACTTCTGTGATGCGCTGGGGACCATTCGCGATATCATCGAACCGCGCGGCGCAACTATCGTTGGTCATTGGCCGACCGCCGGCTACCATTTTGAAGCCTCTAAAGGCCTGGCCGATGACGATCACTTTGTTGGCCTGGCCATTGACGAAGACCGTCAGCCTGAGCTGACTAACGAACGCGTGGAAAAATGGGTAAAACAGATTTCTGAAGAGCTGCACCTCGAAGAAATCAAGAATGCCTGAGTCTGAACGGCGTAATCATCAGGTTTCGCCGAATTAATAGATAAAAGCAATCAAAGTTATAGCTACAAGTTTTTAACTTTTAATCACATATCTGTACAATGTCCTCTGATTTAACGGGGTCGCGTGAAGCACTTTGTAGCGAGTGCCTCGTTTTTGACAGCATACAAGGCCCGATGCTTGCAGTTTTCATTTCACCATGGCAGTTCTATAATGAGACGCATTACATCGGGTGATTCTCTGTATTACTTCCGCTGAAGGAAGTAGATCGTTTAGCAACAGGACAGATTCCGCATGACTGACAACAATACCGCATTAAAGAAAGCTGGCCTGAAAGTGACGCTTCCGAGATTAAAAATCCTGGAAGTGCTGCAAGGACCGGATAACCATCATGTCAGTGCGGAAGACTTATACAAACGCCTGATTGATATGGGTGAAGAGATTGGCCTGGCCACCGTCTACCGCGTACTGAACCAGTTCGACGACGCCGGCATCGTCACCCGTCATAATTTCGAAGGCGGTAAATCCGTTTTTGAACTGACGCAGCAGCATCATCACGATCACCTGATTTGCCTCGACTGCGGCAAAGTGATCGAATTTAGCGATGATTCCATTGAAGCGCGCCAGCGTGAAATTGCCGCAAGGCACGGTATTCGCCTGACTAACCACAGCCTGTACCTGTACGGCCACTGCGCAGAAGGCGACTGCCGCGAAGATGAACATGCCCACGACGCGGCAGAGAAATAATCACCGCATCGTATACCGCCAAAAGCCAACCTGAAGGTTGGCTTTTTTTTGCCCGGAATCTGCCGCCTCTTTCTCTCGCGCTGCAATACGTTTACTGTCAGTGCATCCTGACGTGTACGGAGAGTCGACATGGAGCTTCGCCAGCTACGCTATTTTGTGCGCATTATTGAAACCGGCAGTATGGGCCGCGCCGCGCTTGACCTGGATATCGGCGTCTCCGCGCTTAGCCAACAGATGGCGCGCCTGGAGAACGAACTCGCCATTCGCCTGCTGCAGCGGACGTCTCGCGGCGTCATGCCGACCAGCGCCGGCCTCGCCTTCTACTCCCAGGCGCAGCTCGCGCTGCGTCACGCCGATGATGCGGTTCTCGCCGCGCGCGAGGCGCGCCTTTCCGGCCACGTCAGCGTCGGTATGGCCCCCAGCACCGCCTCCGTTCTCGGGGTGCCTTTTATTCACGCGATGCGCGAAAACTATGCCGACGTCCGCCTGCATTTGGTCGAGAGCCTCTCCGGTAACCTGGAACGCATGATCAACACCCGCCAGCTTGACTTAGCTATCGTGTTCCAGAAGGAGAAGCTTGTGCGCTGGAGCGCCAGGCCCATCCTTGAAGAGCGTCTGTTTCTGATTGGCACCCATGACGTCCTGTCCCCCCTTCCCGAAGCGAGTATCTCGCCTGGCCAGCTGGCCGCTATCCCGCTGATTATGCCAAGCCTGGGGCATGGACTGCGCGGCAGGCTGGAGGCGATCTGCCAGGAGCATGCCCTGAGCGTCGATGTGGTGGCTGAAATCGACGGCCTGGCCCTGCTGATGCGCGCCGTCCGCGACGGGCTCGGCGCCACTTTGCAGCCGGGGGCGGCAATTTCCCATCTCGACAGCGAGTCCCTGAGAGTGATCGGCGTCGACAATCCGATACTTAGTCGACCTAATTTTCTCGTCAGCCTTTCCGATGATGAACTGACTCCGGCAGGCCTTGCGGCCCGCGTAATACTGGCGAAAGTCATGCGTCAGCTGGTTGAGTCAGGTCGCTGGCCCGGCGCCAGCCTTTACGCAAACTAAACCCCCCTTTAGCAATACGCCATAGCGTCCAGCCAACCGTAACGCATACATTTCCATTACAAATTTAACAATCAAGCAAAGCGTAATGGAGCCATAAATGGTGGATGTACTGGTCATTGGCGGCGGCAATGCCGCGCTATGCGCCGCCTTAACCGCCCGGGAAGCTGGCGCGTCCGTGCTGCTGCTGGAGGCCGCGCCGCGGGAATGGCGAGGCGGCAACTCTCAGCACACGCGGAATCTTCGCTGTATGCACGATGCTCCGCAGGATGTTTTGGTCGACAGCTACCCGGAAGAAGAGTACTGGCAGGACCTGCTGCGCGTCACCGAGGGCAACACCAACGAAGCGCTGGCGCGCCTGGTGATCCGCACCTCATCGCAGTGCCGGGACTGGATGCGCCAGCACGGGGTTAACTTTCAGCCGCCGCTCTCCGGAGCCCTGCACGTGGCCCGCACCAACGCCTTTTTTATGGGCGGCGGCAAAGCTCTTATAAATGCCTATTACCGTAGCGCGGAGCAGATGGGCGTAAAGATCCGCTACAACACGCCGGTACAGGCGCTCGAATTAGATAACGGCGAATTCGTCGCCGCGCTGGCGGGCGAAGAGAGGATCGTCGCCAAAACCTGCGTCCTCGCCGCCGGCGGATTTGAATCTAACCGCGAGTGGCTGCATGAAGCATGGGGACAGAACGAGCGCGGTGAATGGCCAGCCGATAATTTTCTCATTCGCGGCACTCGTTTCAATCAGGGCGTGCTGCTCAAGTTTATGATTGACGCCGGGGCTGACATCATCGGCGATCCTTCGCAATCCCACTGCGTCGCCATTGACGCCCGGGCGCCGCTCTACGATGGCGGCATCTGCACGCGCGTGGACTGCGTATCGCTGGGGGTGGTCGTCAACCGCAACGCCGGGCGCTTTTATGATGAAGGGGAAGATTTCTGGCCCAAACGCTATGCCATCTGGGGCAGGCTGGTCGCCCACCAGCCGGGGCAAATCGGCTACTCGATCATCGACAGCAAAGCGATCGGCCACTTTATGCCGCCCGTTTTCCCCGGCGCCCAGGCCAATACCATTGAAGAGCTGGCTCGCCAGCTGGGGCTGGACGCGGAACGCCTGGCGCAAACCATCGCCCGCTACAATGCCGCCTGTACGCCGGGCCAGTTCGATCATACCCGCCTTGATAACTGCGCGACATCCGGCCTGACGCCGCCGAAAACCCACTGGGCGCGGCCCATCGATACCCCGCCCTACTACGGCTATGCCCTACGGCCGGGGATCACCTTTACCTACCTTGGGCTGTACGTTAATGAACGCGCCGCCGTCCATTTTGCGGGCAAGCCGAGCCGCAACCTGTTCGTCGCCGGCGAAATGATGGCCGGCAACGTGCTGGGCAAGGGGTATACCGCCGGCGTGGGCATGTCCATCGGTACGACGTTCGGCCGTATTGCCGGCCAGCAGGCCGCCCGCGCGGCACAGCAGGAGACACACCATGAAATCGCTTGAAATGCTGATCATTGACGCGCAAATCATCACCGAGTCGGAAGCGGAAGTTGAACGGGTGATGCAGGTCTGTAATGCCTGTCGCTATTGCGAAGGGTTTTGCGCCGTGTTTCCGGCCATGACCCAGCGCCTGGCTTTTGGCAAAGCGGATATAAACTACCTGGCCAACCTGTGCCATAACTGCGGCGCCTGCCTGCATGCCTGCCAGTACGCGCCTCCGCACGAGTTTGCCATTAATGTCCCGAAGGCGATGGCGGAAGTGCGCCTGGAGACCTATCAACACTATGCTCAGCCCGCGGCTTTCGGCAGCCTGTATCGTCGGGCCGGCGTAACCACGGTACTGGCGCTGGTCGGCGGGCTGATCCTCTTTCTGCTGCTGGCGATGGGGCTCAAAGGCTCCCTGCTTCATCCACCGCTGGCCGGCGATTTCTACCAGATTTTTCCCCATAACCTGCTGGCGTGGATGTTTGGCACGGTCTTCATACTGGCCATGGGGTTACTGATGGCCGGGGTGATCCGCTTCTGGCGCGAGATCTCGCCGGGTCAGCCTCAGGCCATCGACATCGCTGAAGCCTCGCATAATGCGCTCACGCTGAAGTATCTCGACGGCGGGCACGGTAAGGGCTGCAACGAGGCCGATGACGCGTTTACCCTGCTGCGCCGCCGTTTCCATCACTTTACCTTCTACGGGTTTCTGCTCTGTTTCGCCGCCACAGTGGTAGCCACGGGTTATCACTATATCGCCGGCTGGGAGGCCCCCTACCCGTTCTTCAGCGTACCGGTTGTGCTGGGCACGCTCGGCGGCATCGGCCTGCTGGTGGGCCCGGCGGGTTTGCTATGGCTGAACCTGCGCCGCTCGCCGCTGCACGGCGACCCGCGGCAAAAACCCATGGATCGCGGCTTTATTCTGCTGCTGCTGCTGACCAGCTTCACCGGCCTCGCCCTGCTGGCGGGACGAGACACCTCGTGGATGGGCATTCTGCTTGCCATTCACCTCGGCGTGGTCATGGCGCTGTTTTTGACCCTGCCATACGGAAAATTCGCCCACGGATTTTATCGCTGTGCGGCGTTACTCAAGTGGGCGATTGAGAAACGGCGCGGAAAACAGGCGGCAGTCGCAGGCGACTAGTCCGCTCATCTTACCTCTATAAAAACAAGATAAAGACAATGGAGAGCAACCCCTATGACGCAACCCTCATCGCGCGCCGGTACCTTTGGCGCCATTCTCCGCGTGACCAGCGGTAATTTTCTCGAACAATTCGACTTTTTTCTGTTTGGCTTTTACGCCACCTATATCGCCAGAACGTTCTTTCCGGCGGAGAGCGAGTTTGCGGCGTTAATGCTGACCTTCGCCGTGTTTGGTTCGGGCTTTCTGATGCGCCCCATCGGCGCGATAGTGCTGGGGGCCTATATTGACAGGATCGGACGGCGTAAAGGGCTGATGGTGACGCTGGCGATTATGGGCTGCGGGACGCTGCTGATAGCGCTGGTTCCCGGCTATCAAACCATCGGCATTCTCGCCCCCGTTCTGGTATTAGTGGGTCGCCTGCTGCAGGGATTCTCGGCGGGCGTCGAGCTCGGCGGCGTGTCGGTCTATCTGTCGGAAATCGCCACGCCGGGGAAAAAAGGGTTCTATACCAGCTGGCAATCCGCCAGCCAGCAGGTGGCTATCGTCTTCGCGGCGTTGATTGGTTATGCGCTGAATGAAACGCTCGGCCACGATGAGATTGCCGAATGGGGCTGGCGTATTCCCTTCTTTATTGGCTGTATGATTATTCCGCTGATTTTTGTGCTGCGGCGTTCGTTGCAGGAAACCGAAGCCTTTCTGCAGCGCAAGCATCGCCCTGACACGCGGGAGATCCTGAGCACGATTGCCAAAAACTGGCGCATCATCACGGCGGGGACCTTGCTGGTGGCGATGACTACCACCACCTTTTATTTTATTACCGTCTATACGCCGACCTACGGTAGAGCCGTTCTGCATCTGAGCGCCCGCGACAGTCTGCTGGTGACCATGCTGGTCGGCATCTCTAACTTTATCTGGTTACCGATTGGCGGCGCAATTTCTGACAGAATAGGCCGTCGGCCGGTGCTGATGGGCATAACCCTGCTGGCGCTGCTCACTACCTGGCCGGTCATGCACTGGCTCACCGCCGCGCCGGATTTCACCCGCATGACGCTGGTCCTGCTCTGGTTCTCGTTCTTCTTTGGTATGTATAACGGCGCGATGGTGGCCGCCCTGACGGAAGTGATGCCGGTCTACGTCCGCACCGTGGGTTTTTCACTGGCCTTTAGCCTCGCCACCGCGATCTTCGGCGGCCTGACGCCGGCCATTTCCACCGCGCTGGTCGAGATAACGGGCGATAAAAGCTCGCCGGGCTGGTGGCTGATGTGCGCCGCGCTATGCGGCCTGGCCGCTACCGCGATGCTCTTCGTACGCCTGGGCCGCGGCTACCAGCCGGCAGAAATACCCCGCTAAAATAGCAACGGGCGGAGTTGACGCTCCGCCCGTTTGCTTGCCGCCGTCTGGCTTAACGCGGCGTATTGTTGCTGTGGATCTCTTTCCAGATCTGGTCGCAGCGCGCCTCTACAGCCTGATCGTTCCCGGTTTTGCGCGCCTGGATACACTGCTGATAATCCAGCACCCGCACGCTTTCCTGGGTCGCGAACTGCTGATGCTGTTTCTCCTGCTTCAGCACGTTCAGTACGCTCTGACAGGCTTCAACTTTATCCGGATTGCCCTCTGCGGTATTAATGCAGGCGCTGTAGGCATCTTTTAACTTTGAGTCTTCCTTAGGCGCTGGCGACTGGGTACAGGCAACCAGACCTGCTGCCATAATGGCGACAAGTATTAACTTTTTCATCATGAACCTCGGGAAATTGCGGCGGGTTTCCCCCGCCGCAGTGGCATCAGAAAATGGTGAACGGAGCGATAACCATGAACTTCACGTCGCGCTCATCCTGGAAGATGTTGCCGTAACCACCGCTCCAGCTTGGGATATCGGAGTGGTTGTCGTATTGCGTAAAGTGGAGTTTGAACAGCGTGCCCTTAGCGCGTCCTTCCTGAACGGTGTACATGGCATCCAGGCTATAGGCGGACTCTTCCAGGCGTTTATCCGGGTTGTAGTACGCATCAGGCGAGGACATTCTCCCCGGCTTCGCATCCCAGGCATAAACGTAGGAGGCGCCGAAGGCCCAGCCCGGCATGTTCCAGTTCTTCATGTCATACATCGCGCCGAAGAACACCGCTTTTTCACCGTTGGCGTTGAAGTCCGAACGGTTATCCCACCAGATATCCAGTCGCCCGTTAGACGATGCGTAAGTTGGCGTCATACGCTGCAGGAAGTAGCCCTGCTGACCATCAGCTTTAACCCAGGTTCCTTCCAGACGCAGGTCCAGAACGTCGGCAACCTTATAGCCAAAGGTCAATGCCTGCAGCCACGCGGTACCGTCATAGATATCGTTAACCCCGCCGTTGCTGACCTTATCGCGGGTGCCGTAGAACTGATAGCTGGTGGTTAACGGCGTGCCTGCAACATCAAACTTATAGCTGGCCTTGGCAAAATACTGGTCGATATAACCCTGTGCCTGACCAAACGCCGCTTCCAGCACAAGGTCGTTTTTAAAATCATATTTGGCGCCAAGAGAGTGAAGGTAATCCACCTTGGTTTTCTTGTCGTTCTGGTAGAACTCATCCATCTCAATGTGCCACGGCGCTTTATATTCGTTCGTCCACATATAGGAGAAACTCAGCGCGCCCGCATCGCCGTAGTCAAAGTTCGCACCGGCTTCAGCCCCCTGATAGGTACCCGGCATAAAGCTCCAGTGCGGTGCCAGCAGCGTCTGGCCGGTTGGCTGAATATAGCCCGCGCGCGCCCAGGTCGGGCCAAATTTAAATTTTGCGGCTGCTTTATACAGGCTGATCCCGCTCTTATCGCCGGAATAGTCTTCATCGTAGGTTTTATTGCGCGAGGAGAAAGCGATTTCGTTCGGGTGACCGCTCTCGCTGCTTTCGCCCATTTCGATGGCGGTAAAGGCAGCAACGTCAATACCGAACATATCGGCGGCATAGCCGGACTGGAAGTCGAGGTTGGCGTTCCAGGTGGAGTGCGACAGGTTAGTTTTATATTTATCGCCGTCGGTCACATCTTTACGGTCGCGCTCACGCTGCCAGTAATAGATGCCGCCGGTTAACGTTGAATCATCAATGAACCCTTCTGCTTTTGCATCCGGCACCATTGCAAATCCTGACAGGGCTGTGACACCGGCAATAGCCAGCGCCAGCGTACTACGTTTGCCACTAAACGTACGCATATGCATATCCTCTTTGACGTTTTAAAGTGCGGTTACCAATGGCAACGCGCAAAAAAATAAAATAAGACTGCTTAAAAAGTGGTGCGGTAAAAATTCGCATAACCACTAGGTATAGACTATTTTTCGTGACGCGAATTATCAATCTCTTTCGCCGACCAAAGATGAAGATTATGACAAAGCGCACATAATTTATGTCTTTTTGTTTCAGTCGTAGATGTCACACTTTTTTCGGGTGAAGTGCTTGCAAAAAAAGAGAAAATTAGGGGAAATGAAAGCGATTACATATTTATATGCAATAGATGGAAAGGGTTAAAAAAAGCGGTTATTACAATCTGTAAACAAGATTAATTCGCATCGCAAAAATATGAGGATTTAATTCTCTGATTCTGAATAAAAAAAACGCCGCAGTAAGCGGCGTTCTCAATAACGGCGGGTAGCTACGCGCCGACTTTCGCCCATGTGTCGCGCAGACCGACGGTGCGGTTAAACACCAGCTGGGTTGCGGTTGCATAGCGGCTATCCAGGCAGAAATAACCTTCGCGCTCGAACTGATACGCTTTTTCCGGCTGCGCCTGCGCCAGGCTCGGCTCGGCAAAACCCTGTTTGATCACCAGCGACTCCGGATTCATCACCGAGAGGAAGTCCTCCGCCGCGCCCGGGTTCGGTACGCTGAACAGGCGATCGTACAGGCGGATTTCTACCGGCAGCGCGTGCGCCGCGCTCACCCAGTGAATCACGCCCTTCACCTTGCGGCCGTCGGCCGGATCTTTGCTCAGGGTATCGGCATCGTAGGTGCAGAAGATAGTGGTGATGTTGCCTTCCGCATCTTTCTCCACGCGCTCCGCTTTGATCACGTAAGCGTTACGCAGGCGAACTTCTTTGCCCAGCACCAGACGCTTGTACTGCTTGTTCGCTTCTTCGCGGAAGTCGGCGCGATCGATCCAGATTTCGCCGCTGAACGGCACCTCGCGGCTGCCCATCTCCGGTTTATTCGGATGATTCGGCATGGTCACGATTTCGCTGCCGCCCTGCGGATAGTTTTCGATAACCAGCTTAACCGGGTCGATAACGGCCATCGCGCGCGGGGCGTTTTCGTTCAGATCTTCACGGATGCAGGATTCCAGCGAAGCGATTTCGATGGTGTTGTCCTGCTTGGTCACGCCGATGCGTTTGCAGAACTCGCGGATGGATTCAGCGGTATAGCCGCGACGGCGCAGACCGGAAATGGTCGGCATACGCGGGTCATCCCAGCCCTCAACGTGCTTCTCGGTCACCAGCTGATTCAGCTTACGCTTGGACATCACGGTGTATTCGAGGTTGAGGCGCGAGAATTCATACTGGCGCGGATGCACGGGGATGCTGATGTTATCCAGCACCCAATCGTACAGGCGGCGGTTATCCTGGAACTCGAGAGTACACAGCGAGTGGGTAATCCCTTCCAGCGCATCGCTGATGCAGTGGGTAAAGTCGTACATCGGGTAGATGCACCACTTGCTTCCGGTCTGGTGATGGTCGGCAAACTTAATGCGGTACAGCACCGGATCGCGCATCACGATAAACGGAGAGGCCATGTCGATTTTCGCGCGCAGGCAGGCTTTACCTTCGGCAAATCCACCGCTGCGCATTTTTTCAAACAGCGCCAGGTTCTCTTCCACGCTGCGATCGCGGTACGGGCTATTTTTACCCGGCTCTTTCAGCGTGCCGCGGTACTCACGGATCTCTTCCGCTGACAGTTCGTCAACGTAGGCCAGACCTTTATTGATCAGTTCAACCGCATACTGGTGCAGCTGATCGAAATAATCAGACGAGTAGCAAACATCCCCGGACCAGTGGAAACCTAACCACTGCACGTCGTTTTTAATCGACTCAACGTATTCGATATCTTCCTTCACCGGGTTGGTGTCATCGAAACGCAGGTTGCATTGGCCCTGGTAATCCTGAGCGATACCAAAGTTCAGGCAAATAGACTTCGCGTGGCCAATGTGCAGATAGCCGTTCGGTTCCGGTGGAAAACGGGTATGAACGGTGGTGTGCTTACCAGTAGCCAGATCTTCATCAATGATCTGACGAATAAAGTTAGTCGGGCGGGCTTCTGCCTCACTCATCGTGGGTTCCTCAAAGCGTAAACAACGTATAACGGCACATGATCTTACAAGCAGGGCGTAGAGACAACTATTAGTTACGCAAAATAGCGATCGGAAGGAGATTATGGGGGTGTTTGCGGTAAAAAAAAGCGGCGCAGGTTTCGCTGCGCCGCTGAGGCATAAACGCCACTCAGGAGTCTTATTTGCCTTTAATTTCGTACAGCGGCGTCTGGCCTGCAACCACTTTACCGGTTGCCTGAATAACCAGCGCGCTGTAGTCGTCGCTATTGCTGCATACGACCGGGCTAATCATCGAGCGCGCGTTAGCGTTCAGGAACTCAAGATCCAGTTCCAGAATCGGCTGACCCGCTTTCACTTCCGCACCCTCTTCCACCAGACGTTTAAAGCCCTGGCCGTTAAGCGCGACGGTATCGATACCCATATGGACGACGATTTCCGCACCGTTTTCAGTTTCCAGACAGAAAGCATGGTTGGTGTTGAAAATCTTCACCACGGTGCCTGCCGCCGGCGCAACAACAATCTTATCGGTCGGTTTCACCGCCACGCCGTCGCCGACGGCTTTGCTGGCGAACGCTTCATCCGGTACCTGCTCCAGCGCTACAATGTCGCCGGTAATCGGCGAAACCAGCGCTTCGACGGTTTTCGCGTTAGCGACAGCCTGCGGTTTAGCAGCCTGAGCGGCTACGGGTGCGCTGTGAGACGCTGCAGCCGCCGCGGCAACCGGGCCACGGGCAACCACTTTCTTCATTTCATCGCCGACGGATTCGGCTTTCGCACCCACGATAACCTGGATGGTCTGCTTGTTCAGTTTAACCACACCGGAAGCGCCGAGGCGCTTACAGGCCGCGTCGTTAACCAGCGCAGAGTCCGCCACGGTCAGACGCAGACGGGTAATACAGGCATCAATCGCTTTCAGGTTATCCGTACCGCCGACCGCCGCGATGTAGTTGGTCGCCAGCTGGGTTAAACCTTCTTCGGTATTGCTGTTGGCCTCTTCAGTGACTACGTCATCCACTTTATCTTCACGACCCGGCGTTTTCAGATTGAACATGCGGATTACCGCGCTGAACAACAGGAAGTAGATAACAAAGAACACAACGCCCATCACAATCAGCATCCAGACGTTTTTACTGGCTGCCGGCAGGCTGTACATCAGCACATAGTCGATGGCGCCTGCAGAGAAAGAGAAGCCCGCGTGGATACCCAGCGCCGTCGCAACGAACAGGCTGATACCGGTCAGGATGGCGTGCAGGAGATACAGCAGCGGCGCCAGGAACATGAACAGGAATTCCAGCGGCTCAGTCACACCGGTCAGGAATGCGGTGATGGCAACCGACAGCAGCATACCTCCGACCATCGGACGACGCTCTTTCGGGGCCGCGAAATACATCGCCAGCGCCGCACCCGGCAGACCGAACATCATGATCGGGAAGAAGCCGGACATGAACATCCCCGCGGTGCCGTCACCCGCATAGAAGCGGTTGATATCACCGTGGAACACGGCGCCAGCAGCGTTGGTGAATTCACCAATCTGGAACCAGGCGATGGTGTTCAGCACCTGATGCAGACCCGTCGGGATCAGCAGACGGTTGATGAAACCAAAGATACCGGAGCCGAGCGCGCCCGCGCCCACAATCCATTCACCACCTGCATGGATGGCGTTCTGCACCGGCGGCCAGACGTAGCCGAAGATGGCTGCCAGCACCAGGCAGAAGAAGCCGGTTGCGATAGGTACAAAGCGTTTGCCGCCGAAGAAGCTCAGGAAGTCAGGCAGTTTGATACCCGACCAGCGGTTATAGACGGCACCGCCAACCAGACCGGTAATGATACCCGCCAGGACGCCCATGTTGATGGCCGGGTTGATGGTGACCATCGCTTTCGTCAACACGAAGTAACCTACCGCCCCCGCCAGCGCTGCGGCACCGGCGCTGTCTTTCGACCAGCTGGATGCGACGCCGATAGCGAAAATCAGCGCCAGGTTGTCAAAGATTGCCCCGCCCGCCTGGGCGATAAACGAAATGTTAAGCAGATCCGGTTGACCGAATCGCAGCAGCAGCGCCGCGACCGGTAGCACTGCGATAGGGAGCTGTAACGCCCTACCGAGTCGCTGAAAAAAACCTAAAATATTCATCTTATTCCCCCTATGAGACCCCGATAAGGCTCATTAAAGCCACTTTATTATTGTGTAACCTGGTTAAATTTTTAACTTACCTGCAAAGTGTCTGAAAAATTAATTCGTCTCGCAAATTAAATGGGTATTTTTTGTGACAATAGTCACCAAATATCGTATTCACCTCCGCCTTTGACTGGCTAACAACGAAAACTTATTTTATCATTCAAAAAATCAACACGGATTGACCCCGCTCGGCGCAGTTGCTGCGATACTCTTAATAGTATGCTGGCGCCAATCCGCCAGGTTCTAATTTAACTATAGAGGTGAACAATGAGACTGATCCCCCTGGTAACAGCTGAACAAGTCGGTAAATGGGCTGCCCGGCATATCGTTAACCGCATCAATGCGTTCAAACCGACTGCGGACCGTCCGTTTGTCCTGGGCCTGCCTACCGGCGGTACGCCTCTGACCGCTTATAAAGCCCTGGTTGAGATGCACAAAGCAGGCCAGGTTAGCTTTAAGCATGTTGTCACCTTCAACATGGATGAGTACGTTGGGCTGCCGAAAGAGCATCCGGAAAGCTATCATAGCTTTATGCATCGCAACTTCTTTGATCACGTTGATATCCCGGCGGAAAATATTAACCTGCTGAATGGTAACGCGCCGGATATTGATGCAGAATGCCGTCGCTATGAAGAAAAAATTCGTTCTTACGGTAAAATCCACCTGTTTATGGGCGGCGTGGGTAACGATGGCCACATCGCTTTCAACGAACCAGCCTCTTCTTTGGCTTCACGCACACGCATCAAAACCCTGACCCATGATACTCGCGTAGCGAATTCCCGTTTCTTCGACGGTGACGTTGACCAGGTGCCTAAGTACGCGCTGACCGTTGGCGTGGGCACGCTGCTGGACGCGGAGGAAGTGATGATTCTGGTGCTGGGTCATCAGAAAGCGCTGGCGCTGCAGGCGGCGGTGGAAGGCAACGTAAACCATATGTGGACCATTACCTGTCTGCAGCTGCACCCGAAAGCGGTTGTGGTCTGCGATGAGCCGTCCACCATGGAACTGAAAGTTAAGACACTGAAATATTTCAACGAGTTAGAAGCCGAAAATATCAAAGGTCTGTAATGTAGTCTCGTCCCGCGGCTGCCCCCGCGGGACAACCATTTTTGACAACCGGGGGTCGTAATGTATGCATTAACCCAAGGCCGGATTTATACCGGTCATGAAATTCTGGATGACCATGCGATTGTTATCGCCAATGGCCTTATCGAACGTATCTGTCCTCAGACTGAACTGCCCACCGGGATCGAACAGCGCTCGGTTGATGGCGCGATCCTTGCCCCCGGTTTTATCGACGTCCAGCTTAACGGCTGCGGCGGCGTGCAGTTCAACGACACGGCGGACGCGGTCACCGTTGAAACGCTGGAGATTATGCAGAAGGCCAATGAACGCTCCGGCTGCACCAGCTATCTGCCCACGCTGATCACCTCCAGCGACGACCTGATGAAACAGGGCGTACGCGTGATGCGCGAATACCTGCAAAAACATCCTAACCAGGCGCTGGGTCTGCATCTTGAAGGCCCGTGGCTGAATATTGTTAAAAAAGGCACCCACAACCCGGACTACGTACGCAAACCGGATGCCGCGCTGGTGGATTTCCTGTGCGAAAACGCGGACGTGATAACCAAAATCACGCTTGCGCCGGAACGGGTGGAACCGGAGGTTATCCGCAAACTGGTGGCCGCCGGCATCATCGTCTCCGCCGGTCACTCCAACGCGACGCTTAAAGAAGCGAAAATCGGTTTCCGCGCCGGGATTACCTTTGCTACCCATCTGTTTAACGCCATGCCGTATATTACCGGCCGTGAGCCGGGCCTGGCTGGCGCGATTTTCGACGAGCCGGATGTCTACTGCGGCATCATCGTCGATGGTATGCACGTCGATTTCGCTAACGTGCGCCTCGCTAAACGCTTGAAAGGCGACAAGCTGTGTCTGGTTACCGACGCGACGGCGCCGGCGGGTGCCAATATTGAGCAGTTCATTTTTGCCGGTAAAACAATATACTACCGGAACGGCCTGTGCGTAGATGAGAACGGTACCCTCAGCGGCTCTTCATTGACCATGATTGAAGGGGTGCGTAACCTCGTTGAGCATTGCGGCATCGCGCTGGATGAAGTGTTGCGTATGGCGACGCTCTACCCTTCCCGCGCCATTGGCGTAGACAAACAGTTAGGCAGCATTGCCCCGGGGATGGTCGCTAACCTGACCGCATTCACCCGTGATTATAAAATCACCAAGACCATCGTTAATGGTAACGAGGTCGTCACTGAGTAAGTAAAAGTATGACAGCAGGCGGACAGGCTCAAATTGGTAACGTCGATCTCGTAAAACAGCTGAACAGCGCGGCCGTCTATCGGCTCATCGATCAGCACGGCCCCATCTCGCGTATCCAGATTGCGGAACAAAGCCAGCTTGCCCCTGCCAGCGTAACCAAAATTACGCGTCAGCTTATTGAACGCGGACTGATCAAAGAAGTCGATCAGCAGGCCTCCACCGGGGGCCGCCGCGCCATCTCCATTGTTGCCGAAACCCGCGGCTTCCACGCCATCGGCGTACGCCTTGGCCGCTACGACGCCACCCTGACCCTCTATGATTTAAGCAGCAAGACTCTTGAAGAAGAGCACTACCCGCTGCCGGAAAGAACCCAGGAAACGCTGGAACACGCCCTGCTTAACATCATCGCCACCTTTATGGAGAGCTGTCAGCGTAAAATCCGCGAGCTGATCGCCATTTCGGTGATCCTGCCGGGGCTGGTCGATCCGGAAAGCGGCGTCATTCGCTATATGCCGCATATTCAGGTGGAAAACTGGGGGCTGGTTGAAGCGCTGGAAAAACGCTTTAAAGTTACCTGCTACGTCGGCCACGATATTCGTAGCCTCGCGCTGGCGGAGCACTACTTTGGTGCGAGCCACGACTGTGAAGACTCCATTCTGGTGCGCGTACATCGCGGAACCGGCGCAGGGATCATCTCCAACGGGCGGATTTTTATTGGCCGTAACGGTAACGTCGGGGAAATCGGCCATATCCAGGTCGACCCGTTAGGCGAGCGCTGCCACTGCGGTAACTTCGGCTGTCTGGAAACCGTCGCCGCCAATGCCGCTATTGAACATCGCGTTCGTCATCTGCTGGAACAGGGTTATCAGAGCAAAATCTCCCTCGATGACTGTTCGATCAAAACGATCTGCAAAGCCGCGAATAAAGGCGATGCGCTGGCCTGTGAGGTGATCGAGCACGTTGGCCGCCATCTGGGTAAAACCATCGCTATCGCCATTAACCTGTTTAATCCGCAAAAAGTGGTGATTGCCGGGGAGATCGTGGAAGCGGAAAAAGTCCTTCTGCCGGCAATCGAAGGCTGTATTAATACCCAGGCGCTGAAGGCGTTTCGCAAAAACCTGCCGGTAGTGCGATCCACGCTCGATCATCGCTCAGCCATTGGCGCTTTTGCCCTGGTAAAGCGTGCGATGCTCAACGGGACTCTGCTCCAGCGTTTGCTGGAAAGCTAAAGCCGCTTTATAGTTTCGCCTTTCTCCAACGATGTCGGACAGTTCATGACCATTCAAAACGTAATTTGTGATATTGACGGCGTGCTGATGCACGACAATGTGGCCGTGCCGGGCGCCGCTGAATTCATCAAACGCATACTCGAGAAAGAGATGCCGCTGGTGATGCTGACCAACTACCCTTCTCAAACCGGTCAGGATCTGGCAAACCGCTTTGCGACGGCGGGAATCGATGTTCCTGATACCGCCTTTTATACCTCAGCAATGGCCACGGCGGATTTTCTGCGTCGCCAGGAAGGCAAAAAAGCCTATGTGGTCGGGGAAGGCGCGCTGATTCACGAACTGTACAAAGCCGGCTTTACCATCACCGACGTCAATCCGGATTTTGTTATCGTCGGTGAGACGCGCTCCTTTAACTGGGAGATGATGCATAAGGCCGCTTTTTTTGTCGCCAACGGCGCGCGCTTTATCGCCACTAACCCGGATACCCACGGTCGCGGCTACTACCCGGCCTGCGGGGCGCTGTGCGCCGGTATAGAAAAAATCTCCGGTCGTAAGCCGTTCTACGTGGGGAAACCGAGCCCGTGGATTATCCGCTCCGCGCTCAATAAAATGCAGGCGCATTCGGAACAGACGGTGATCGTCGGCGATAACCTGCGAACGGATATTCTGGCGGGCTTCCAGGCCGGTCTGGAAACCATTCTGGTGCTTTCGGGCGTTGCCACGCTCGATGATATCGACAGCATGCCGTTCCGCCCTTCCTGGATTTATCCCTCCGTTGCGGAAATCGATATCTTCTAAATAAAACCACGTCCTGCGACGTGGTTTCTTATTTCTAAGCCTCTCCTGAACGCTTTTATCTAAAAAAAAAGCGCCATCACTAAATATTCAGCAACAAAAGTGCTCAAAACGTACTCTTTTTTCACTATTCGACAATCACAATTGCATTATTTCCTTTTACTGCCGTAAACCCCTTGCGCCCTCCGCGCCTTTGCGGCATTTTCTCAAAGCATGCACTGAGGCTTCGCAATAAGACGAAGTCTGCACAACATCAAACAAGACAGGGTAACGGAGAAGGCTATGTGTTCGATTTTTGGCGTACTGGATATTAAAACTGACGCGGGTGAGCTGCGTAAAAAGGCACTGGAGCTTTCCCGACTGATGCGCCACCGTGGTCCGGACTGGTCCGGCGTCTATGCCTGTGATAAAGCCATCCTGGCGCATGAACGCCTGTCAATCGTCGACGTCAACGCCGGCGCGCAGCCGCTGTATAACGCCGCTAAAACTCACGCTCTCGCCGTCAACGGTGAAATCTACAACCACCAGGCGCTGCGCGCGGAATACGGCGACCGCTATGCGTTCCAGACCGGTTCCGACTGCGAAGTTATCCTCGCGCTATATCAGGAAAAAGGCCCGGACTTACTCGACGATTTGCAGGGGATGTTTGCTTTCGCTCTCTACGACAGCGAAAAAGACGCGTATCTGATTGGTCGCGACCACATCGGCATCATCCCGCTGTATATGGGTCACGACGAACACGGCAACTTCTACGTTGCCTCTGAAATGAAAGCGCTGGTTCCGGTTTGCCGCACGATTAAAGAGTTCCCGGCAGGCAGCTACCTGTGGAGCAAAGATGGCGAAATCCGCGAGTACTACCAGCGCGACTGGTTCGACTACGACGCGGTCAAAGACAACGTCACGGACAAAAACGAACTGCGTCAGGCGCTGGAAGAATCGGTGAAAAGCCACCTGATGTCCGATGTTCCGTACGGCGTACTGCTCTCCGGAGGCCTGGATTCATCGGTGATTTCCGCCATCACCAAAAAATATGCCGCGCGCCGCGTCGAAGATCAGGAAAAATCAGAAGCCTGGTGGCCGCAGCTGCACTCCTTCGCCGTCGGCCTGGAGGGCGCCCCCGATCTGAAAGCAGCGCAGGAAGTGGCTAACCATCTGGGTACCGTACACCACGAGATCCACTTTACGGTGCAGGAAGGCCTGGACGCGATTCGCGATGTTATCTATCACATTGAAACCTACGACGTGACGACGATTCGCGCGTCAACGCCAATGTATCTGATGTCGCGTAAAATCAAAGCCATGGGCATCAAAATGGTGCTGTCCGGCGAAGGTTCTGACGAAGTATTTGGCGGCTACCTCTATTTCCATAAAGCGCCCAACGCCAAAGAGCTGCACGAAGAGACCGTGCGCAAACTGCAGGCGCTGCATATGTTTGACTGCGCTCGCGCCAACAAAGCGATGTCCGCCTGGGGCGTTGAAGCGCGCGTCCCGTTCCTGGATAAGAAATTCCTCGACGTGGCAATGCGTATTAACCCGCAGGATAAAATGTGCGGCAACGGTAAAATGGAAAAACATGTCCTGCGTGAATGTTTTGAATCTTACCTGCCGGCGAGCGTCGCCTGGCGCCAGAAAGAACAGTTCTCTGATGGCGTTGGTTACAGCTGGATCGATACCTTAAAAGAAGTGGCCGCTGAACAGATTTCCGATCGGCAGCTGGAAACCGCCAGCTTCCGCTTCCCGTACAACACGCCTTCCTCGAAAGAAGCGTATCTGTACCGTGAGATTTTCGAAGAGCTGTTCCCGGTACCGAGCGCGGCCGAATGCGTTCCTGGCGGCCCTTCCGTCGCATGCTCTTCAGCAAAAGCGATTGAGTGGGACGAATCTTTCAAAAAAATGAACGATCCGTCGGGACGCGCGGTTGGCGTACACCAGTCGGCCTACTAACCGACGCTGTTTTCAAAACGGACTCTTCGGGGTCCGTTTTTGTTTTGTGCCTTATTTAAGCCGTTAAAAACGATAAATAACCAATAATTGCCGATTATTGCACCACGCTGTTCGCAACCTAACCAAACAGTTACGTTCAGTCCATTTTCGATGAAAAAGGGGTTGACGCTTCAAGGCTCAATACGCATAATGCGCCCCGCAACGCCGATAAGGTAACGCGCAAAAAGATGGCTACGTAGCTCAGCTGGTTAGAGCACATCACTCATAATGATGGGGTCACAGGTTCAAATCCCGTCGTAGCCACCATCTTTTTTGCGGGAGTGGCGAAATTGGTAGACGCACCAGATTTAGGTTCTGGCGCCGCAAGGTGTGCGAGTTCAAGTCTCGCCTCCCGCACCATTTACTCGTTCGCGTTGCGGTAAAAGATTTTTGTTGGGGTATCGCCAAGCGGTAAGGCACCGGTTTTTGATACCGGCATTCCCTGGTTCGAATCCAGGTACCCCAGCCATATTTTCGATGTTTGCGGTTCACCGCGACGGTATTGGGGTATCGCCAAGCGGTAAGGCACCGGTTTTTGATACCGGCATTCCCTGGTTCGAATCCAGGTACCCCAGCCATCGAAAATAGAGTAAGATTTTGGCTACGTAGCTCAGCTGGTTAGAGCACATCACTCATAATGATGGGGTCACAGGTTCGAATCCCGTCGTAGCCACCATACAAAGGAATTATTGATTCAGTTCGATAAATCCAAAAGAATTGTTGGGGTATCGCCAAGCGGTAAGGCTCTGGTTTCTGATACCAGCATTCCGAGGTTCGAATCCTCGTACCCCAGCCAATTTTAAAAGTCGCCCACGCTGTGCGCGCACCCGTTGGAGTATCTCCAGGCGCTAAGCCACCGGTTTGACCCCGGTACGAAATGGTCAACGTAAAATTGGGGTATCGCCAAGCGGTAAGGCACCGGATTCTGATTCCGGCATTCCGAGGTTCGAATCCTCGTACCCCAGCCAACAAAAAGCAAAAAGCTCGCTTCGGCGGGCTTTTTGCTTTATGAATTCCGAAAAAAGCTGACCTGAAGTGTACCTCGTTCTCAGCTCTGATAAATTACAGAGTCAATGAGTAAAAGGATTTACGATGAACTATCAGGTTTTCCCTCTCTTTACCCGCACCATAACCTTGCTCTTTTTTCTGATCGGCTTCGCTTTCTGCCTGTTCGGGATTTCAGCCTTACTAACCTACAGCATCGTGGTTGGTTTGTTTTTTCCCGTCGGCATATCCATGCGCCTGCATCGGCTCAACGAAACGGGCCTCGCGCTAACGCTCACCGAGGATACCCGCTGGATAACCTACATTCATGGCTTCCCGGCTAAGGAGCAGAGAGACGTCATTAAGAATCCCTGTTTTTGGTCAACAGAAAGAACGCGGCAATTTTTTCTTCGCTGCTTTGCGAGCAAGATGATTCTTCAGGCAGCATGTATCGCCATCCTTGCCTGTGATGTTCTGTCTTCCGAAGGCGACGCGGTAACTGCCATCCTTGCGCTGCTGGCGCTGCTGTTCCTGCTCTATATGTCAGGTAAAAGCGCCTATTCCTTCTATTTGCTCGCCACGAATCAGTGGCAGTGCGAATCCCTGACAACCTCTGGCGGCAGTATCTGGTATCAGGGATTCTTGCCCAAAAAAGAGGGTAAAGACACGCTGTTTGCGCGATTATTTTGAATGCGGATTATAGCCCCAACGCGTATTTCAACGCCTGACGCTTCAGTCCGCCGGCGCGCTCGGCCGCCATCAGCCCAATGTTTCTCAGCATACGCACCGGGGGCAGATCGTTGCTAAACCCGGCGTAAAACAGATCCATCCCAGACTGCATAATAAAGTTGTCCGCCTGACGGCGCGTCTGGTAGCGCTTAAGTACCGGCAGGCTGGCCCACTCTTCGCCGTGGGCTTTTGCTCTGCCAAGAATATCGAGCAGCGCATCGACATCGCGATAGCCGAGGTTAACTCCCTGCCCCGCCAGCGGATGAATGGTGTGCGCAGCATCGCCCACCAGCGCCAGCCCCGGCTTAACATACTGCAATGCGTGGCGGCGGGTGAGCGGGAAGGCGCCCGCGCTCAGCGGCGTAATCTCTCCCAGCCGCGACGGGAAGTGGCGAGTAATTTCCTGCTGTAGCTGAGCCATGCTCATGCCCTGCAGCTGGCGGATCCGCGCCGGCGCGTCGTACCACACCAGCGAGGCCCAATGATCGAACAGCGGTAAAAACGCGCGCGGCCCCGCCGGTGTGAACTGCTGCCAGGTGCTGTCGCCGGGATCGTCCGCACACTGTACGCTGATCAACATACAGGATTGCTGATACTGCCACGCGTGGATGCCGATTCCGGCCAGCTGACGCACCTGCGAACTGGCGCCGTCCGCACCCACCACCAGCCGCGCATCAAGCTGGCTGCCGTCGGTCAGCGTTAAGGAGGCGTACGTTTCTTCCCGACGCATCTCCTGGAGCGATGTCCCCACCTGCAGCGATATGCGCTCATGGGCTTCCAGCGCCTGCCACAGGGCTCGCTGCAGGACGTTATTCTCCACCATATAGCCCAGTTCCGGCAGCTTCAGCTCCGCGGCATTGAAGACAACATGGGCGCTTTCCCACTCCCAGGTTTCTAGCTGGCGGTACGCATGGGCGCGCATGGACCGCACGCTGTCCCAGACGCCGAGGCCTCTCAGCAGCCCTACCGATGACGCGCTGATTGCCGAAATACGCACGTCAGGCGGTGAAGACGCATCAAAAACCGGTGGCGCGTTTTTTTCAATGACCGTCACCGTAAAGCCCAGCTGCGCCAGGCCAAGCGCGAGCGCGCCGCCAACCATTCCGCCGCCGACGATAACGACATCTGTTGCATGAATTGTCATGGCTATTATCCTTAAACCCGAATCCCCTCAGTTTACCGGATTTTTATTCGGCTTGTGGTGATTACGGTCGTACTGGTCAGGGCGCGGTCAAAGCATTACAATACGCGCCCTGCAATCCTGGCTTTATATCCGTCACCCTTCACATTGCAGAGCAACATCCGGTGAAGACGCTGACTTTGGGTATACCTAATTAAGCATGAGCAAGTCGATGACAAAAAAACTCCATATTAAAACCTGGGGCTGTCAGATGAACGAATACGATTCATCAAAGATGGCCGATCTGCTGGATGCCACCCACGGGTATCAACTCACTGAAGTGGCGGAAGAAGCGGATGTGCTGCTGCTCAATACCTGCTCAATCCGTGAGAAGGCTCAGGAAAAAGTATTCCATCAGCTAGGACGCTGGAAGCTGCTGAAAGAGAAGAATCCCAACCTGATCATCGGCGTTGGCGGCTGCGTGGCCTCTCAGGAAGGCGACCATATTCGCCAGCGCGCCCACTACGTCGATATTATTTTTGGGCCGCAGACCCTGCACCGTCTGCCGGAAATGATCAACTCGGTACGAGGCAACCGCAGCCCGGTCGTCGATATCAGCTTCCCGGAAATCGAAAAATTCGACCGCCTGCCGGAACCGCGCGCCGAAGGCCCAAGCGCCTTTGTTTCCATCATGGAAGGCTGCAACAAGTACTGCACCTACTGCGTGGTGCCCTACACCCGCGGTGAGGAAGTGAGCCGCCCAAGCGACGATATCCTGTTTGAAATCGCCCAGCTTGCGGCTCAGGGCGTGCGTGAAGTCAACCTGCTCGGGCAGAACGTAAACGCCTGGCGCGGGGAAAACTATGACGGCACCACCGGTAGCTTTGCCGATCTCCTGCGTCTGGTTGCGGCGATCGACGGTATCGACCGGATCCGCTTTACCACCAGCCATCCCATCGAGTTCACCGACGATATCATTGAGGTTTACCGCGATACGCCGGAGCTGGTCAGCTTCCTGCACCTGCCGGTACAGAGCGGCTCCGACCGCGTACTGAACCTGATGGGCCGAACCCACACGGCGCTGGAATATAAAGCGATTATCCGCAAACTGCGCGCGGCGCGTCCGGATATTCAGATCAGCTCCGACTTCATCGTCGGCTTCCCTGGCGAAACCACCCAGGATTTCGAGCAGACCATGAAGCTGATTGCCGATGTGAATTTCGATATGAGCTACAGCTTCATCTTCTCCGCGCGTCCGGGAACACCGGCGGCCGATATGGTTGACGACGTTCCGGAAGAGGACAAGAAGCAGCGTCTGTATATTCTGCAGGAGCGCATCAACCAGCAGGCGATGGCCTGGAGCCGCCGTATGCTCGGCACCGTGCAGCGCATTCTGGTGGAAGGCACCTCACGTAAGAGCATCATGGAGCTGTCTGGCCGCACCGAAAATAACCGCGTGGTGAACTTCGAAGGCTCGCCTGAGATGATCGGCAAGTTTGTCGATGTCGAGATCACCGACGTCTGGACAAACTCCCTGCGCGGTAAAGTGGTGCGCACCGAGGACGAAATGGGTCTGCGCATCGCGGAAACCCCGGAGTCGGTGATTGCCCGCACCCGTAAAGAAAACGATCTTGGCGTCGGTATCTACCAGCCTTAATCCGTTCAGGCCTGCCGGCTCCGGCAGGCCTTGTATTTCCTCTCCTGAACCCAATATCTATAGCGATGCTTGCGCCATATTCCGATGACGTGAATAATTTCCTGACCGGCTATCTTCCGGCTATCTATGTATAAGAGGAACAGCTTGAATACAGACACTCGCGAAATCACCCTTGAGCCCGCGGACAACGCCCGTCTGCTGAGCCTGTGCGGCCCGTTTGATGACAACATTAAACAGCTGGAACGCCGCCTCGGCATCGAGATTAACCGTCGTGACAACCACTTTAAACTGACCGGTCGGCCGATTTGCGTCACCGCTGCGGCGGATATCCTGCGCAGTCTGTACGTCGATACCGCGCCGATGCGCGGCGAAATCCAGGATATTGAACCGGAACAAATTCATCTGGCGATCAAAGAAGCCCGCGTGCTGGAGCAGAGCGCCGAAAGCGTGCCGGACTACGGTAAGGCCATCAATATCAAAACCAAGCGCGGCGTGATTAAGCCGCGTACGCCGAATCAGGCGCAGTACATCGCCAATATTCTCGACCACGACATTACCTTCGGCGTCGGCCCTGCCGGGACCGGGAAAACCTACCTGGCGGTCGCCGCCGCGGTAGACGCGCTGGAGCGCCAGGAGATCCGCCGTATTCTTCTGACCCGTCCGGCGGTTGAGGCCGGCGAAAAACTGGGCTTCCTGCCCGGTGATTTGAGCCAGAAAGTCGATCCGTACCTGCGGCCCCTTTACGACGCGCTGTTCGAGATGCTCGGCTTCGAGAAAGTCGAAAAGTTGATTGAGCGCAACGTGATTGAAGTCGCGCCGCTGGCCTATATGCGCGGCCGTACGCTGAACGATGCGTTTATCATTCTCGACGAAAGCCAGAACACGACCATTGAACAGATGAAAATGTTCCTGACCCGTATCGGCTTTAACTCTAAGGCGGTCATTACCGGCGACGTCACGCAGATTGACCTGCCGCGCAGCACCAAATCGGGCCTGCGCCACGCGATTGAAGTGCTGGCGGAAGTCGATGAGATCAGCTTTAACTTCTTCCATAGCGAAGACGTCGTGCGCCACCCGGTGGTCGCCCGCATCGTTAACGCCTATGAAGCCTGGGAAGAAGCAGACCAGAAACGTAAAGCAGAACTGGCCGCCGAGCGCAAACGCGAAGCCCAGGAACAGGAGCATAAATGAGTCAGGTCATTCTCGATTTACAGCTGGCTTGCGAAGATAACAGCGGAATGCCGGATGAAGCCCTGTTTCAGCGCTGGGTCGATAGCGTTATCCCGCAGTTTCAGGAAGAGTCGGAGCTGACGATTCGCCTGGTTGATGAAGCGGAAAGCCACGAGCTGAACCTGACCTATCGCGGGAAGGACAAACCGACTAACGTGCTCTCTTTCCCGTTCGAAGCCCCGCCGGGTATCGAAATGCCGCTGCTTGGCGACCTGGTCATCTGCCGTCAGGTGGTTGAACAGGAAGCGAAAGAGCAAGGTAAACCGCTGGAAGCGCACTGGGCGCATATGGTGGTCCACGGTAGCCTGCATCTTTTGGGCTATGACCACATCATTGATGAAGAAGCGGAAGAGATGGAATCCCTCGAAACAGAGATAATGCTTGCTCTGGGCTATGAGGATCCGTACATTGCCGAGAAGGAATAACCCGTTGCCGGCTTTGCCGGCGACTGGCCGCTATGCCGGGCGCTGAGTATACGCGTGACGAGCGACTATTTAACTAACATGAGAACCCATACGACGCCATGAGCGACGACAATTCACACAGTAGCGACACAGTAAACAGCAAAAAGGGATTCTTCTCCCTGTTACTCAGCCAGCTCTTTCACGGTGAACCCAAGAATCGTGACGAACTGCTGGCGCTGATCCGTGATTCCGGGCAAAACGACCTTATCGACGAAGATACGCGCGATATGCTCGAAGGGGTAATGGATATCGCCGACCAGCGCGTCCGCGACATCATGATCCCCCGCTCGCAGATGATTACCCTGAAACGCAACCAGACGCTGGACGAGTGCCTCGATGTGATCATCGAATCGGCCCACTCGCGTTTCCCGGTGATCAGCGAAGATAAAGATCACATCGAAGGGATTCTGATGGCCAAAGATCTGCTGCCGTTTATGCGCAGCGATGCCGAAGCCTTCAGCATGGAAAAAGTGTTGCGTCCGGCGGTTGTCGTGCCCGAGAGCAAGCGGGTTGACCGCATGCTGAAGGAGTTTCGCTCCCAACGTTATCATATGGCTATCGTTATCGATGAGTTTGGCGGCGTCTCAGGTCTGGTGACCATTGAAGACATCCTTGAGCTCATCGTCGGTGAAATAGAAGACGAATACGACGAAGAAGAAGATATCGATTTCCGTCAGCTGAGCCGCCACACGTGGACGGTGCGCGCGCTGGCCTCAATCGAAGATTTCAACGAAGCGTATGGCACCCACTTCAGCGATGAAGAGGTCGACACCATCGGCGGTCTGGTCATGCAGGCGTTTGGTCATCTGCCTGCCCGCGGCGAGTCTATCGACATTGATGGTTACCAATTCAAGGTCGCAATGGCTGACAGTCGACGTATTATTCAGGTACATGTAAAGCTTCCTGATGATGCCCCGCAGCCGAAGCTGGAAGACTAATCCAACGGGACGATTAACCTAAATGGTATTTGCCTCTCTTATTGAACGCCAGCGCGTACGTTTGCTGCTGGCGCTGTTATTCGGAGCCAGCGGAACGCTGGCTTTTTCACCTTATGACTTCTGGCCCGCAGCCCTTATTTCGTTAATTGGCCTGCAAGGTTTAACCCTCAACCGACGTCCCCTGCAAAGCGCCGCGATTGGCTATTTCTGGGGATTAGGGCTGTTCGGCTCCGGTATTAACTGGGTCTACGTGAGCATCGCGCAGTTCGGCGGTATGCCCGGTCCGGTCAACGTTTTCCTGGTGGTTCTGCTGGCGGCCTATCTGTCGCTCTATACCGGATTATTTGCCGGCATTCTTTCGCGCCTGTGGCCGAAAACCAGCTGGATACGCGTTGCCATCGCCGCCCCGGTGATATGGCAGGTTACCGAGTTTCTGCGCGGCTGGGTGCTGACCGGCTTCCCGTGGCTACAGTTCGGCTACAGTCAGATTGACGGCCCGCTCAAAGGCCTGGCGCCCGTGATGGGCGTTGAGGCGATTAACTTCCTGCTGATGCTCGTCAGCGGCCTGCTGGTATTGGCTATCGCGCAGCGTAACTGGAAGCCGCTGATTGCCGCCGTCGTGCTGTTCGCCCTGCCCTTCCCGCTTCGCTACATTCAGTGGTATCAACCGCTGCCGGCGCGCGCGACCACGGTTTCGCTGGTACAGGGCGATATCCCCCAGGCGATGAAATGGGACCAGAATCAGCTACTCAACACCCTGAAAACCTATCTGGATCTCACCCAGCCGCATATGGGTAAATCGCAGCTGATCGTCTGGCCGGAGTCCGCGATTCCGGATCTGGAAATTAACCAGCAGCGCTTCCTCAGCATGATGGACGACCTGATGCGGTCGAAAAATAGCTCGCTGATCACCGGCATCGTCGATGCGCGTCTGAACGCGCGGAATCGCTACGATACGTACAACACCATTATTACGCTGGGCAAAGATAACCCATACAGCTACGACTCAAAGAATCGCTACAACAAGAATCATCTGGTGCCGTTTGGTGAGTTTGTGCCGCTGGAATCGATTCTGCGTCCGCTGGCGCCGTTCTTCGACCTGCCAATGTCCTCTTTCAGCCGCGGGCCGTACGTGCAGCCGCAGCTGGTGGCGCATAATATGCGTCTGACGGCGGCTATCTGCTACGAGATCATTCTTGGCGAGCAGGTGCGGGATAACTTCCGCCCGGATACGGATTTTCTGTTAACCATTTCGAATGACGCATGGTTCGGCAAATCTATCGGCCCGTGGCAGCACTTCCAGATGGCGCGAATGCGCGCGCTGGAGCTGGCCCGTCCGCTGCTGCGCAGCACCAATAACGGCATTACCGCGGTCATCGGCCCACGCGGTGAAATACAGGAGATGATCCCGCAGTTCACCCGCGCCGTATTAACCACCAAAGTGACCCCAACGGCAGGACTGACGCCGTACGCGCGTACGGGGAACTGGCCGCTGTGGGCGTTAACCGCCTTGTTTGGCTTTGCTGCGCTGCTGATGAGCCTGCGCCAGCGCCGTCAATAATTGCTTCTCCCGCGGCGGCACTCGTCGCCGCGGTCATCTCCCCTTCTTATCCATTCTGGCACGACCATTGCTTAATAAATACATGTCGCAACGCGATCCTCGGGGGTACAACCCGGTTGCACCACCACCGATCGTCAGGCGGCGCTATTTTGGTGCAATGGGGGATTTTTGCCTTTAAATGGTGCGGTGCGCTTCGCAAAAATCAACAATATAAGAGCAAAATCTTTACATTAAGCCAAACTAAATGCTAACAAACACATACAAATGCTGCACGCAAAGACGGCAGCGATAAAAAAGCACACACATTCACAATGGGTATCAATAGCGTCTGACGGCGCTGAGGATAAGGAGTCGGATATGCAATTACGTAAACTGGCCGCAGCAATGCTGGTCATGGGCCTCACCGCTGGGGTGGCGCATGCAGAAGATGCGGCATCCACCGCTGGCCAGAGCACTCTGGATAAAATTGCCAAAAACGGCGTTATCGTCGTTGGTCACCGTGAATCATCCGTTCCGTTCTCTTACTATGACAACAAGCAGCAGGTCGTTGGCTACTCTCAGGACTACTCGAATGCGATCGTTGATGCCATCAAGAAGAAGCTGAACAAACCGGATCTGCAGGTCAAACTGATCCCTGTCACCTCACAAAACCGTATTCCGCTGCTGCAAAACGGCACGTATGATTTCGAATGCGGCTCCACCACCAACAACCTTGAACGCCAGAAACAGGCGGCCTTCTCCGATACGATTTTCGTCGTCGGTACCCGTCTGCTGGTGAAAAAAGGCGGCGCGATTAAAGATTTCCCGGACCTGAAGGATAAAGCCGTCGTCGTCACCTCCGGCACCACCTCCGAAATTCTGCTGCACAAGCTGAACGACGAGAAAAAAATGAATATGCGAATTATCAGCGCAAAAGATCACGGTGACTCTTTCCGTACTCTGGAAAGCGGTCGCGCGGTGGCCTTTATGATGGATGACGCGCTGCTGGCGGGCGAACGTGCGAAAGCGAAAAAACCGGATAACTGGGAGATTGTCGGTACCGCTCAGTCTCAGGAAGCCTACGGCTGCATGCTGCGCAAAGATGACCCGCAGTTCAAAACGCTGGTCGATGAGACGGTCGCCCAGGTTCAGACCTCCGGTGAAGCCGAAAAATGGTTCGATAAGTGGTTTAAAAATCCTATTCCGCCAAAGAACCTGAATATGAACTTTGAACTCTCTGACGAGATGAAAGCGCTGTTCAAATCACCTAACGATAAAGCTCTTAACTAATTAAAAAAACAAAGGGCGGGGAATCCTGCCCTCCCGATTGTTGCTACGGCGCGGACAGACTATACGGCGGCTGGTCGTTCCCCAGCGGCCGCGAATACCGAAACAGGCTGAGCAACAATCTTCGAGGGTAGCGCTGCTACCCTTTTTTTTCCAGGAGTCATTTATGTCAATAGACTGGAACTGGGGAATATTCCTGCAACAGGCCCCGTTCGGCAACACCACCTATTTAGGCTGGCTGTGGAGTGGTTTTCAGATCACCGTCACCCTGTCGGTAACGGCCTGGATTATCGCGTTCTTTGTAGGTTCGCTCTTCGGTATTCTCCGTACGGTCCCGAACCGTCTGCTGTCGACTATCGGCACCTGCTACGTTGAACTTTTTCGTAACGTTCCGCTTATCGTTCAATTTTTCACCTGGTATCTGGTGGTGCCTGAACTGCTGCCGGAAAACATCGGCATGTGGTTTAAGTCCGAGCTGGATCCGAATATTCAGTTTTTCGTTTCTTCGATGCTGTGTCTGGGATTGTTTACCGCCGCGCGCGTCTGCGAGCAGGTTCGTTCCGGTATTCAATCCCTGCCGCGCGGCCAGAAAAACGCCGGGCTGGCGATGGGGCTAACGCTCCCGCAAACCTACCGTTACGTTCTGCTGCCCAACGCCTATCGCGTTATCGTGCCGCCAATGACCTCTGAAATGATGAACCTGGTGAAAAACTCGGCCATCGCTTCCACCATTGGTCTTGCCGATATGGCCGCCCAGGCGGGTAAGCTGCTGGACTACTCGGCCCATGCCTGGGAGTCGTTTACCGCTATCACCCTCGCCTACGTGTTTATCAACGCCGTTATTATGCTGATCATGTACGTGGTCGAACGTAAAGTCCGCCTGCCGGGCAATATGGGGGGTAAATAATGTACGATTTTGACTGGAGCTCCATTATTCCTTCCATGCCATACCTGCTGGCAGGGCTGGTGATTACCTTAAAAATTACCGTGACCGCGATTGTTGTCGGAATTGTGTGGGGGACGATCCTGGCCGTGATGCGCCTGTCGAGCTTCCTGCCGCTGGCGTGGTTCGCCAAAACCTACGTTAACGTTTTCCGCTCCATTCCGCTGGTGATGGTACTGCTGTGGTTTTATCTGATTGTTCCCGGGTTCCTGCAGAACGTGCTTGGCCTGTCGCCGAAAACCGATATCCGCCTGATTTCGGCGATGATCGCCTTCTCCATGTTTGAAGCGGCCTATTACTCGGAAATTATCCGTGCCGGCATTCAGAGTATCTCGCGCGGCCAGTCCAGCGCCGCGCTGGCGCTGGGCATGACCCACTGGCAATCCATGAAGCTGGTGATTCTGCCGCAGGCCTTCCGCGCCATGGTACCGCTGCTGCTGACGCAGGGCATCGTCCTGTTCCAGGATACCTCGCTGGTTTATGTTCTGAGCCTGGCCGACTTTTTCCGCACCGCCTCAACTATCGGCGAGCGTGATGGAACCCAGGTAGAGATGATCCTGTTCGCAGGCGCCGTATATTTTGTGTTTAGTCTCAGCGCATCGCTGTTGGTCAGCTGGTTGAAGAAAAGGACTGTGTAATGATTACCCTGAAAAATGTTTCAAAATGGTATGGTCACTTTCAGGTGCTGACCGATTGCTCCACGGAAGTGAAAAAAGGCGAAGTGGTGGTGGTCTGCGGGCCTTCGGGTTCGGGTAAATCAACGCTGATTAAAACCGTAAACGGCCTGGAGCCCATTCAGCAAGGTCAAATCATCGTCGACGGCACCACCGTCAACGATAAAAAGACCAACCTGGCCAAACTGCGCTCGCGCGTCGGGATGGTATTCCAGCACTTTGAGCTGTTCCCGCATTTATCGATTATCGAGAATCTCACCCTGGCGCAGGTCAAGGTGCTCAATCGCGACAAAGCCGCCTCCCGGGCGAAAGGGCTTAAGCTGCTGGAACGCGTGGGGCTTTCCGCTCATGCCGAAAAATTCCCCGCCCAGCTCTCGGGCGGCCAACAGCAGCGCGTGGCCATCGCCCGCGCGCTGTGTATGGATCCTATCGCCATGCTGTTTGATGAACCCACCTCCGCGCTGGATCCGGAGATGATTAACGAAGTGCTGGACGTTATGGTTGAACTGGCAAATGAAGGGATGACCATGATGGTGGTCACCCATGAAATGGGCTTTGCGCGTAAGGTAGCCAACCGGGTTATCTTTATGGATGAAGGAAAAATTGTCGAAGACGCCGATAAAGAAGCGTTTTTTGCTAACCCGCAATCTGAACGCGCCAAAGACTTCCTCGCCAAAATTCTGCACTAATCTTCCGGCGTGTACGGTACCGTACACGCCTTTTATCTCTTCCCGCTCCTGTCTCTCTCCATAGTTATGGCAATAGCTTTGCCGCTCTCAAATACGCGTCATAAATACATCCAGCCTCACTCCAAATAATTCACGACCTGAAACGCTCAATTCAACAAAAATTCACTCTTTACATCGTGGATTACATAATCTGTCATAGATAACATGGCGCGAATTTGACAACAACGCTGAGCGCCGGCAGCGGATTTTTTTGATTTTAGAAAATTAAGATTCTTAAGATTGAGAACCCGGCTTCGTTAACCCTACTCAGTTAACGCTAAACATTCTTGACAAGGCTATAACGGACGAGTGAAACAAATGGATATTGCTTCGTGAATAATAAAAGTCTCATAACCGCCCTTTCTCTATATATTCTGTTAACCGCATCGACATTGGCGAATGTATCGATTAGCAATACCAATCAGGTGGAACAGGATAAGGCACGTCAAAGCGCATTGGCACCAGCACAGCAGGAATATTCGGCATCAGGTACAGGATCGCAAAAATATAAACTCGCCTTTCCACTTGAAGCAACCTGCCGATATATCAACCATGTTGAAATTATTTCCGCTGACCACAAGTTGACCCGCGGTCTGTTAGGTAATATCGCTCGCCAGGCAGAAAAAAAGTGCCTGGGTATTGAAGGCATACGTCTACTCACCACAACCTTGCAAAATGAACTCATTGCCCGGGGATATATCACTTCGCTTATTGATGTACCTTCACAATCCCTGAATGATGGCATTCTGAGCATCACGTTGAGCTATGGCTATATCGGCAATATTAGCTGGGCTTCCGGCAATAGCGCGACAACCAGCCTGTGGAATGCCATACCGGCTAAAACAGGGGATATTCTGAAGCTAACCGAACTGGAACAGGGGATGGCTAACTTGCAGCGTTTACCCGGCTCATCGGCACAGATGAAAATCATGCCGGGTAAGAACCATGCGGAAAGCGATATCCAAATCTCCCGGCATCTGGCACGAAACTGGCAAGTAGGCGCATGGCTGGATGATGCAGGAAGCCGTAGCAGCGGGCGTTACCAGGCCGGTGGCGCGCTTTATCTTTATGACCTGACGACGCTAAATGACATTTTCTATTTATCCATGGGGGGCGATGTCGAGTTTAATCAACATAACGATGGCAACCAGAATAAAAGCCTCTATTATTCTATTCCCTTTGGATTTTGGTCACTCAATCTTTACGGTTCACAAAGTGAATATCGTCAGCAGTTCAATGGCAGATACTCCACCATTGAATATAAAAGCAAAAATGATTATGCCAGCGCAACCTTAACGCGTCTAATTTCGCACACTCGCCAGCAAAAAACAACCATTGATGCGCGAATAGCAAAAAGTACCTCACATTATTATTTTGGTGGCAGCGAACTGAGCGTTATGCGCAAACAGAATCCTGCCTGGGATATTACGGCACATCATCAGCGATATTTTACCCATACAATCGTAGATGCCAGCCTGGGCGTACAGCGTAGCCTTCCCTGGCTCAGTTCAATGCCAACTCCGGAGGAAAAAGCCGGTCTGTACAGTAAGCTTTCGCGCATTATTCATGCCGACCTTCAAGCCTTAATGAAGTTTGAATCAACGGGGGATAAATTCAGCTATGCTCCGCATATTAATATACAAATTAGCCCCGATATCTTATCCGCAGACAATCAATTTAATATAGGCAATCGTTGGACGGTACGAGGTTTTGACGGTGAAAGAACCCTTTCAGGAAATCAAGGCTGGTACTGGCGCAATGATTTCATCTGGGATATGCCCGCCCCGGAACGACAGCTGTACTTAGGCATAGACGTTGGACGCATTACAGGAACAGAGCAGTACGGAAATGGCAAAGTCATGTCTGGCGCCACGGTGGGAATACGCGGAAGCATAATTTCAACTCAGTATGATTTATTCATCGGAACCCCACTGATAAAGCCAAACGGTTTTCATACAGACCCTGCAAACCTGGGATTTTCATTACAATGGAGGTATTAAAATCAGTTTTTCAACGCATCAGTTAACCTCATTTATTTCTAAAGGACTCTATTAAATGTTTAAATTCAATTTAACCTATGTTGCGCTAGCAGCAGCATTGAGCTCAAGCTTTGTTTATGCCGATCCGACAACTTACACCCATTTATCAGGCGCCAAAGTCATTGATATTGAAAAACCCAATGCCGCCGGCGTCTCACATAATATGTATCGTGAGTTTAATGTTGATAGTAAGGGTGTTGTTCTGAACAATAGCCCCAGCGATCTCTCCCATGCGACGTTGGGGAATATCGCTAAAAATAACAATCTGACTAATGGTAGTGCTTCTGTTATTCTTAACGAAGTTACCTCAAACCGTGCAAGCTCACTGAATGGATTTATTGAAGTTGCGGGTCAGCGAGCTGATGTGGTTATTGCTAACCCCAATGGTATTTCCTGCTCAGGATGTAGTTTCATCAACACCAATAAGGCGATTTTAACGACAGGAAAGGTAACATTCTCTGATACTGGCGCTATCGCCAGTTATGACGTTACCGGGGGTAAACTGTCCATCGACAAGAATGGAATGGATGCCAGTAATAGCTATGCGGTTCTGCTCGCCGATGCGATAGCCATTAACGGTACGGTTAATGCTACGAACGCGATAGTGGCCGCAGGAAACTTCACCTTTGATAACGGCTCTGGCGCGATAACCTCAGCGGGCAAAGCGGCAACGGCACGGCAGTATGTTTACCCTGAATATAGTATCGACATTAGTAATCTTGGCGGCATCAAAGCCAATAGTATTACTATGGTTGGCAATAATTTAGGTTTTGGCGTTCGAAATAAAGGCGCTATTGTTGCTAACACCAGCCTCTCTTTGACCAGCTTTGGCTCACTCACCAACGAAGGCTCTATCGCCAGTAATGGTATGATGACTCAGGTACTCTCTGCAGGCAATTTTAAAAATACGGGAAATATATCCTCGAATAATATCGCCTTACTGAACAGCCTCAGTTCGATAAGCAATAGTGGAACCATTTCCAGCACAGGAAATTTATTAGTCAACGCATCCGGAAATATCGAAAACACGGGTAAATTCAAAGCGGCCTCCACATTGAGCGTAATGACTAACGGTAACCTGAAAACGACATATGGTTCCAATTTACTTTCAGATAATCAGTTGACAGTCACCGCCGCCGGTAACATTGAAAACGGAGGCTCGACCAGAGGTAAAAACACAACGGTCACCTTCGGAGGAGACACGCTTAAAGTCACTGGCAATATTTTTGGCTACGATACTCTGCTGGTTCAGGCGAAAATAAATGACCAGATAACATCCGGGGAAATTACCAATTCTGGTACCACCTCCGGCGGCAACGTGACCGTAAAAACCGATGGTACTCTGGCGTTAACCAAAGGTAGCTTTATGGAAGCGACTGATACGCTGACGACAAAAAGCTACTGGCTTAAAAATGAAGGTTATATGGGGGCCGATACGATAGCTATTGATAACTATGTCACCCACAACTATGGGGCTATTGTTGGTCAGGATAATGTTGGCGTTAAAACCTATCATGAGCTTTATAATGAAGGCGAAATTTTAAGCTCATCAAATATGACGCTGGATACACGGAATCACGGTAATATTACTAACCGTTCTCACATAGGAGCTGGCGGCACTTTAACCATGTCAGTTAATAAAGTGGTTAACGGAGGATACCGCTGCGGTTTCCTGGGGTGGGCAACCTGTGGCAAAGGCACGATTTCCACGACTAATCTGGTTTTAAATTCCTCACATAAATACGCCAGTGAAATGGGCGGCACTCAGCAGTTTAAGAGCGCGACCATTAACACCATCAATTAACATGAAGTTATCATTGAAAATGCGCGTCTTTTTTTAAAAGAAAGTTAATGCTGGTGCTTCGGCACCAGCATTTTTACGCATACAGATGAAGGGTTAGCCTGCCCTTTAAAAGGAAGGCCAATATATTAACGCGCTTTATATTGGCCCTCGGGCTGGCTTAACGCCAGTGTAAAGGCTCCGCAAATATCTCTCACGTATTTACGGCTCGAATGGCCGGCGCTGGAACTGATCGTGCCCGCATTTTGGACAACGCGGTAGCACATCCGGCGTATAAACCGGCAGATGGTAATGGCACTTCTCACACACCAGATTGCCGAGCCCCACGACTTCGCCGCTGTGATAGACGCCGTGGTGGCTGAGATCCTGGAACACCTCGCGCCACTCAAGCTGAGTTTTATCGGTAATATCCGCCAGCTCCTGCCACAGGCTCTCTTTGATCACCCGCATAAAGACGCTATCAGTCAGCTCATCCTGACTCTCTTCATAACTGAGCGCGAACTCTTCCAGATCGCGTCTGACAGCGCGGATAACATTCTCGATTTCGCTCTGCGTTAACTCGCCGGACTGGCTAATCTTGACCCTGGCCTGCTCCACCAGCGCATCAATATCGCGTTCTCCATTGCGTAACCGCTCGCTGAGCGTCGACACCAGCTCTCGGTAGAATTGAGCAACCTTGTTCATCTTTTCGCCTCCGGTGTGGTTAACTTCTTCTTATGATAGACGTTATCTGCGGATTGCTCTGCCAGCCAAGCCACAGAGTCGCGAAATATTCTCCACCGCTTTCATCTCTGTAAGTGTGTGAAAGGCTGTTTTGACGTTGGCGTTTGGGCTATGCTATGCCGATCTGAAATAACACATCCATTGGCTACATTTTGTAGCTGTATTGAAAACAGGACCACTGGCTGCCATGCAAGAGCAATACCGCCCGGAAGAGATAGAATCAAAAGTCCAGCAACACTGGGACGAGAAGCGTACCTTTGAAGTTACCGAAGACGAGAGCAAAGAGAAGTATTACTGCCTGTCGATGCTTCCCTATCCTTCTGGTCGACTACACATGGGCCACGTGCGCAACTATACCATCGGCGACGTGATTTCCCGTTACCAGCGTATGTTGGGCAAAAATGTTCTGCAGCCTATCGGCTGGGATGCGTTTGGTCTGCCTGCGGAAGGCGCCGCGGTGAAAAACAACACCGCTCCGGCCCCGTGGACCTACGACAATATCGCCTACATGAAAAACCAGCTGAAAAAGCTGGGCTTCGGCTATGACTGGAGCCGTGAAGTGGCAACCTGCACCCCGGAATACTACCGCTGGGAGCAGAAGTTCTTCACCGAGCTGTATAAAAAGGGGCTGGTCTATAAAAAAACCTCCGCGGTAAACTGGTGCCCGAACGATCAGACCGTTCTGGCGAATGAACAGGTTATCGACGGCTGCTGCTGGCGCTGCGACACAAAAGTTGAGCGTAAAGAGATCCCGCAGTGGTTTATCAAAATCACCGCCTATGCTGACGAGCTGCTGAACGATCTGGATAACCTGGATCACTGGCCTGATACCGTTAAAACCATGCAGCGCAACTGGATTGGCCGCTCCGAAGGCGTCGAAATCTCCTTCGACGTTAACGACTACGCCGACAAGCTGACCGTTTATACCACTCGCCCGGACACCTTTATGGGCTGCACCTACCTGGCCGTCGCTGCGGGTCACCCGCTGGCGCAGCAGGCAGCAGCCAATAACTCCGCGCTGGCGACGTTTATCGACGAATGCCGTAATACCAAAGTTGCCGAAGCCGAAATGGCAACTATGGAGAAAAAAGGCGTCGATACTGGCTACAAAGCGATTCACCCGCTGACCGGCGAAGCGATCCCGGTATGGGCGGCAAACTTTGTGCTGATGGAGTACGGCACCGGCGCGGTGATGGCCGTTCCGGGTCACGATCAGCGCGACTACGAGTTTGCCAGCAAGTACGGTCTCAACATCAAGCCGGTCATCCTGGCCGCTGATGGCTCCGAACCCGATCTCTCCGAACAGGCGCTGACCGAAAAAGGCGTGCTGTTCAACTCCGGCGAATTCGACGGTCTGGATCACGAAGCTGGCTTTAATGCCATCGCGGATAAGCTCGCGTCTCTTGGCGTCGGCGAACGTAAAGTGAACTACCGTCTGCGCGACTGGGGCGTTTCCCGTCAGCGCTACTGGGGTGCGCCGATCCCAATGGTGACCCTTGAAGACGGTACCGTGATGCCGACGCCGGAAGATCAGCTGCCGGTTATTCTGCCGGAAGACGTTGTGATGGACGGCATCACCAGCCCAATCAAAGCCGATCCTGAGTGGGCGAAAACCACCGTTAACGGCCAGCCGGCGCTGCGCGAAACCGATACGTTTGACACCTTTATGGAGTCTTCCTGGTACTACGCGCGCTACACCTGCCCGCAGTATGACCAGGGTATGCTCGACCCCGAAGCGGCCAACTACTGGCTGCCGGTCGATATTTATATCGGCGGTATCGAACACGCCATTATGCACCTGCTCTATTTCCGCTTCTTCCACAAGCTGATGCGCGACGCGGGCATGGTGAACTCTGACGAACCGGCTAAACAGCTGCTTTGCCAGGGCATGGTGCTGGCAGATGCCTTCTATTATGTTGGCGAAAACGGCGAGCGTAACTGGGTCTCTCCGAAAGAGGCGACCACCGAGCGCGACGAGAAAGGACGTATCGTTAAAGCCTTCGATCCGCAGGGTCGCGAGCTGGTCTATACCGGCATGAGCAAGATGTCCAAGTCGAAAAACAACGGCATCGACCCGCAGGAGATGGTGGAACGCTACGGCGCGGACACCGTGCGCCTGTTTATGATGTTCGCTTCTCCGGCCGACATGACGCTGGAGTGGCAGGAATCCGGCGTGGAAGGTGCGAACCGCTTCCTGAAACGCGTCTGGAAACTGGTTTACGAACACACTACCCTGGGTGAAGCCCCTGCGCTGGACGTTGCCAGCCTCAGCGAAGATCAAAAAGCGCTGCGCCGCGACGTGCACAAAACCATCGCGAAAGTGACCGATGACATCGGCCGTCGTCAGACCTTCAACACCGCGATTGCGGCGATTATGGAGCTGATGAACAAGCTGGCGAAAGCGCCGCAGGAAAACGATCAGGATCGCGCGCTGATGCGTGAGGCCCTGCTGGCCGTGGTTCGCATGCTCAATCCGTTCACCCCGCACGCCAGCTTTACCCTGTGGCAGGAGCTGGGCGGCGAAGGCGATATTGACAACACGCCGTGGCCGGTCGCTGATGAAAGCGCAATGGTTGAAGACACGACTCTGGTCGTGGTCCAGGTAAATGGTAAAGTTCGTGGTAAAATTACCGTTGCGGTGGATGCAACTGAAGAGCAGGTTCGTGAGCGCGCGGGTCAGGAGCATCTGGTCGCGAAATATCTCGACGGTGTGACCGTACGTAAAGTGATCTACGTTCCGGGTAAACTGCTCAATCTGGTCGTTGGCTAAGCGCAGGAGGAAGCGTGCGATATCTGGCAACATTGTTGTTATCTTTGGGGGTGTTAATCACCGCCGGTTGCGGCTGGCACCTGCGTAGCACTACGCAGGTTCCGACCGCAATGAAAACCATGATCTTCCAGTCGGGCGATCCCAATGGACCATTAAGTCGTGCTGTCCGTAATCAGCTGCGTCTGAACGGCGTTGAACTGGTCGATAGCAGTACCCTGCGCAAGGATATTCCTTCCCTGCGTCTGGAGACATCGTCCATTCAGAAAGATACAGCATCTATTTTCCAGGACGGCCGTACTGCGGAATATCAGATGGTGATGACGGTAAATGCCAGCGTCCTGATCCCAGGCCATGATATCTATCCCATCACGACCAAAGTCTACCGCTCGTTCTTCGATAACCCGCAGGCGGCGTTAGCGAAAGATGCCGAGCAGGACATGATCGTTCAGGAAATGTACGACAAAGCCGCGGAGCAGCTGATCCGTAAGCTGCCGAGCGTACACGTTGCGGATGTCGAAGCCACCAAAGAGGATGAGAAGCCGGTCACGACGACCCCAGCCGCTTCAACCTCCGGCAATCGCGTCTCCAACACGCTGGGTAACTGATGATTCGGTTGTACCCGGAACAGCTCCGCGCGCAGCTCACTGAAGGGCTGCGCGCGGCCTATCTGCTGCTTGGCAACGATCCGCTGCTGTTGCAGGAAAGCCAGGACGCCATCCGCGAAGCCGCGGCCGCCCAAGGCTTTATCGAACATCACACCGCCACCGTTGATGCCAGTACCGACTGGCCTGCCCTGTTCTCGTTAAGCCAGGCCATGAGCCTGTTTTCCAGCCGCCAGACGCTGCGGCTCATCCTGCCCGATAATGGCCCTAATGCGGCAATTAACGAACAGCTCGCGACGCTTGTCGGCATGCTGCATGAAGATTTATTGCTCATCGTTCGCGGTAATAAGCTGACGAAAGCGCAGGAGAACGCCGCATGGATGACGGCGCTGACCAGCCGGGCGGTTCAGGTAAGCTGCCAGACGCCGGAATATGCCCAGCTGCCGCGCTGGCTCGCCGCGCGCGCAAAGCAGAATAATCTGCAGCTTGATGACGCGGCCAGTCAGCTGCTGTGCTACTGCTATGAAGGTAATCTTCTGGCGCTGGCGCAGGCTCTGGAGCGTCTGTCGCTGCTGTGGCCTGACGGTAAACTGACGCTGCCGCGGGTTGAACAGGCGGTGAATGATGCCGCGCATTTCACCCCCTATCACTGGGTTGATGCGCTGCTGGCCGGGAAAAGTAAGCGCGTACTCCACGTTCTGCAACAGCTGCGTCTGGAAGGCAGCGAGCCCGCCATCCTGCTGCGCACCCTACAGCGCGAGCTGCTGCTGCTGGTCAACCTGAAGCGGCAGTCGGCCCATACGCCGCTGCGTTCGCTGTTTGACAAACATCGCGTGTGGCAGAACCGCCGCCAGCTGGTTAGCGATGCGCTGGCCCGCCTCAGCGCCGACCAGCTGCGCCAGGCCGTCACGTTGCTGACCCGTGCCGAACTCACCTTCAAGCAGGATTACGGGCACTCCGTATGGCCCGAGCTGGAAAGTCTCTCTTTATTGCTCTGCCATAAAGCGCTGGCAGACGTTTTTATTGATGGTTGATATGACTCAGTTACTGGCAATGTACGGCGGCACCTTCGATCCGGTGCATTATGGTCACCTTAAACCGGTGGAAATTCTGGCCAACCAGATTGGCCTTAATCAAGTCACCATCGTGCCCAACAACGTGCCGCCGCACCGCCCGCAGCCCGAAGCCACCAGCGACCAACGCAGGCATATGCTGGAGCTGGCCATCGCGGATAAGCCGCTGTTTATCCTCGACGATCGCGAACTCAAGCGCGACACGCCGTCCTATTCCGCGCAAACCCTGCGCGAGTGGCGCCAGGAGCAAGGGCCAAAACGGTCGCTGGCGTTTATTATTGGCCAGGATTCGCTGCTCACCTTTACCACCTGGCACGACTATGAAAGCATTCTTGATAACGTGCATCTGATCGTTTGCCGACGCCCGGGCTATCCGCTGACCATGGCGTGCGAGCAGGATCAGCAGTGGCTGGACAAACATCTCACTCATGACGTCGAGCGGATGCATAGCAGCCCGGCGGGCGTTATCTACCTGGCCGAAACGCCGTGGTTTGATATCTCAGCCACCCTGATTCGCCAGCGTCTTGAATCCGGCGAATCCTGCGCGGACATGCTGCCGGAAACCGTACTCGACTATATCCATGAGCAGAAGCTCTACTGCTAGCCTTGCCACAAGGAGAGTCTCATAGACTCCTTTCGAGAGGGTCATCATGAAGTTATGGTTAGTTCGTCATGGCGAAACCGAGGCCAACGTCGCGGGCCTCTATAGCGGGCACGCGCCCACTGCGTTAACCGAGCGCGGAATCAGACAAGCGCAAACGCTGGGAAAGCGGCTGCGGGCCGTCCCGTTTCAGCGCGCGTTTTGCAGTGAGCTTGAGCGCACCCAGCGCACGGCCAGCCTCCTGCTGGGCGACCGTGACGTCCCCCGCCAGTCCTTCGCCGCGCTCAATGAAATGTTCTTCGGCGACTGGGAAATGCGCCACCACCGCGATTTACAGCAGGAAGATGCCGAAAACTACGCCGCATGGTGCGCCGACTGGCAGCACGCGGCGCCCACCAACGGGGAGGACTTCCAGGCGTTTGCCGAACGCGTCCGCGGCTTTACCGTCACCCTCTCTCAGTTTCGGGGACTTGATCATCTGCTTATCGTCGGTCATCAGGGCGTGCTTAGCCTCTTAGTCGCGCAACTTCTGAACATGCCGGATTCGGCGATGTGGCACTTCCCCATCGAGCATGGCGCGTGGAGCCTTGTCGATCTACAGCCTGATTTCACCACGCTGCGCGTACTAAATAGCCGGGCCGTTTGGCTGGCGGAAGAAGAATTGCGCGCAGACCATTGACAGTGCAAAGCAGGCTGTTATTCTCCGCAGCCAGGCTGCATCCGCCATTTGAACTTTGCAGAAATTGTTTTACAAAAATGGCGATGCAATCATTGGCGATGGATGGGATGATAGCCGCCTTCACCGCCCGTTTATCGACATTTATCCCGACTTTGCCAACAGTTCGGGTATACTGTCAGGCTGTTTATTGTTATCACTCTTCACACACCCAGGGGGAACTCTTGCAGGGTAAAGCACTCCAGGATTTTGTTATCGACAAAATTGATGACCTGAAAGGTCAGGACATCGTAGCCATTGACGTTCATGGCAAATCCAGCATTACAGATTGCATGGTTATCTGCACAGGCACTTCCACGCGCCATGTTATGTCCATTGCCGACCACGTTGTGCAGGAGTCTCGCGCCGCCGGGATGCTGCCGCTGGGCGTTGAAGGCGAAGCCGCCGCGGACTGGATCGTGGTCGATCTCGGCGACGTTATGGTTCACGTTATGCAGGAAGAGAGCCGTCGTCTGTACGAGCTGGAAAAACTCTGGAGTTAGCGCGTGAAGCTGCACCTGGTAGCCGTTGGCACCAAAATGCCGGACTGGGTTCAGACCGGCTTTAGCGAATATCTGCGCCGTTTTCCAAAGGATATGCCGTTCGAACTGGTGGAAATTCCCGCCGGTAAACGCGGCAAAAACGCCGACATCAAGCGCATTCTCGAAAAAGAAGGTGAAATGATGCTGGCGGCTGCAGGCAAAAACCGCATCGTCACCCTGGATATTCCGGGGAAACCTTGGGATACGCCGCAGCTGGCGCGCGAACTGGAACGCTGGAAACAGGATGGCCGCGACGTTAGCCTGCTTATCGGCGGCCCGGAAGGCCTTTCACCCGCCTGCAAAGCGGCGGCGGAACAAAGTTGGTCGCTCTCAACGCTCACCCTACCTCACCCGCTGGTCCGCGTACTGGTGGCCGAGAGTCTGTATCGGGCGTGGAGCATTACCACCAACCACCCTTACCACCGTGAGTAATGATGACCAGGGTAGACTAAGCAGCGAATGAAATTACAGAATTCTTTCCGCGACTATACGGCTGAATCCTCGCTGTTCGTGCGCCGGGCGCTGGTCGCTTTTTTGGGGATTTTGCTGCTTACCGGCGTACTGATCGCCAACCTTTATAACGTGCAAATTGTGCGTTACACCGACTATCAAACGCGTTCAAACGAAAACCGCATCAAGCTGGTCCCGATTCCGCCGAGCCGCGGCATTATCTACGATCGCAACGGCACGCCGCTGGCGCTCAACCGTACGATTTACCAGCTGGAGATGATGCCGGAGAAGGTCGACAACGTTCAGCAAACGCTGGATGCGCTGCGCGATGTTATCGACCTCACCGATGACGATGTGGCGAACTTTAAAAAAGAGCGCGCCCGCTCGCACCGCTTTACCTCTATTCCGGTGAAAGTTAACCTCAGCGAAGTGCAGGTCGCCCGTTTCGCAGTGAACCAGTACCGTTTTCCCGGCGTGGAAGTCAAAGGCTATAAGCGCCGCTACTATCCCTATAACTCCGCCCTGACCCACGTTATCGGCTACGTCTCTAAAATTAACGATAAAGACGTCGATCGCCTGGATAAAGAGGGGAAGCTGGCTAACTACGCCTCCACGCACGATATCGGCAAGCTGGGCATCGAGCGCTATTACGAAGATGTCCTGCACGGGCAAACCGGCTATGAAGAGGTTGAAGTGAACAACCGCGGCCGCGTGATTCGCCAGCTGAAAGAGGTCCCGCCGCAGGCCGGGCGCGATATCTATTTAACGCTCGACCTGAAGCTACAGCAGTACATTGAAACGCTGCTGGCCGGCAGCCGCGCGGCGGTCGTAGTCACCGACCCGCGCACTGGCGCAATCCTCGCGCTGGTCTCGACGCCAAGCTACGATCCCAACCTGTTCGTTGACGGTATTTCCAGCAAAGACTACTCCGGACTCCTCAACGATCCCAATACGCCGCTGGTTAACCGCGCGACTCAGGGCGTTTACCCACCGGCGTCGACGGTTAAGCCATACGTGGCCGTCTCGGCGCTCAGCGCCGGGGTTATTACCCGCAACACCAGCCTGTTTGACCCCGGCTGGTGGCAGCTTCCCGGCTCGGATAAACGCTACCGCGACTGGAAAAAGTGGGGCCACGGCCATCTGAACGTCACCAAAGCGCTGGAGGAGTCGGCCGACACCTACTTCTACCAGGTCGCCTACGACATGGGCATCGATCGCCTGTCGGAGTGGATGGGCAAATTCGGCTATGGCCACTATACCGGCGTTGACCTGGCGGAAGAGCGCTCCGGCAATATGCCGACCCGCGAATGGAAGCTCAAGCGCTTCAAGAAACCGTGGTACCAGGGCGATACTATCCCGGTCGGCATCGGACAGGGCTACTGGACGGCGACGCCTATCCAGATGAACAAGGCGCTGATGATCCTGATTAACGACGGCGTGGTTAAAGTACCGCACCTGCTGCAGAGCACGGTGGAGGACGGCAAACCGGTGCCGTGGGTTCAGCCGCATGAACCGCCGGTCGGCGATATTCACTCCGGTTTTTGGGAAATCGCCAAAGACGGGATGTTTGGCGTAGCCAACCGCGGCAACGGTACCGCGCATAAATACTTCGCCAGCGCGCCGTATAAAATTGCGGCCAAATCGGGTACCGCTCAGGTCTTCGGCCTGAAAGCCAATGAAACCTATAACGCGCACAGAATCGCTGAACGCCTGCGTGACCATAAACTGATGACGGCGTTTGCCCCTTACAACAACCCCCAGGTTGCCGTGGCGATTATTCTTGAGAACGGTGGCGCAGGTCCGGCAGTCGGTACCATTATGCGTCAGATTCTCGATCATATAATGCTGGGTGATAATAACACCAATCTGCCGAGTGAAAACCCGGCGGTAACGGCTGGGGAGGATCAATAATGACTGATAATCCGAATAAAAAATCGCTATGGGATAAAATCCACCTCGACCCCACCATGCTGCTTATCCTGCTGGCGCTGCTGACCTACAGCGCGCTGGTGATCTGGAGCGCCAGCGGTCAGGACATGGGCATGATGGAGCGCAAAATCGGCCAGATCGCCATGGGGATTGTTATCATGATCGTCATGGCGCAAATCCCGCCGCGGGTCTATGAAGGCTGGGCGCCCTATCTCTATATCTTCTGTATTATCCTGCTGGTGGCGGTTGACGCCTTCGGCGCCATCTCCAAAGGGGCGCAGCGCTGGCTGGATCTCGGCATCGTCCGTTTCCAGCCGTCGGAAATCGCCAAAATAGCCGTACCGCTGATGGTGGCGCGCTTTATCAACCGCGACGTTTGCCCGCCATCGCTGAAAAATACCGCTATCGCGCTGGTGCTGATTTTCCTGCCTACGCTGCTGGTCGCCGCGCAGCCTGACCTCGGGACCTCGATTCTGGTCGCCCTGTCCGGTCTGTTTGTCCTCTTTCTGTCTGGCCTGAGCTGGCGTCTGATTGGTATTGCCGTGGTGCTGGTCGCCGCCTTTATTCCCATCCTCTGGTTCTTCCTGATGCATGATTATCAGCGCCAGCGCGTAATGATGCTGCTCGACCCGGAAACCGATCCGCTCGGCGCGGGTTACCACATTATTCAGTCAAAAATCGCCATCGGCTCCGGCGGACTGCGCGGAAAAGGCTGGCTGCACGGAACCCAGTCGCAGCTGGAGTTTCTGCCTGAGCGCCATACCGACTTTATCTTTGCCGTCCTGGCGGAAGAGCTGGGGCTGATAGGCGTGCTGATTCTGCTGGCGCTCTATATTCTGCTGATTATGCGCGGGTTGTGGATTGCCGCCCAGGCGCAAACCACCTTTGGCCGGGTGATGGCCGGTGGTTTAATGTTGATTTTATTCGTTTATGTCTTCGTAAATATTGGTATGGTAAGTGGTATTTTACCGGTGGTGGGGGTACCTTTGCCGCTGGTCAGCTACGGGGGCTCTGCCCTAATCGTATTGATGGCCGGGTTTGGTATCGTCATGTCGATCCATACTCACAGAAAAATGTTGTCGAAAAGCGTGTAAGGGGTTCGCGATGCGTAAGCAATGGCTGGGGATCTGCATAGCAGCAGGGCTGCTGGCGGCATGTTCGAGTGAAGACGTTCAACAGAAAACGGTCAGCACTCCACAGCCGGCCGTTTGCAATGGCCCAACGGTGGAGATTAGCGGCGCCGACCCGCAGTACGAAACGCCTAACGCCACGGCGAATCAGGATTATGAACGCGACGGCAAAAGCTACAAAATCGTCCAGGATCCGTCTAACTTCACCCAGGCAGGCTTCGCAGCCATCTACGACGCCGAGCCTAACAGCAATCTGACCGCATCGGGAGAAGCGTTCGATCCCACGCAGCTTACCGCGGCCCATCCTACGCTGCCGATCCCAAGCTACGCGCGGATCACCAACCTGGCGAACGGCCGCATGATCGTCGTGCGCATCAACGATCGCGGGCCTTACGGTAACGATCGCGTGATTTCACTGTCCCGCGCCTCAGCCGATCGTCTGAATACCTCGAACAATACCAAAGTGCGCATCGACCCGATCGTCGTCGCACCGGACGGCTCGCTTTCCGGTCCGGGTATGGCCTGTACCACCGTAGCCAAACAGACCTACGCGCTGCCCGCCCGCCCGAATCTTGACGGCGACAGCGGCGCGGCAATGAGTCAACCCGCGCAAACTGACGTGCACGCCATCAGTAATTCAACGCTGAAGCCGGAAGACGCCACCGGCGCGCCGGTCAACAGCGGCGGTTTCCTCGGCGCCCCGACGCCGCTGAATAATGGCGTGCTGGAAGGCAGCGAGCCTGTCGTTCAAAGCGCGCCAGTTACCGCCCCGGGTTCAGTACAAGGCAGCGTTGCGCCCGCCGTGGCCGCCACCGCTGCCGTAGCGCCTGCCGCAGCGGCCAGCGCCAGCGGCGATTTCGTCGTACAGGTCGGCGCCGTCAGCGACCAGGCCCGCGCGCAGCAGTACCAGCAGCGTCTGAGTCAGCAATTTTCCGTCCCGGGCCGCGTCACGCAAAACGGCGCGGTATGGCGTATTCAGCTCGGCCCATTCAGCAGCAAAGCGCAGGCCAGCACGATTCAACAGCGTCTGCAAAGCGAAGCTCAGCTGCAGTCATTTATTACTCGCGCCAACTAAAGGCATCGCACCCGCCTCCCCTGCTCGTTGCGCATGACAAAGTCATTAACAAAGTCGTGCGCAATGTCGGATGCTGGTTCGTAGTGCGTTTGTTATAGTAAGGCACTTTTTTTAACTCCATCACGGATGCCGTTGTTCAGACCATGAAGACCTCTTTTACCGCTCGCTTACTCGTTACGGCGCTCTCCGTGGCAGCGCTGTCCTCCGCTGCCCGCGCCGATGACCTGAATATCAAAACGATGATCCCAGGCGCCCCGCAGATTGACGCCGAATCCTGGATTCTTATTGATTACAACTCAGGCAAAGTCCTGGCAGAAAACAACGCCGACTCCCGCCGCGACCCGGCGAGCCTGACCAAAATGATGACCAGCTACGTGATTGGTCAGGCCATGAAAGCGGGCAAGTTTAAAGAGTCCGATCTGGTCACCGTGGGTAACGACGCGTGGGCGACCGGCAACCCGGTCTTTAAAGGCTCCTCGCTGATGTTCCTTAAACCGGGTATGCAAGTGCCGGTTTCGCAGCTGATCCGCGGCATCAACCTGCAGTCCGGCAACGACGCCTGCGTGGCGATGGCCGACTACGTCGCCGGCAGCCAGGATGCCTTCGTCAGCCTGATGAACAACTACGTTAACGCCCTTGGTCTGAAAAACACCCACTTCCAGACCGTACACGGCCTGGATGCCGATGGTCAGTTCAGCTCCGCGCGCGACATGGCGCTTATCGGCCAGGCGCTGATCCGCGATGTCCCGAATGAATACACCATCTATAAAGAAAAAGAGTTTACCTTCAACGGTATTCGTCAGCTCAACCGCAACGGGCTGCTGTGGGATAACAGCCTGAACGTCGACGGGATTAAAACCGGCCATACTGACAAAGCGGGCTATAACCTCGTGGCGTCGGCAACCGAAGGCCAGATGCGCCTGATCTCCGCCGTGATGGGCGGCCGCACCTACAAAGGCCGCGAGTCTGAAAGCAAAAAGCTGCTGACCTGGGGCTTCCGCTTCTTTGAAACCGTTAATCCGATTAAAGCCGGTAAAGAGTTCGCTTCTGAGCCCGCCTGGTTTGGCGATACCGATCGCGCCTCGCTCGGCGTGGATAAAGATGTTTATCTGACGATCCCGCGCGGTCGCATGAAAGATCTGAAAGCCAGCTACGTGCTGAATAACGCTGAGCTGCACGCGCCGCTGCAGAAAAATCAGGTGGTAGGCACCATTAACTTCCAGCTGGATGGCAAAACGATCGATCAGCGCCCGCTGGTCGTACTGCAGGAAATCCCGGAAGGCAATTTCTTCGGTAAAATCATTGATTACATTAAATTAATGTTCCATCACTGGTTTGGTTAAAAATCGACCACTTGAAAGTGTGATTTACATCCCCATATACTAGGTATCCTGATAACTCCCACACGTCGTGGGAGTTATTATTTTTTGTTGTAACACCGGAGCTGACATGAAAACCAAACTTAACGAACTGCTTGAATTCCCTACACCATTTACTTACAAAGTAATGGGACAGGCGTTGCCGGAGCTGGTTGACCAGGTGGTTGAAGTGGTACAGCGCCATGCACCAGGTGATTACTCTCCGACGGTAAAACCCAGCAGCAAAGGCAACTACCACTCTGTCTCTATTACCATCAATGCAACCCATATTGAGCAGGTAGAAACCCTCTACGAAGAGCTGGGCAATATTGAAATCGTTCGGATGGTGCTGTAAATCTCTTCCCCTGACCCGGCATCCACGCCGGGTCATTCTCGCTTTCTCGCTGTGATATACTGCCCCACTCAAATCATTCTCTCTCTGCGGAGACGTTGTTTTGCAGCACAATAAAATCCTCATCCGCCAACTCGGCCTGCAACCTTACGAACCTGTCTCGCAGGCAATGCATGAATTTACCGACACCCGCGACGATGCCACGCTGGATGAAATCTGGCTGGTAGAGCATTACCCGGTGTTCACACAGGGTCAGGCCGGAAAGGCCGAACATGTTCTGGTTCCCGGCGAGATCCCCGTTATTCAGAGCGATCGCGGCGGACAGGTCACCTATCATGGTCCCGGACAGCAGGTGATGTACGTTCTGCTGAACCTGAAACGGCGCAAGCTGGGCGTACGTGAGCTGGTTACGCTGTTAGAGCAAACCGTTGTGAATACCCTGGCGGAGTACGGTATTGAATCGCACCCGCGAGCCGACGCCCCCGGCGTCTACGTGGGCGATCGAAAAATCTGCTCCCTGGGCTTGCGCATTCGCAAAGGCTGCTCATTCCACGGCCTGGCGCTGAATATCAACATGGATCTGTCACCGTTCCTGAGGATTAACCCCTGCGGTTATGCCGGAATGGAGATGACCCAGATGCGCCAGTGGCTGCCCGATGCCCGTACGGAGACCGTGTCTCCACGCCTGGCCGCCAATCTGCTGGCGTTGCTCAACGATCCACCCGCGGAATATCTTCAAGGCCGCTAGCCATCACGTCCCGCGACCGCGGGACGTCACATTTATCCCTCAGGCGCGATTAAGCCTTTATTTTTGCAATCAATTATCACTAATAAAATAATTGTGGCCGCTATAATGGTGCTAATCATCACTAGCGGAAATACAGAGTGGAAGAAAATAACGCTCAGAGCGTACCAACCGAACGAGTTGACGATCGCTACGATCGGCAGATGTTTCGCATTTTGCGCAACATAGACCTCAATTTACTCACTATTTTTGAAGCGGTTTACGTCCATAACGGTATCGTCAACGCGGCAAAAATACTGAATATCACGCCGTCGGCGATTAGTCAGTCCCTGAACAAACTGCGCGCCCTCTTCCCTGACCCGCTCTTTATTCGCAAGGGCCAGGGCGTGACGCCAACGGCCTACGCCACGCATCTGCATAAGCATATCAGCCAGGGGATGGAGGCGTTTCTCAACGCCCTGGATTTAACCGGCAATACGCAGCGGGAACGGGTAATAACCGTTGCCACCTCCCCGGCTATCGGCGCGTTGATCATGCCGGTTATCACCAAAAAGCTGCGGAGCGTCTTTCCCCAGATTTTGCTGCACAACGTCGCCATTACCGACGCGGCCAGCCAGTTAAACCAGCGTCAGGTTGACCTGCTGGTCGATAGCTTCCCCCACAGCGGGCAGGCGATTACGCACCATGTGCTATTTCAGGATAGCGTACATATCTTCTGCCGGGCAGGGCATCCGGTCCTCGCGCTCCCCGCAAACTCAGCAAACCTGAGCCAATATGAATTCGCTCTCCTGCAGCCCGAAGGCCAGCGCTATACGACAATCCTGCGTCACCTGGAGGAGCATCTCGGCGAACGCCGCTATGGTTTCAGCAGCTACAATCTGTTAACTCAAGCAGCCCTGGTCAACGACAGCGATATGCTGGGGCTAATCACTTCCGGAATGTTTTCCCTGGTCGAGAAGATTTGGCCCTTAAAGATGCTCGATTTCCCGCCGCTGCGGGAAGAAAAAATTGATATTGCGCTGCACTATAACAAGCTCAGCGCGCAGGAGCCCTTGCTGAAAGAGATCGTAGAGACGATTCGTCAGGCTTTTTAGCCGATAAGGCACGAGAGGGAAAAGCATAAAACAACAACTATTTTACAATTTGCCCGGCCAGCAGGCTGCTTTATGCCCCGTATCAATGATATACTGCCTGCGTTTAATTCAAAAATAGTTGATAAATGCAACATTTACTTGAATTGATTCGCTTTCCTTCGTCACTCGCAACTGGAACACGCACGCTATGAGTAAACCCATTGTGATGGAACGCGGTGTAAAATACCGCGATGCCGATAAAATGGCCCTTATCCCGGTGAAAAACGTGGCAACTGAGCGTGAAGCTCTGCTCAGAAAACCGGAATGGATGAAAATCAAACTTCCGGCTGACTCGTCCCGTATCCAGGGGATCAAGGCAGCGATGCGTAAGAACGGCCTGCACTCCGTGTGCGAAGAAGCCTCTTGCCCTAACCTCGCGGAATGTTTTAACCACGGAACGGCAACCTTTATGATCCTGGGCGCCATCTGTACCCGTCGTTGCCCGTTCTGCGATGTTGCCCACGGTCGCCCGGTGACGCCGGACGCCAACGAACCGCAAAAGCTGGCGCAAACCATCGCCGATATGGCGCTGCGCTATGTGGTGGTGACTTCCGTGGATCGCGACGATCTGCGCGATGGCGGCGCTCAGCACTTTGCCGACTGCATCAGCGCGATTCGCGAAAAAAGCCCGACGATTAAAATTGAAACCCTGGTGCCGGACTTCCGCGGCCGTATGGATCGTGCGCTGGAAATCCTTCAGGCGACGCCGCCGGACGTGTTTAACCATAACCTGGAAAACGTGCCGCGCCTGTATCGCCAGGTCCGCCCGGGGGCCGACTACAACTGGTCCCTGAAGCTGCTGGAACGTTTTAAAGAAGCACACCCGGAGATCCCGACGAAATCGGGCCTGATGGTGGGTTTAGGCGAAACCAATGCTGAAATCGTAGAAGTGATGCGCGATCTGCGCCGCCACGGCGTCACCATGCTGACGTTAGGCCAGTATTTACAGCCGAGCCGCCACCACCTGCCGGTACAGCGCTACGTCAGCCCGGATGAGTTCGAAGAGATGAAAGCCGAAGCGATGGCCATGGGCTTTACCCATGCTGCCTGCGGGCCGTTCGTTCGTTCCTCCTATCATGCCGATCTACAGGCCAAAGGCATGGAAGTGAAGTAATCTCTGCCTCGACCGCGGCGTGATATTTTTAGCGCAGCGGTCCGTTCTGCCGATGCGTTTCGTTACCCGCTAAAAATCCCACCCCGGTAACAGTTGGTTGCATCTTTTTCGTCAAAACCCAGTGCAAATAACAAAAGAGGCCGCAGCGCTATCGCTGCAGCCTCTTTGCCGACGCGGTTTATCCCCGCCGGTAGCGAGCCCCCTCGTTCAGGAAACTCGTCGCGAATTACTCTTTATGAGAGAGCTTCTGTGCCGGCGCTTCTTCAGCACTGGTCTTTTTCGCACTGTCATCGTCATCGTTCATGGCTTTTTTAAAGCCTTTGATAGCCGAGCCCAGGTCTCCACCCAGCGTGCGTAACTTTTTGGTACCAAACACCAGGATAATCAGCGCTGCGACTACCAGCAGTTTGGTAATACTAATCTCACCCATAGCTAACCTTCTTCTCTAATACAAGCTGCGAATACGCCATCATACACGCATACAATTAACGGCTATTTGACGCGCGGACACAATAGCAATCTGTAACAAGGTGAATCAAGCCTTGTTTAAAAAAACGTCATAATAATTGCGGTGGCGCAAAGCGGCGATTCTGCAACACCGGCAGACGCTCGCGTACCTGCTGAATATAATCAGCTGAAAGTTCGGCAAAAATCAACTGCGGCCGCTCTCCTGCCCCGGCAAGCGTTGTTCCTAAGGGATCGACAATACGACTCTGGCCGATATTACGCGTCCCGCACTCCCCGGCGGCGACAATATAACAGGTAGTATCCAGGGCCCGCGCCGCCAATAGCGTCGCCCAGTGGTGCTCCTTCAGCGGCCCTTTTACCCACGCGGCGGGCAACACGATGAGCTGCGCACCGCTGAGCGCTAACGACAGCGCCAGCTCAGGGAAACGTAAATCGTAGCAGGTCATCAGCCCGACGCGCATCCCATCCACCTCGATAAGCAGCGGAATCTGCCGCCCGGCATCGACCAGCCGGGACTCCTGAATATTGAAAGCATCATACAGATGCAGTTTCTGATATTGCGCAATAATCTTGCCCTGACGTAGCGCCACCAGCGTATTCGCTGCCCGTCCTTCGCCGGAAGGAATATGCAGGGTCAGCACCGTCGTCAACGCGCTGTTTTCGCTCTCTGCCAGCAAGAGCCGTAGAAAGCCGCCATCAAGGCGCTGGGCGGATTTAACCGATAAGTCCGCATCGCTATCGTCTCGCGCCAGCAGCGCTTCCGGGAGAACCAGAAGCGCAGCCCCCCGCTCCGCGGCCTGACGCATCATGCTCACGCAGGTCTGCGCGTTTTCCGTCCAGTCCGGCGTTACGGCAAATTGTCCGGCAGCAACAAGCATCTTTTCTCTCCCGTCAGGTTAGTCATAGCCAGTGAGGTCTTTCGCGCGCTACACTCGAAGTTTAGTCTCGATCAATAAACAGGGAATGACCGTGTTGCAACTCCTTTTGGCTGTGTTTCTTGGCGGCGGCACCGGCAGCGTTTTGCGCTGGTGGCTGGGTATGAAGTTTAACCCCATGCATCATGCTATCCCCATTGGTACGCTCACCGCTAACCTGCTGGGCGCTTTTATTATCGGCGCAGGGCTGGCATGGTTTAACCGCCTGACGGATATCGATCCGATGTGGAAGCTGCTTATCACCACCGGCTTTTGCGGCGGGCTGACCACCTTCTCCACGTTTTCCGCCGAAGTGGTGTTTCTACTCCAGCAGGGGCGCTTTAGCTGGGCGTTACTCAACGTACTGGTCAACTTGTTAGGCTCATTTGCCATGACGGCCGCCGCGTTCTGGCTGTTTTCACATGCGGCCAGCCGCTAGCCCCTGACCGCAGGCAAAAAAAAACCCGCCATGAGCGGGTTTTTATATTCTACTGACGCGTTGCTTAGATAGGCATTACGTTTGCAGCAGAAGGGCCTTTGGCACCGTTAGTGATTTCGAACTCTACGCGCTGACCTTCAGCCAGAGTTTTGAAACCGTTGGACTGGATTGCAGAGAAATGTACGAATACATCTTTGCTGCCATCTTCCGGAGTAATGAAACCGAATCCTTTGGACTCATTAAACCACTTAACGTTACCTTTAATCTTAGACATCAAAATTACCTTTATATGAAAAAATCGACACTAATACTGTGTCGGGTATCAGTACACCAATTGTGGTACCTTTTGTCCAGCGCAACTTTGCTAAAAAGTGATAAAAGTCTCTATCTTTTTGCACCGGGCTCACGTTAGTCATTGTTTTTCAACAAGACAGTCCGCTTATCTCTTTTATTGCTATAAAAAATCGCATCAAAACTGAATGCGCGCCCAGGCAAAGTAAACGTTTCCGTTGTTATAGGTGCCCGGGATATAGGTCATCTGGAACGTGGCCGGGCCGTAACCGATAGAAGCCAGAGGCAGCACGACCGGAATCGGGATGTAGTTCCAGTTATCGCGCGCCGTCACGCCAAGCGTATAGCCTAAACCCAGATGGAAATTATCGTCTGCTAAGGGACGCCAGGTTTTCTCCCAGCCATAGCCGCCGATAGGCTCCCACTTATTATAAGAGTCTTTAAAGGCCATCAAATAGATGCCATGCCAGTTCCCTTTATCATCCCAGCGGGAGACGCCGAAGCCGGCGCCCCAGGGACGTTCGTTGTAGCGGTCCGTTTTCTCTTTGTCATAGGCGAAACGGGCGTGCCAGGTCACCGCGGGGATATAAAGATCATAGTGCTCAGGCTCATTCCAGGTCTGCGCGACGTTATCGCTCAGCGTATTGTAGCCGTCGCGAAGCGTCGAACTAAACGAAGCATTAGCGGAGGTGGATGATAGCAGCAGGCCCAGGCATCCCAGAAACAACCCTATAAATCGACGTCGCATTACACTTTTCTCTTACCAGTATCATTTTTAAAGCGGAGTAAGATAACAAAGATAATCTTAATACTACCTTAACGGTATTAGGCAAACTCTTGATTTATCCGGTGCAAAAAATCTGAAAATCTCTCGCGTCCAGGCTTTGACCGGGCGGGCATGTTACTGCCTGACAGGGATTCTCATCGATTTATTGATTTGCGTCAGCGAGTTTTGCCCGTTTTTTAGGCACATTCCCTCACTAAATTTTTTCTTCGCTTCATTTATTAGTAGATTCTTTGGGTTAATGGTTTAGGGGTAAAAGAATGCTTACGCTAGTAGAGATCCTGATTGGGATTGTGGTCATTGTGGGCGTCGCCCGCTATATCATTAAAGGCTATTCCGCCACCGGCGTGCTGTTCGTCGGTGGCTTAGTATTACTCATCGCCAGCGCGCTGATGGGGCATAAGGTTTTACCAGGCGACGCAAAGAGCACCGGTTACTCTGCAACCGATATCGTTGAATATATTAAGATACTGCTGATGAGCCGCGGCGGCGACCTCGGCATGATGATCATGATGCTCTGCGGTTTCGCGACTTATATGACGCACATCGGCGCCAATGACATGGTGGTGAAGCTGGCGTCAAAACCGCTGCGCTTCATTAACTCCCCCTATCTACTGATGATCGCCGCTTATTTCGTTGCCTGCCTGATGTCGCTGGCCGTCTCCTCCGCTACCGGTCTGGGAGTACTGCTGATGGCGACACTGTTCCCGGTGATGGTCAATGTGGGCATCAGCCGCGGCGCTGCCGCCGCTATCTGCGCTTCTCCGGCAGCGATTATTCTCTCCCCCACTTCCGGGGATGTCGTGCTGGCCGCCAAAGCCGCCGAAATGCCGCTGATTGACTTTGCCTTTAAAACCACGCTGCCTATTTCTATTGTGGCCATTATCAGCATGGCGATCGCTCACTTTTTCTGGCAGCGCTACCTGGATAAAAAAGAAAACGTCGCCCATGAAATGCTCGATGTAAACGAGATAACCACGACCGCCCCCGCTTTCTACGCCATTCTGCCGTTTACGCCGATAATCGGCGTACTGATTTTCGACGGCAAATGGGGCCCGGAGCTGCACATCATCACCATTCTTGTGCTCTGCATGCTGCTGGCGGCGGTTCTGGAATTCTGCCGCGGCTTTAACACTAAAAATGTGTTCAATGGCCTGGAAGCGGCGTATCGCGGCATGGCTGACGCGTTTGCCGGTGTGGTGATGCTGCTGGTGGCCGCCGGCGTCTTTGCTCAGGGGCTGAGTACCATTGGCTTTATTAACGGTCTGATCTCTATCGCCACGTCGTTCGGCTCCGCCAGTATCATTCTGATGCTGGTGCTGGTCATTCTGACCATGCTGGCGGCGATGACCACCGGTTCCGGTAACGCCCCCTTCTATGCTTTCGTTGAGATGATCCCGAAGCTGGCGCACTCTTCCGGCATCAATCCGGCTTATCTCTCGATCCCGATGCTGCAGGCATCTAACCTTGGCCGAACCATTTCTCCGGTCTCCGGCGTGGTGGTCGCCGTGGCCGGGATGGCAAAAATTTCGCCGTTCGAAGTGGTGAAACGGACCTCTGTCCCGGTGCTGGTTGGTTTGTTAGTGGTGATTATCGCCACCGAAGTTCTGGTTCCCGGCAGCGCAATCCGCTAACGCTGAAACCGTGTGAAAAGGCGCCTGTTGGCGCCTTTTTTATGCTTTAATAACTCAATGTTATCAATGACCATTTGTCATCAGGAATAAAAATGTTCAGGAAGGATTTCGTTGCCATTGCCCTTTTGCTCAGCGCCGCCCAGGTCAGCGCAGATCCGCTGATCGCCACGCAATACGGTGATTTTGACCGCTACGTGCTGGCTCTCTCCTGGCAAACGGGGTTCTGCCAAAGTATGCAAGACCGAAACCGCAGCGAACCGGAAGAGTGCCGCCTGCAGCAGGAACTCAGCAATAAAGCCGATTTTCTCACCGTTCACGGCCTGTGGCCGAGCCTGCCAAAATCTATTGCCGTGCGCGGGGTGGACGAGCGCCGCTGGATGCGCTTTGGCTGTGCGACCCGCCCTGTTCCCAATATGCCGGAAGCAAAAGCCGGGCAAAAATGTCGGGCGGCTGAAACCGGGCTCTCGCTGGAAATGGCCAATAAGCTTAACGGCGTGATGCCGGGTTCGGGCGGTAACTCATGTCTCGAACGTTATGAATACGCCAAGCATGGCGTTTGCTTTGGTTTCGATCCTGACAACTATTTCGGCACCATGGTGCGCCTGAACGGCGAGATCAAACAGAGCCATCTGGGCGCTTTCCTGGCCAGGCACTATGGGCAAACCGTTAGCCGGGATGACTTCAACGCCGCGGTTGCTGAAGCCTATGGAAAACAGAACGTCAGGGCTTTCAAGTTAACCTGCAACGGCAACCCCGCCTATCTGACTGAGATGCAAATCTCCATCAAAGCCGCGGCCATTAATGCCCCTCTCTCCGCTGATTCATTCTTACCCCAACCCCATCCGGGGAACTGCGGTAAGCAATTTCTGCTGGATAAAGCCGGCTAGATTTCATACAACTTCGCTATGGTTCGTTGATGAATGTGCGTTTAATCACTTCAAACCACCAGCAAGTCTCAGTATGATGAGAGGACATTAACCCTTGCCATTTTCGGTGAGGGTTTTCTTTTACGGACAGGTTCCTGGATAACATGGAGTATGAGATGACCAGACCCGCAATTATCATTAATGAACTGGATGCAGAACGCATCGACAGGCTGCTGGAACAACCGGCTTTCGCCAACTCACCGGTAGCGGACGCGCTGAATGACGAGCTCGACCGCGCGCAGATGCTGGCCCCGGAAGCCATGCCGCATGATGTTGTCAGCATGAATAGCCAGGTCAGATTTCGCGATTTAACCACCGGTGAAGAGCGCATCCGCACGCTGGTTTTCCCGGCGCAGGTCACGGATAGCGCCACCCAGCTTTCGGTGATGGCGCCGGTTGGCGCAGCCCTGCTGGGCCTCAAAGTCGGCAGCACCATTCACTGGGAATTACCGGGCGGCACCTCAACGCACCTTGAAGTGCTGGAATTGCTGTATCAGCCGGAGGCCGCTGGCGATTTCCACCGTTAATCTCCCCGCTGCCTGAAGCGTTTCGCGCTTTATCCAGAGGATGTGACTGCATCCTCTTTCTGCATCTTTCGCTCTTCTCCTCTCTTTTGACAAACTTTTACGCCACCCTCGTACCGTTCTGACAATTTTGCGACCTGAATGGCACAATACTTTCCTATAATGTGTTGATATAAAAGCAGACGAACAAGGAGGAATGCATATGTATAAAACCATCATTATGCCCGTTGATGTCTTTGAAATGGAGTTAAGCGATAAAGCCGTTCGCCATGCGGAGTTTTTAGCCCAGCAGGACGGGGTTATCCATCTTCTCCACGTACTGCCCGGTTCATCAAGCTTCACGATGAGTCGTTTTACCGCCGATCTGCGCCGCTTTGAAGAGCATTTGCAGCATGAAGCAGAAACGCGCCTGAAAACGATGGCCGGCCATTTCAGCATTGACCCGTCGCGAATCAAAATGCACGTCCGCTTTGGCAACGTGCGCGATATGGTCAATGAACTGGCCAATGAAATTAAAGCCGATGTGGTGGTGATAGGCTCCCGCAACCCTTCGATCAGCACCCATCTGCTGGGTTCCAACGCCTCAAGCGTGATTCGCCATGCGCATATTCCGGTGATGGTGGTCAGGTAGCGGCAGTAAGGTAAAAAAAGAGGCTACCCCAGGGTAGCCTCTTTGCTGTGCAGGTTTGGTCTTACTTTATTATGAATTATGCAGTCTTAGTGCGAATCAGGTAATCGAACGAGCTCAAGGACGCCTTCGCACCTTCGCCGGTGGCGATAATAATCTGTTTGTACGGAACGGTCGTGCAGTCGCCGGCAGCGAAAACGCCCTTCACGTTGGTTTCACATTTCGCATCAATGATGATTTCACCCATGCGGTTGCGCTCAATCGCGCCTTCCAGCCAGTTGGTATTCGGCAGCAGACCGATCTGCACGAAGATCCCCGACAGCGCCACGTGATGCTCATCGCCGCTCACGCGGTCGCGGTACTGCAGGCCAGTGACTTTGCTACCGTCGCCCACCACTTCCGTGGTCTGCGCGTTGAGAATGATATCGACGTTTTTCAGGCTGCGGACTTTATCCTGCAGAACCTGGTCGGCCTTCATTTCCGGCGCGAACTCCAGCAGAGTAACATGTTCAACAACGCCAGCCAGATCGATTGCCGCTTCCACACCGGAGTTACCGCCGCCGATAACCGCCACGCGCTTACCTTTAAACAGCGGGCCGTCGCAGTGCGGGCAGTAGGTCACGCCCTTGGTACGATACTGATCCTCACCCGGCACGTTCATGTTACGCCATTTCGCGCCAGTGGCAATGATAACGCTACGCGCTTTCAGCACCGCGCCGGAGGCGGTCTCAACCTGATGCAGGCCGCCTTCAACCGTCGCCGGGATCAGTCTGGAGGCGCTCTGAGAATCGATCACATCAACATCGTATTCGCTGACGTGCGCTTTTAATGCGCCAGCCAGTTTCTGGCCTTCCGTTTTGGGTACGGAAATATAGTTTTCAATATCAACGGTATCCAGCACCTGGCCGCCAAAGCGTTCACCCATCAGGCCGGTACGAATGCCTTTACGCGCGGAGTAAACGGCTGCCGCTGCGCCGGACGGGCCGGAGCCGACGATTAACACATCATAGGCTTCACGTTTATTCAGCTCTTCCGCCGCGCGTTTTTCCGCGCCGGTATCCACTTTGGCAACGATTTCCGTCAGCGTCATGCGACCCTGACCAAATTCCTTACCGTTCATAAATACCGCCGGTACGCCCATCACGTTGCGTTCGGTGATTTCATTCTGATACGTTCCGCCGTCAATCGCCGTGTGCTTGATGCGCGGGTTCAGTACCGCCATCAGGTTCAGCGCCTGAACCACATCCGGGCAGTTATGGCATGAAAGCGAATAGTAGGTTTCGAACTCAAAATCACCGTCGATATTGCGGATCTGCTCCAGCAGGGTCTGCGCTTCTTTTGACGGATGACCGCCGGTCCACAGCAGAGCCAGAACTAAAGAGGTGAATTCATGTCCCAGCGGAGAGCCGGCAAAGCGCGGCCCCTGGCTGGAGCCGGGATTGGTAATCAGGAATGACGGCTTACGCACCGCCAGGCCGTTATCTTCTTTGAAGGTAACTTTATCTGACAGTTCAGCAATTTCAGCCAGCAGTTCCCTGATTTCTGCCGATTTAGCGCCGTCATCCAGCGTGGCAATCAGCTCAACAGGTTTGGTCAGCTTCTCAAGATAAGCCTTGAGCTGGGTTTTCATGTTGGTGTCGAGCATTTTTATCTCCTGGGCTTAAAACATCATCATGCAAGCGGCCTCGTCCGGGCAGCCTGAATACGCTTGCATCATGGTGTTGGAATGAAATGGGCGCCGGTGCGCCCATGACTGAAATAATTTCCCAAGTATTTCACGCCATAGCTGCGTTGGCGTGAAAGACGATGGAAATTTAGATTTTGCCGACCAGGTCCAGAGACGGAGCCAGAGTCGCTTCACCTTCTTTCCATTTAGCCGGGCACACTTCGCCTGGGTGAGAAGCTACGTACTGAGCTGCTTTGATTTTACGCAGCAGGTCAGACGCGTCGCGGCCGATACCTTCAGCGGTAACTTCGATAGCCTGGATGATACCCTGCGGGTCAACAACGAAGGTGGCACGATCTGCCAGGCCTTCATCTTCACGCATGTTGTCGAAGTTACGGGTCAGGGCGCCAGTCGGGTCGCCGATCATCGCGTATTTGATTTTCGCGATGGTTTCAGAGCTGCTGTGCCACGCTTTGTGGGTGAAGTGAGTGTCGGTAGAGACGGAGTAAACGTCTACGCCCAGCTTCTGCAGTTCTTCGTAGTGGTCTGCCACATCGCCCAGTTCGGTCGGGCAAACGAAGGTGAAGTCAGCCGGGTAGAAGAAGAAGACGCTCCAGCGGCCTTCAGTATCTTTCTCGGTAACTTCGATGAATTCACCGTTTTTGAACGCCTGGTTTTTGAAAGGTTTGATTTTGGTATTAATTAAGGACATCTATACTTCCTCCGTGTTTTCGTTGAGGTCTAAGTTAACGAATTTTTCCTGACTCGACCAATGCGTTTGCATTATCGAATCAATAAGCGTTATCTAACAACCGGAACAAGACAACTTTGTGAACCTGTCAACGCGATGGCAATCTTCTACCGCGTTTCGCATTATATGCGCTGAAAAGTAAAAAGGCCGCCCTCGCAGGCGGCCCCGTTACCTGAAACACCCGCAGGTAGGTTCAGCGCCAGTAGCTGGCAATGTGTTGCGCTCTACACCTTAATGTAACAGCTAAGGGATTACATCACCCGTTGAACGAAAGGGCAATCCACGCGGCGGCAGGTCTTACCTATGGCTGTAATAGGTTTTACCGCTCCCCATACCTATTCCGGTGATTTCCCCGGGCATCACCATGTCGAAACGCCCGTTCTTTCTGACATGTTTCCCGCGTTAGCGCGATGCAGACGGTCACCACTGCCGCTCTTCCAATTGCCATACTTGCCCGCAGGACCAGCGAAAGCCGGAGAATAAAAATATTTAATTACCGCCCACGGTTGATGAACACCCTCAGTGCCACACGCGGATCAGTAATTTATAATATGAATAACCCAATAGACTTCAACAAGCGTTCGGGCTTCCCCTTAAAGAAAAACTACAGATGATAAGCGGGGCAAGGTAAGTATTTATAAATGACCTCCTCCCCTGCCTTCAGCGGTACACAAAAGGATCTGGTAGAATGCGCAACGCTGGTATATATTTAGATAAACTTAATAACGGCGCCTGCATTAAATAATAAGAAACAAATATTCACACAATGAATATAATACAGACATATAGTCACCTATTTTCCATACCGCCAGCTTAACAGGACGTTGATAATGGCTAATCTTTACGATCTCAAGAAATTTGATCTGAACCTACTCGTTATTTTCGAATGCATTTACCAGCATTTAAGCATCAGTAAAGCGGCGGAAACGCTATTCATTACGCCTTCTGCCGTCAGTCAGTCGCTACAGCGGCTACGCACCCAGCTGAATGACCCGCTATTCGTTCGTTCAGGTAAAGGAATTACGCCTACCACCGTAGGGGTTAATCTCCACCATCATCTTGAAAAAAATCTTAATCAATTAGAACAAACTATTTATCTCACCAATCGTTCTGAATTAAAGAAACGTCTGGTTGTTTATGCGCCGCAGCTTTTTATTACCCCTAAAACAACCAGCCTGATCCATATGTTATTAGATGATTCAAACCTTCACGTTGAACATCATGACCTGCTGGCGTCAGGAGAGTCGGTAGAAAGCCTGCTGGCCTACCGTAAAGCCGACCTGATATTCAGCACCACCCCCCTGTCATCGCGAGCCACGGTGTGTAAACGTATCCAGGAGCTGGACATTTCACTGGTTTGTAGCGAAAATCATCCACGGCTGGCATTGCTAACAACGACGAAAGCCATACTGCAGGAGCGCTTTACTTATTATATTTGTAACGATCAGGGAACGAAGTCTTTTCAAAGCCAGGCTGCCGGCATACTTTCTGATAGAAAAATTTCTTTCAGTAGCGACTCATACACTGCTATCCTTAATGTTATTCAGCAAACTGATATTATTGGTTTTGTGCCTACCTGTATTTTAGAGCACATCAGTTTCCATAATAAATTTAAAATTATAGAGGCGCCATTTAAGATCCCCTCCATCGCTATTTATATGATTTACAATCGGGTAAACCTTGACGACCCGAACTTTGCAAACTTTATCGACGAGTGCGAAAAGAATAATATTATTGAATAATTTAAGCCATTTGATTTAATTGATGAATGATAACTAATCGCTTGATTAAGAAATAAATATGATATAAGTACACAGTATCTTTAAGAATTAAAGGAATAATGGCTGTGTCTTTTATAAAACTTCCATTACCCGAGTCCGTTCTGCAGGCCAGTCAGCAGCGAATAGAATGGGTAATGGAAAACTTCTCCCGTATTTGCGTCTCTTTTTCTGGCGGTAAAGATTCTACAACCATGCTGCATCTCACGGCGCAGCAGGCCCGCCGTACAGGCAAAAAGATTTGCGTCCTGTTTGTCGACTGGGAAGCGCAGTTCTCCTGCACCATTGCGCATTGTGAAAAGATGCGCGCAGAGTATCGCGACGTTATTGAGCAATTTTTCTGGGTCGCGTTGCCTCTCACCACCCAGAACTCTCTGACCCAATATCATCCCGAATGGCAGTGCTGGGAACCCGGCGCGCGCTGGGTGCGCCAACCGCCAGAGGACGCGATTACCGATCCCGGCTTTTTCCCGTTTTATCAATCGGGCATGAGTTTTGAAACGTTCGTTCGCGAATTTGCCGATTGGTTTTCGCGAAATCGTCCCGCGGCGATAATGATTGGCATCCGCGCCGATGAATCGTTAAATCGGTTTATCACCATCTCCTCGCAGCGCAAGCTTCGCTTCGCCGACGATAAACCCTGGACCACCTCCGCGCCGGGCGGACACGCGTGGTACATCTACCCTATCTACGACTGGAAAACCGCCGATATCTGGACCTGGTTCGGTAAAAGCGGCCTTTCCTACAACCCGCTCTATAACCTGATGTATCAGGCAGGCGTACCGCTGCGCTATATGCGTATCTGCGAACCCTTTGGCCCGGAGCAGCGCCAGGGGCTGTGGCTCTACCATGTGCTGGAGCCTGAACGCTGGGCCGCCATGTGCCAGCGCGTCAGCGGCGTCCACTGCGGCGGGGTCTACGCCGGTCACGATAATCAGTTCTACGGCCATCGTAAGCTGGATAAACCCGCGCATCATACCTGGAAAAGCTTCGCCCTGTTTTTACTCGACAGCATGCCGGAGAAAACGGCGGAACATTACCGCAATAAAATCGCCGTCTATCTTCACTGGTACCAAAAAAAGGGAATGATGGATATTCCGGACACGCAACCGGCGGATATTGGCTCGAAAGACGTCCCGTCCTGGCGGCGCATCTGTAAGGTTCTGTTGAACAATGATTACTGGTGCCGCCAGCTCTCTTTCAGCCCGACCAAAGCAACGCAATATAAACGCTATCGCGAACGGATGAATAAGAAGCGCCAGCAATGGGGAATACTATGCAACGACAATTAATCCAGGATCTCGAACGCTATCTACAATCGCTGGAAGATGAAGAGGAAAAGATTACTGCGCTTAACGCCTTTCGCCAGATTCTGCATGAATATAGCCCCTTCAAATCACAACCGGTTGACTGCGTATTGTGGGTAAAACAGGACGCCGTTTTGCCTAATGATTACAACCCAAATAACCTTGCTCCACCGGAAAAACGCCTGCTGTTCACCTCGCTGGAAACGGACGGCTTCACGCAGCCCATTGTGGTAGTGAAACAGGATCAGGAGCGCTATTCCATTATCGACGGTTTTCACCGTCATGAGCTGGCGAGCGGCAGAGCGGCGCTGAAAAAACGGTTGAAAGGCTACCTTCCCGTCACCTGCCTGGAAAAGAGCAGCCCCGGGCGTGATTCTCTGATGGCCGCCACCATCCGCCACAACCGGGCGCGCGGACGTCATCAGATTCATGCGATGTCGGAAATCGTCCAGGAGCTGGCGCATCTCGGCTGGTGTGACGAGAAAATCGGCAAAGAGTTAGGGATGGACTCAGACGAAGTATTGCGCCTGAAGCAAATCAACGGCCTGGTGGAGATGTTCAGCGACCGTCAATTTTCTCAGGCGTGGACCGTTAAATAACTACAGACGACACAGTCGTTCCGCCGCAGCCAGCAGCGTGGCTGGCTGTTTGGCGAAGCACAGGCGTATCAGCTTATGCGGGAACGGATCGGCGCAGAACACCGACAGCGGAATCGCCGCGACGCCGATCTCGGTGGTGAGCCAGCGGCAGAAGTTGACATCATCCAGATCGGAGACCGCGCTGTAGTCCGCCAGCAGGAAGTAGGTCCCTTCGCAGGGCAAAATTTCCAGACGGCTGGCGCGCAGCGCATCAATAAACAGGTCCCGCCGCTCGCGGTAAAACGTCGGCAGCTGGCGATAATGCTCCGGCTCGCTGCGCAGCATATCGGCGATCGCCAGCTGAGCGGGGGTGTTGACGGCGAAGGTCAGATACTGATGCACTTTACGCAGCTCGGCGCTGATAGCGGCAGGCGCCACGCAGTAGCCCACCTTCCAGCCGGTCATATGAAACGTTTTACCGAATGAAGAGACCGCCACCGCCCGCTCGCGCAGCTGCGGATGCGCCAGCACGCTGGCATGCCCTTCGGCGGCAAAGCAGATATGTTCGTAAACCTCATCGCTCAGCACATAGATTTCACGATCGGCAATCGCCTGCCACAGCGCGGCAAAATCTTCCCGCTGCCATACCGTCGCTGACGGGTTGTGCGGCGTATTGAGGATAACCAGCCGGGTTTTGTCGCTGAGGCTCGCGGCGAACTGCTGCCAGTCAACGCGAAAATGCGGCGGCTGGAGAGCAATGCGCTTCAGCACGCCGCCCGACAGCTCAATCGCCGGGGCGTAGCTATCATAGCTAGGGTCAAAGCAAATGACTTCGTCGCCGGAACGTACCAGCGCGGTAATCGCCGCATACAGCGCTTCCGTCGCGCCGGCGGTAACGGTCACGTCGCTGTTGGCATCGGGACGGTAGCCGTACAGCTCTTCCGTTTTATCGACGATGGCGTCGCGTAGCGCGGCCACGCCGGTCATCGGCGCGTACTGATTCGCCCCCTGCGCCACGTGATGCGCCAGACGCTCCTGCAGATAGCGCGGACCATCGAAATCCGGGAACCCCTGCGACAGGTTAATCGCCTGATGCTGCTGGGCCAGAGCGCTCATTTGGGTAAAGATCGTGGTGCCCAGTGAAGGAAGTTTACTCTCAGGAATCAGTGGCTTATTGCTCATTCTTTTTGTACCGTCTGTGATGCTGTTGTTGAAGCCACTATAACACGATGTTAATATTTGGCAATCAAGACGCTTAGACGTCTAAATGATAATGTTATTTCGCTTATGCTTATGAGTGGAAAACAGCGAGCAGCACAACGCCACCGTCAGCACGACCTACCGCTCACTCTGGAGAACTCATGATCCGCGCTATCGTGACCGATATTGAAGGCACCACCAGCGACATTCGCTTCGTCCACAACGTCCTGTTCCCGTACGCTCGCGAACGCCTGGCCGGCTTCGTGACCGCCCAGCAGTTTGTCGATCCGGTAAAGACCATTCTCGATAACCTGCGCGAAGAGATCGCCCAACCGGCGGCCAGCGTCGAGCAGCTTATTGCTACCCTGTTCGCCTTTATGGATGAAGACCGCAAATCCACCGCCCTCAAGGCGCTCCAGGGGATTATCTGGCGCGAAGGCTACGTCAATGGCGACTTCACCGGCCACCTGTATCCTGACGTCCTGCCGTCGCTGGAAAAATGGAAGTCACAGGGTATTGATTTATATGTATATTCCTCAGGCTCTGTCGCCGCGCAGAAATTGTTATTTGGCTACAGCGACGAAGGTGATATTACTCATCTGTTTAACGGCTATTTCGATACCCTGGTAGGCGCCAAGCGCGAAGCGCAGTCCTACCGCAATATTGCTGAGCAGCTGGGACAGCCTCCTGCCGCCATCCTGTTCCTGTCCGATATCCATCAGGAGCTGGATGCCGCCGAAGAGGCCGGCTTCCGCACCCTACAGCTGGTGCGCGGCGACCGTGACCCGGCCAGCCACCATCCGCAGGTTCAGCGTTTTGACGATATTCATCCGGAGCAGATCCCAGCATGAGCGCATTAACCATTTTTTCCGTGAAAGACCCGCAAAACTCTCTCTGGCACAGCACGAACGCCGAAGAGATCCAGCAGCAGCTCAACGCCAAAGGCGTCCGCTTCGAGCGCTGGCAGGCCGACCGCGATTTAGGCGCGGCGCCAGCCTCAGAAACGGTTATTGCCGCCTATCAGCATGCGATTGATAAGCTGGTGGCTGAGAAGGGTTACCAGAGCTGGGACGTGATCAGCCTGCGTGCGGATAATCCGCAGAAAGAGGCGCTGCGGGAAAAATTCCTCAACGAGCATACCCACGGGGAAGACGAAGTGCGCTTCTTCGTCGAGGGGGCCGGCCTGTTTTGCCTGCATATTGGCGACGAGGTATTCCAGGTGCTCTGTGAAAAGAACGACCTGATTTCCGTTCCGGCGCACACGCCGCACTGGTTTGATATGGGCTCGGAGCCCAACTTCACCGCCATCCGCATCTTCGACAACCCGGAAGGCTGGATTGCCCAGTTTACCGGCGACGATATCGCCAGCGCCTACCCGCGGCTGGCGTAACGCCGCGATTCAACGGGTGAACAGGCTTATCATCACTCTCAAGGCGCTTTCCCGGAGGCGGCGCGTAACGCGCCTGTCCGGGCTACCCGACCCGCAAACGGCGATAATCCTGTAAGCCGGGCAAGGCGCCAGCTGCCGCCTGGCGATTCTCTGCGCCTAAGCGCCAATAAACCTCGGCGGGTCGAAAGCGGTCACCGGCGGTAGCGCGTCCCGCCACGGCGCGATCTCCACCCAGCAGCTTTGGGCGCTGCAACCCTGCCCCAGCCGCGAGCTGCCGCGATCCTCGGTTAACACGTTGGGATTGCCGTGCTTATCCAGCGAGCCTTTTTCATTCGGGTCCAGAGGATCGTACCAGGCGCCGGTCGACATCTGCACCACTCCCGGCAAAATCTGCTCGCTGAGGTGCACGCCGGCGAGAATCGCTCCCCGGGCGTTAAAGACCTTGACCACGCTGCCTTCGCTGATGCCCCGCGCCTGCGCATCCTGCGGATGCATCCACAGCGGCTCGCGCCCCTGAATTTTCGTCGCCCGGCTCACGCTGCCGTGATCGTACTGGCTGTGCAGGCGGGTGCGCGGCTGGCTGGAGAGCAGATGCAGCGGCCAGCGCGCCGCCTCCTGCCGCTGCCAGGCCGCCTCCTGCTCATCCCAGCACGGGTGGCCGGGACACTCGCGATAGCCAAACCCGGCGATGGTTTCGGAAAAAAGTTCGATCTTGCCGGAAGGCGTAGAGAGCGGATAGCGCTGCGGGTCGGCGCGAAAATCCGCCAGGAAAACCTGCGGTTTCTCCGGCGCGCTGTATTCCAGCACCCCCTGCCGCCAGAATTCATCAAACGACGGCAGCGCGATCCCCTCTTCCCGCGCGCGCGGCCGCGACGCTTCGTAGATCTCCCGCAGCCACTGCCCGGCGTCGCGCCCCTCGCTAAAGTGCTCGCCGCAGCCCAGCCGCTCGGCAAGGTCGCAGAAGATGGCGTAATCATCGCGCGCTTCGCCCACCGGCGGGATCTGCGCGCTCATGGCGATCATAAAACCGTCGTGACCGCCGCTGCCGATATCTTCCCGCTCCAGCGACGTGGTGACCGGCAGAACGATATCGGAAAATTTGGCCTGCGCGGTCCAGAACTGTTCATGAACGACCACCGTTTCCGGCCGCCGCCAGGCTTCACACAGGCGGTTAATATCCTGATGATGATGAAACGCGTTGCCGCCGGCCCAGTAGACGAGGCGAATGTCGGGATAGCGCAGATGCTGGCCGTCAAACTCGTATGCCTCGCCCGGATGCAGCAGCATATCGGAAAGGCGCGCCACCGGAATCACCTGGTTTACCGCGTTCTCTCCGGCGGGAAGGCGCGGCCCGGAAAAGGCCTTACGCGCCGCCCCCGCCAGATTGGTGCAGGCGTAGCCAAACCCCAGGCCGCCGCCCGGCGTACCGATTTGCCCCAGCAGCGCGGTGAGCGCCACCGTCGCCCAGTAGGCCTGCTCGCCCTGGCGCGCCCGCTGAATCGACCAGGAGATATTGACCATCGTGCGCTGGCTGGCCATCTCGCGCGCCAGCGCGGCAATCCGCTGCGCCTCAATACCGGTTATCGCCGCCGCCCACTCCGGCGTTTTTGCGACGCCATCGCTCTCCCCCATCAGGTAGGCGCGATAGGGCGCGAAACCCACGGTATGGCTGGCGATAAAACCGCTGTCGTAGAGGGATTCATTAATCAGCACATAACAGAGCGCCAGCAGCAGCGCGGTATCGGTTCCCGGACGAACCGCAAGCCACTCGGCGCTCTCCACGGCGCTCAGGTCATTGCGCACCGGGCTGATATTGATAAAGCGCGTCCCCTGCGCCTGCATCTTTTCCAGCCAGTATTTCAGCATATGGTCGTTGGCGCCGCCGCCGTTGACCTGCGCATTACGCAGCGGCAGGCCGCCGAATGCGACAAACAGCTGGCATTCGCGCGCCAGCTCGGAAAAGTGGGTGTGCTGGCGGTGCAGCGGGCTCAGCGGCCCGAGAATATGCGGCAGGATGCGCTCGCCCGCCGCGCTGCTGTAGGTGTTGGTGCTGGCGGTATAGCCGCCGAAGCACTTGAGGAAACGGTGCAGCTGGCTTTGCGCATGGTGAAAACGGCCGGCGCTGGCCCAGCCGTAGGAGCCGCCGAAAATCGCCTCATTGCCGCAGCGCGCTTTGACCGAATTCAGTTCGCGGGCCAGTAAATCGAGCGCCACCTCCCAGCTCACCTCAACAAACGGCTCTTTGCCGCGCCCCTCGCGCGAAGCCGGGCCATTTTGCAGGTAGCCCGCGCGCACCGCCGGACGGCGAATGCGCGTCTTGCTGGTGACCGCATCGGGGAGCGACTGACCAATACGTGAGGGATTTTTATCCCAGGGCACCGGCGTCACCGCCTCAATGTTGCCGTCACGGGCCTGGACCTGCCAGGTTCCCCAGTGCATTACGGTCAGATTATGTTGTTTTTTCATCTTGCCTGTTTTCTTCTCACCCGATAAAGGCCGCCATAATAAAGCGTGCGAATCCTGGGAATAAAATACGTATCACCATACAATCTGCTACAGAGAAAGGATTTTCCACGCAGAATAGCTCTACGCCATTCCAGGATGCGATATATTACAGCGACAGAATAATTTTAATTAAGCAGCAATCTTTATTTGAATAAATAAGAGTTGCAAGCAAATTAAGCCCACAAAATAAAAAGGGATTAAGCTGCATCATGAAATATTTTCAGGTTACAGATAACAAATTTACGTTTTCCTCAGGCAAATCTGCGATATAACATCGTTAATATACCCTAAATAATTCAAGTTTCAGGAAGGCGGCAAGTAAGAGAGTCCCGATGAGCTTACTCAAGTAAGTGATTCGGGTGAACGCACGTAGCCAACGCACATGCAACTTGAAGTATAACGGGTATAACTTAGACATATTTTGTATTTGAGATTGTGTGGCTGTTGTTGTCATGCTACTGCTCCGCACAGCCACCTCCATCACAGGACCATAATAAGAATGTCGCAGAAAATGAAATTATTGCCCATCGCGCTGGGCCTGCTCTCGCTCGCCTCCGTCAACGCTCTGGCGGCGGATGCCTTATCACTTCAGGGGAAAACTATCGGCGTCGCCGTGGTCGGGACGCAGCACTTCTGGGATCGTGAAGCCTATAAGGGTGCGACCGAAGAGGTAGAGAAACTGGGGGGTAAAGTGATCGGCGTCGATGGCGGCCGCGATAACCAGGTTCATGCGAATAACCACGATATTTTACTGTCGCGCAAGGTCGATGCGGTAATTAGCATTCTGGGCGACAGCGCCGTTGAGCCTAAATTCAAAGCGCTACGCGATGCCGGCATTCCGGTATTTACCGTAGACCACGTTTCAAAATATTCGGTCAATAACACCACCTCCGATAACTACACCCTGGGATCGACCATTGGTCGCTATATGGCCGATGAACTGGGCGGCAAAGGGAACGTTGCGGTATTTAACGCATTCTCCAGCTCCCTGCGTATTTGCGGCATTCGTTATGACCAGTGGAAATATGTCCTCAAGGATTATCCGGATATTCACATTATTCAACCGGAGCTGGCCGAGCAGTTTGCCAACTCGCCGGAAGATGCGCGTAAGAAAACCCTCGAACTGCTGAGCCAGTATCCAAAAGGCAAACTCGACGCCATCCATGTCGCCTGCTGGGATCAGCCGGCTATCGGTATTGTCCAGGCGCTGGAAGAGACCGGCCGCGATAAAGACGTCAAGGTCACCGCGATCGACGCCGGCCCGGAAACCCTGGAGATCATGGCCGAGCCGGGCAGCCCGTTCGTCGCCAACGTCGCCCAGCAGCCGCACCTGATTGGCCAGACCTCCGCCGATAACGTCGCGCGCTACTTCGACAAACAGAAGCTGCCCCTGCAGACCTTTATTCCGGTGGTGCCGGTGAAAGGCCCGCAGGAGGCAAAAGCGGTCTACAAACAGCTGGGATATGGCGAACTGCAGTGATCACTCCATCCTCCGGCGGGGTTAACCCCGCCGCTGGTCTGGCGATGAACCAGATCGGCAAAAGCTTTGCCAACGTGACTGCATTAAATGCGGTCACGCTGCTTCTGAATCCCGGTGAAATTCACGGCCTGATCGGCGAGAACGGCGCGGGAAAATCGACGCTAATAAAAATCCTCGCGGGCGTCTATCGGGCCGACAGCGGCAGCGCCACCCTTGACGGCGCGCCGCTGCCGCTCGGCAATCCCGCGGCGATTGAAGCGCTGGGTATCCGCGTTATTCACCAGGAACTTAACCTGATCCCGCACTTTACGGTGGCGGAATCGGTGTTTCTCGGCCAGGAGTACCGCACCCGCTGGGGCGCGCTGGACCGGCGGCGAATGAACGCGGCCACCCGGGCGTTTTTCCGCGACAGCTGGCAGCTGGATATTCATCCCCGCAGCCTGATCCGCGACCTCAGCCTCGCCGAACGCAAGCTGGTGCAAATCGCCAGAGCGCTGATCGACGGCGCGGCAAAGCTGGTGGTATTCGATGAACCCACCGCGCCGCTGGAAGCGCAGGAAGCCGGCCTGGTCACCTCCGCGATTCTGCGCCTGCGGGAACAGGGGATCGCGATTCTCTACATTTCCCACTATCTCAACGAAATCGCCGCCCTTTGCGATCGCGGCACGGTGCTACGTAACGGCGAGGTGGTCGGCTACCCCGACCGGGCGCTTCTGCAGAATACCGACGCGCTGATCAAAATGATGGTCGGCCGCGATATCGAACAGCTCTATACCCCGCGCCAGAGCAGCGCGCATCCGGTCGATGCCGCTGCCCCGGTACTGTCGGTTCGCCATCTCAGCGACGGGCAGCAGTTACGCGATATTACCTTTGATATTCAGCCGGGCGAGATCGTCGGCGTCGCCGGACTGCTGGGCGCCGGGCGCGACGTGCTGATCGATCTGCTTTACGGGCTACGCCGCGCCCGCAGCGGCACGATAAGCGTTGACGGCCAGCCGAAGCGGCTGCGGACGCCGTATCAGGCTACCCGGGCCGGACTGGCCCTGGTGCCGCGCGACCGCCGCCATCAGGGGCTGATTCTCCCCTTCACCACCGCCGACAATATCAATCTGGCCTCGCTACCGGAGACCGCCACTTTCGGCTGGGAGCACCGCGGCCGGGCGCTGGAAAAAGCGCGCAGCTGGATCGACCAGCTCTCTATCCGCCCCGGCCGTCCGGAGCTTCCGGTGCGCTTTATGAGCGGCGGCAACCAGCAAAAGGCGATTCTCGCCCGCTGGCTGGGCACCGATGCGCGGCTTTTTATTCTTGATGAACCCACTCTCGGGGTGGATATCGGCGCGCGCCGCGATATTTATCAGCGCACCCGCGAGCTGGCGGATCGCGGTCGCGGCGTACTGGTCTCATCCAGCGACGCGCCGGAGCTGCTGGGCCTTTGCGACCGCATCCTGGTGATGTGGCGCGGCGAGCTGGTGGCCAATCTCCCGACCCGGGGGCTGACGCTGGACGCGCTGCTGGTGACGATTAACGGTGGACAGGAACAACAGGTATGAGTGCAGGTATCCAGCGCCGCCCCCTTCCGGGCATCACGACGCTTATCGAAAAATTTCCCCTGATTCTCTTTTTTGCGCTGCTGGTCTGGCTCAGCCTGCAGTCGCCTTTCTTTTTAAGCTGGCAAAATATCAGCATGATGCTGGTGCAAAGCGTGCCGCTGGCGATCCTCTGCTTCGGCCTGGTCTGCGTGATTGCCGTCGGCGGCGATGATGTGGTCTCCGGCGGCATCGACCTGTCGCTGCCCGCCATCGCGGTGCTCGGCGTCGCGCTGCTCAGCCTCGGCATGGCGGAGTGGAACACCCCTTACCTGGCGCTGTTGTTACTGCTGATCGCCGTTAGCCTGGCCTGCGGCGCCGTCAACGCCACGCTGGTGCTGGCGGCGGGCCTGCCGCCGCTGCTGGCGACCCTGTCAACTTCGGTGGCCTTCACCGGCCTGACCGACCTGCTGACCGGCCAGCGGCGCATCGCGGTGAGCGACCCGCTGATGGTGGCCTTTCGCGATAACGATCTGTTCGGCATTCCCTGGCCGCTGATCTATCTGCTGGCGGTCTTCGCGCTGTTTCAGTTTTTGCTCCACCACTCCCGCTTCGGCCAGCATTTACAGGCGGTGGGCGGTAACCGCGATATGGCGCAGATGAGCGGACTCAACGTTCGCCGTTTGACCATTATCGTCTGGCTGCTGGCGGGCATCGCCGCCGGCCTGGCGATTTTGCCGCTGCTCAGCCAGGGCTCAGGCAGCTCCAGCGGCACGGCGACGCCGCTGCTGCTGGAAACCGTCCTCGCGACCTTTATCGGCGCGGCGTTCTCGCGGCGGCGCGTGGTCACCATCTGGGGGGCGCTGCTCGGCGCGGTGCTGGTCAACGCGCTCTCTAACGGGCTCGGCCTGCTGGGAGTGAATATTTTCTGGATGGGCGCGATCAAAGGCGGCCTGATCCTCGTGGTGCTGGCGGCTTCGGCGGTCAGACATAAAGGAGGCCATTAATGAGCCAACTGACGCTCAAGACCCCCTCTACGGGGCAAACCGGCAGCGGTCCGCTGGCGTGGCTATCGCGGGCAGGATTCGGCGTCATTACCCTGCTGGCGATTGCCCTGTTCGGCTGGGCGAACCCGGTATTTCTGACCGTCGATAACTGGGCCAATTTGCTGCAGGGCAGCGCGATTCTGCTGATCGTGGCGATGGCGATGACCCTTATCGTTAGCGCCGGGGCGATTGACCTCTCCGTCGGCGTGGCGCTGGATTTCGGCGCCGCTTTTGCGCTGGTGGCGCTGAAGACCTGGCACCTGCCGTGGCAGGCGGCGGTGGGCTGCGCGCTGCTCGGCGGGGTGATTATCGGCCTGCTGAACGCCTTTCTGATCCTTGTCTGCCAGATTCGTCCGTTCCTCGCCACCCTCGGCACCTGGTTTATCGCCAGCAGCGCCGAGCGTATCTATACCGACGGCGGCGGCTCTATCTCCTACCGCCGGATGGCGCCGGAGTATCACGATCTGGCGGTCGGCAATATCGCCGGTATTCCGACGCCGGTGGTGATTGTGCTGGCGCTGTGGCTGGTAGCCTGGCTGCTGACCGAACGCACGCTGTTTGGCAAGTACGTGCGCGCTATCGGCCAGAACGGCGAAGCGGCGCGTATCGCCGGGATCCGCGACCGCCGGACCATGCTGTGGGTGCTGGTGGCGGCCTCCGCGCTGTGCGCCGTCGGCGGCGTCATTCTCTCCGCCAACCTGCGCCAGTTTACGCCGCTGGCCGGCCAGGCCTACCTGATGGACGCCATCGCCGCGGTCTTTATCGGCACCGCCTTTAACCGGCTCGGCCGGGTCAGCATCGCCGGCACCCTCGGCGGGGTGCTGTTTCTCGCGATTATTGATAACGGCCTGAACCTGATGGGGCTGAACTACCTGGTGAAGGATGCGCTGGTGGGCGTGATTCTGGTGGTCGCGCTGGCCCTCTCCTTCTGGCAGGCGCGTCTGCGCCAGACTCATCGTTAAGCGGAGCACCTATGGCAGCTTTTGACGCCGTCTTTGTCGGCCTGACTATTCTTGATATCGCCGGTCGCCCGGTGATCGACATCCCGCCGCGCGGCGGGGTAGCCTTTATCGAACAAATTCGTCTTAACCCCGCCGGAACCGCCGCCGGGGCCAATATTAACGCCGCGAAGCTGGGCATTCGCACCGCCGCGGTGGCCTGCCTCGGTGAAGATGAAAAAGCCGATTTTATCCTCGCCAGCTACGCGCGGCTGGGGATCGACTGCTCGCTGGTCCAGCGTACGGCGCAGCAGGAAACGTCGGCGACGATCCTGCCCATCCGCCCCAACGGCGAGCGCCCGGCGCTGCACTGTCGGGGCGCTTCCGATGCGCTTTTTATCCGCGAAGAAGAGTTTGACGCGATCCTCGACTGCCGGTTCCTGCACCACGGCGGCACCGGCCTGCTGGCGGCGATGGATAGCGGGCAAAGCGCGCTGCTGCTGCGGGCGGCGAAAGCCCGCGGCGTCACCACCAGCTTTGATTTAATCGCCCCCGATGCGGGCACCCTGGATCTGCTGCGCCCGCTGCTGCCGTCGGTGGACTACTTTATGCCTTCCCTTGAAGAAGCGGCGTATCTCTCCGGGGAGACCCAGCCGGAAGCGATTGCCCGCGTCTTCTTTGCGCTTGGCGTCGGAACCTGCATTCTGAAGGACGGCGAAAACGGCTCCTGGCTGCTGACCCGCGACGGCGCCGTCGAGCATATCGCGCCGTTCCAGGTCGATGCCGTAGATACTACCGGCTGCGGCGACAGCTACTGCGGCGGCTTTATTGCCGCGCTGGCCCGGGGGTTAAGCGTCAAAGCGGCGTGCGAGGTGGCTTCCGCCGTCGCCGCGCTGGTGGCGACCGGCATGGGATCGGATGCCGGCGTGGTGGACTGGCAGCATACGCAGGAGTTTATGGCGACCCACCGTCGCGGATAACAAGCTTCGCCGCCGCATTGCGCGGCGGCAAGCGCGGCTTAACGCCACTGATAAAGCAGCGGCTCTCCGGCGACATAGCGCTGGAGGTCGGCGGCAATCATCGCCGTATGTTTAGCAATGCTCTCCCGCGTCGCCCCGGCGATATGCGGCGTAATAATCACGTTATCAAACTCGGTGACAAACGGATGGTCGCGCCACAGCGGCTCGCGATGGTAAACATCCAGCGCCGCGCCGCCCAGCGGGCCGTGGCGCAGCGCGTGAATCAGCGCTTCTTCGTCCACGACCGCCGCGCGCGAGGTATTGATCAGCAGCGCGCCCGGCTTCATGCTGTTCAACAATGGCGCGTTCACCAGCCCATCGCTGTGCGGGCCGCTGCTCAGATGCAGGCTCACGATATCCGCCTCGCGGAACAGCCCCTCAAGGGTCGTCTTTTGCAACCCCGGTTCGTTGATATCCTCAGCGGCGACAAACGGGTCCACCACCAGTACCGCCATGCCAAAGGCGCGGGCGATACGCGCCACCCGGCGGCCAATATTACCGTAGCCAATCAGCCCCAGGGTTTTGTTGCGCAGCTCGCTGCCTTTAAAGACTTCATAAGGGCTTTGCGGACTAACGTCCCACACTACATCGCGGCGCAGCCCGCTCTGGGTGGCCTGCGCGGCGTTTTCGGCGTGGGTGAATTCGCCGCGCTTCAGCGCCGCGTGGGATTGCGGAATATGCCGCGCCAGGCTCAGCATCAGCCCCAGCGTCAGCTCGGCGGCGGCGTCCGCGTTGCGCCCCGGCGTATAGAGCACGCGGATACCGCGCGCCTGGGCGGCTTTGGTATCGATGTTCACCGGATTGGCGCGGGTGCAGGCGATCACCTGTAAACGCGGGCAGGCGGCGATCACCGCTTCCGTCACCTCATCGTAGCTGGTCACCAGCACCTCGGCGTCGTGGGCCAGTTCGATCAGCTGGCCTGCGCTCAGCTTCGGCTTGCCCAGCGCCCAGCCTTCTACCCGCAGTTCGCCCAGTTGCTGAAAAGCGCTGAGGTCGCCGGCGTGTTCGGCGGTAAAAACAATTTTCATATGCGTTGTTCCTGAGAAATACGTTGAAGCGCCTCGCGGCGGGCCTGCCACACCGGGAGCATCTGCTCGCGCAGCAGGCGATACACCGGATAGAGCGCGGCGTAGCGGCTGTGCGCCTGCGGATGGGGTCGATAGCGGGTCTGCTCCAGCGCCGGATAGCGGCTCAGGGCATCGACGCTGCGCGCCGCCAGAATCGCCGCGCCGCGCGCGCTAAGCTCGTTGAAAGGACTGGAAACCACCGTTCTGCCGGTGCAGTCGGCAATGATTTGCAGCCAGGTTGCCGAAGCCGCGCCGCCGCCGGTCAGGTACAGTTCGCCGCCCTGCGGGTAGCCCTGAAGCGAGTCGACGATAGCGTAAGCCAGCCCTTCAAACACCGCCCGCAGCAGCTCCGCACGGGTGGTGTGCTGGCTAATGCCGAAATAACCGGCCCGCGCCTCGGGGCTAAAGAACGGGGCGCGTTCGCCGTTGAGGTAGGGCTGCCAGAAGACGCCGCCGCTGCCGGGCTCAACGCTGGCGATATGCTGTTCCAGCTGCTGTAAATCCGGCTCCAGCGCAATCTGCTGCTGGAGCCAGTCGATGTTCGGCGTCCCGGCCTGCATCGGAAAAAGGTTAATAAAGCTGCCCGCTTCGGTATGGGTGACGTAGCGCGTCCCCTCGTTGACCGTCTGGCGACCGTGGCAGACGATACCGGTGCAGCAGGTGGTGCCAAGAATGGTATAAATATCGCCATCGTTGACCGCGCCGCAGCCCAGCGCCGCGCTGCACACATCCAGCGCCCCCGCCGCGACCGGCGTGGCGGCGGGAAGCCCGGTCAGCGCCGCGACCTCTTCACGTAGCGCGCCCGCCTGCACGTCCGGCGCCAGCAGCGGTGGGAACAGAGATTGTAAATCTGCCAGGCCCATCTCATTGAGCACCACCGTGGATAGCTTTCCGCTCTGCTGATTCAGCAAAGAGGTGCTGGCATCGGTAAGATCCAGCGCCGCGACGCCGGTGAGGCGAAAGCGGATCCAGTCCTTGGCGAAAAACAGATAGCGGGCCGCCGCCAGCCGCTCCGGCTGGTGATGCTTGAGCCAGTACAGCTGCATACTGGTGTTGCAGGGCTGCAGATGGGTACCGGTATCGTCAAAGAAGCGACGGTCAAAACCGGGGCGACTGAGCAGTTCGCTCATCAGGTCGCGGCTGCGGGTGTCGCTCCACAGGATACCCGGCCCGACCGGTTCGCCTTCGGCGTCGCTGAGCCAGACCCCTTCGCCCTGCCCGGCAAGGCCGATGGCGCGTAAACGCCCGCTTTGCAGCGCCGGATACCGGGCAATATCGCGTAAAATCGCCACCACCGACTGCCACAGCTGGGCCATATCCTGCTCGGCGTGGCCGTTGGCCGACAGCCGCGGGCCGGTGTTCTGCGCCGCGCTGGCGCACGCCTGAAAGCGTTCATCAAACAGCACCGCTTTCACGCGCGAGGTGCCGATATCGATTCCGAGATAAAAATCCATGCCTGACCCGTTGGTGAAGAGAAATTAGTCGCGCTCGTAGCGGCGGCGCATCAGTTCACATTCGAACAAAAATTCCAGTCCTTCGAGCTGGCGACGGGCTTCGTGAATGTCTTTGCCCCAGCAGGTCAGGCCGTGGCCGCGCAGCAGGAAGCCGTAGCGCAGCGGGTGGGTCTGCGCATAATCTTCAATGCGCGCCGCCAGGGCATCGATATTCTGGTCGTTATCAAAAATGGCGACCGGCACGGTATCAAGATGGCTGTGCTGGCCGGTCAGGGTTTTCTGCATCTCATAGCCCTGCAGCGCCAGGGTGGCGCTTTTTTCAATCCGCGACAGCACGGTCGCGTTGACGGTATGCACGTGCAGCACGACATTCGCTTCCGGGAACAGGCGATACACCAGGGTATGCAGGCCGGTTTCAGCAGAGGGTTTACGTCCGGAAGGCGCTTTATTGCTGGCGATCTCCACCTGCAGGAAATCCTCCGTCGTCAGGCTGCCTTTATCGCGCCCCGACTCGCTCAACCAGCACCAGGTCTCATCCTGACGCACCGACATATTGCCGCCGGTGGCCGGTGCCCAGCCTTTCGCGCCGATCCAATGACAGGTGGTGACCAGTTGCGCGAGTCTTTCTTGCCACATAGCAGTTCCTTAGTTTAGCGATGTTGTATTTAGCCGTCTAAATGGCTATTTACCCGATACTAACACCGCCAGCGTAAGCGAACAATATTTCAGGAAAGACTTACATTGATAATGGTTATATCAGAAAAGCATATGAAATTACTCTTTTTAACAACAATACAACTGAGCATTTTCATGACGCCAAAATTACCGCCTGCGGGCGGTTAAAAAGATGGGGGATCGTGCCGCCGGGAAACGGCGTAAAATTGGCATCATTTGTCGATTCTGACCTGCCCCCCAGGTCGGGTAAGACGCCAGCCGTCGTCCGACAAGGAGTCACATCCCACTGCCCCACGGCGGTGCAAAACATGGCACTATGCACACATTTGTGGCAAACAACGGCCGTTTAACGCCGTTTTATGTGCATACTGCCCACCCCATTATGTTACCCCTGCCCCGCTTTTTCTGGCACACCTCTTGCTACCCCTCTGCCATCGCTATTTGGATAGCCACTCAGAGGTTCCACCATGTCAAACAGCAATGATTTTCCGCTCGTCGAAGCGCCCGCCGCCGGGCGCAAGGGCGTTTTTTCCATCTCGATGGTTCTGTTCAGCTTTACTTTTTTCACCGGCACCATGTTCGCGGGGGGCAAGCTTGGCGTCTCTTTCTCCATCGTTAACCTGCTGTGGATTGCGGTTATCGGTAACTTTCTGCTGGCCCTGTACGCCGCCTCGCTCGGCTGGATTGCCGCGCGCAGCGGGCTAAATACCGTACTGATGGGCCGTTTTTGCTTCGGTGAAATCGGCAGCAAGCTCGCCGATTTTATTCTCGGTTTCGCCGAGCTGGGCTGGTACGCCTGGGGAACCGCGACGGTCGCCATCTCGCTGGTCAAAATCCTCGCCCTGCCTGCGGCGATGACGATTCCGCTGATGATCCTGTTCGGCATCCTGTTCTGCGTCACCGCGCTGGTGGGCTATAAGGGGCTGGATGCGCTGTCGCGCGTATCGGTACCGCTGATGTTTATTCTGCTGGTGGTGTCGATGTACCTTGCCGCCCATCACGCCGGCGGCTGGCAGGCGATGACCCAAATCGAACCGGGTGAAACCATGACCTGGTCGGCGGCCATTACCATGGTATTCGGCACCTTTGCCAGCGGCGCGACCCAGGCGACGAACTGGACACGGCTGGCCAACTCCAGCCGCACCGCCATCGTCGCCAGCATGAGCAGCTTCCTGATCGGCAACGGGCTGATGATTATCGCCGGCGCCTGGTGCGCCATCGTCTACCAGCAGGCCGATATCGTGGAAGTGCTGATTTTGCAGGGGCTATCGGTCGCCGCGGTGGTAATGCTGTGCCTCAACCTGCTGACGATTCAGGGGCCAACGATCTACAACGTCTCGGCCGCCGCCTGCCATCTGCTGCGCAGCGAGCGTCGCCGCACCCTGACCGTGGTTGCCGCCGGGGTCGGCATTCTGCTGGCCATTGGCGGTATGTATGAAATGCTGATCCCTTTCCTCGTGCTGCTGGGCAGCATCATTCCGCCCATCGGCGGCGTGATCCTCGCCGACTACTGGTTTTATCGCGGCGGCCGCTATCCGCTGCTGCACACCGCCCGTTTGCCGCGCTTTAACTGGCTGGGTCTTAGCGCCTACGCGGTGGGCGCGGCAGTGGCTTACCTGTCACCGTGGATCGCCCCGCTGGTTGGCATTACCGTTTCCGCGCTGGTCTATATCGCGCTGACGCGTCTGAGCAAACGTCAGCCCGCCGCTGATTCGGTCGCGGAGCAGTAGCCGTGAGCCTGACGGTCAGCGAAATCCTCGCCCTGGAGGGGCTCTCCGCCATGCGCCTGCGCGCCGGTAAGCAGGGGCTGCAGCTGGCGGTTCGCTGGTACTACGTGGCGGAAAATGAAAATATCGCCGAATGGATCATGGGCGGGGAGCTGGTGTTTATCACCGGGATCAACCATCCCCGCGATGAAGAAAACCTGATCCATTTGCTGATGGAGGGCAAGCAGCGCGGGATCGCCGGGATGGTGATCCTCACCGGCGACGCGTACATTCAGGCGATCCCGCCGCGCCTGATTGCGCTGGCCGACGAGCTGGGCATTCCGCTGATCGAACAGCCCTATCTGCTGAAAATGGTGATCGTGACCGAACGCATCGGTACCGCGCTGGTGCGCAGCGAAAACGCCCTGCAATCGCAGCGCGATATTCTGCTGCAGCTGTTAACCGGCGACTATCCCGACCTGCAAATCCTGCATCAGCGGGCGCTCCACCAGCAGCTGGATTTTACCCGCCCGCTGCGGGTGGCGGCGCTGCGCCTTGAGGGGATACCGCGCCTGTTTCGCCAGTTTCCGCCGGAGCAGGCCGAAGCCTGGCTGCAGCAGGCCCGCCGCACCGTACGCCAGCGCCTGCAGCAGCAGCTCAATCAGCAGGGTAATCCCTTTCCGCTGGTCGAGCGCAGCAATATGTTTCTCTTTCTGCTTCCGGATGAGGAAGGCGAATTTTATCAGCAAAAAACGTGGCTCCAGGCGTGGCTGATCGCGCTGGCGGAGGGCGACGACGGGCTATCGCTGCTGTGCGGCCTTTCGGCGCCGGTGCAGCAGCTGCAGGGATATCAGCGCGCGCTGTCGCAGGCGCGTCAGGCGCTGGACCTCAGCGATAACCTGCGTCCGGCCCAGCGCATCAGCGACTACCAGCAGCTGGGGTTTATCAAGCTGCTCTCCGCCGTTAGCGACCCCGCCCTGCTGAGCGACTTTATGCACGACACCCTCGGCTGTCTGATTGAGCCGGATCGCAAAAGCCCCTGGCTGCTGATGGAGACCCTGGAAACGCTGCTTCAGGAGAGCGGCAACGTGGTAAGAGCCGCCGAGCGGCTGGGCATTCACCGCAACACGTTGCATCAACGCATTCAGCGTATTGAAAAGCTGACCGGCTATCCGGTCAGCCACCCGCAGTTTCATCTCAACGCCTCGGTCGCCTTAGCGATCTGGCGTATGTCGCAAAATCATTTACGGGAACAACCATGAAAATTATCAACGCGCGCCTGCGCCAGCAAGAAGCGCTCTATACCCTCGACTTACAGGACGGCCTGATTAAAAGCATCACCGCGCAGGCCGCGGCGCAGGCGGCTGACGCCGACGATATCGACGCTGAACAAAAGCTGGTCATCCCGCCGTTCGTCGAACCGCATATCCATCTTGACGCCACCCTGACGACGGGCGAGCCGGAGTGGAATATGAGCGGTACCCTGTTTGAGGGCATCGCCCGCTGGAGCCAGCGCAAAGCGAGCGTCACCGTCGAAGATACATGCCAGCGGGCGCTGAAAACCATCGGCATGCTGCGCGACAACGGCGTGCAGCACGTGCGCACCCACATTGATGTCACCGACCCTTCCCTGACGGCGCTTGAGGCGATGCTGAGAGTGAAAAAAGAGGCGGCCCATCTTATCGATCTGCAGATCGTCGCCTTCCCGCAGGAGGGCATTGAGTCCTTCCCCGGCGGACGCGAACTGATGACCCGCGCCATCGAAATGGGCGCCGACGTGGTGGGCGGCATTCCGCACTACGAAAACACCCGCGATAAGGGCGTCAGCTCGCTGGTTTTTCTGATGGACCTGGCCCAGCGCCACGGCTGCCTGGTGGACGTGCACTGCGATGAAACCGACGACCCGCAATCGCGCTTTCTGGAGGTGCTGGCGGAAGAGGCCCGGGTGCGCGGCATGGGCGCGCAGGTCACCGCCAGCCATACCTGCGCCATGGGCTCCTACGACAATGCCTACTGCTCGAAGCTGTTCCGTCTGCTCAAAGCGTCTGGCATCAATTTTATCTCCTGCCCGACCGAAAGCATTCACCTGCAGGGGCGCTTCGACAGCTGGCCGAAACGCCGCGGCGTGACGCGGGTGGCGGAGCTGGACCGCGCCGGGATCAACGTCTGCTTTGCCCAGGACTCCATTCAGGATCCGTGGTACCCGCTGGGCAACGGCAACATCATGCGCATCCTCGACGCCGGGCTGCATATCTGCCATATGCTGGGATACGAAGATTTGCAGCGCTGCCTCGATCTGATTACCGATAACAGCGCCCGCACCCTGTGCCTCGGCGACAACTACGGCATTGCCGAAGGACGCCCGGCGAACCTGCTGATCCTCGATGCGGAAAACGACTACGACGCGCTGCGCCGCCAGGCCAAAGTGCTGACCTCCATTCGTCACGGCAAAGTTATTTTGCAGCGCCAGGCGGAGCAGATTCGCTATCCGGCATAAGCCTGACGTTGACGCGGCCGCGATGCCGCGTCAACCCACTGCTCGCCCGGGGATTTATGTGGTACCTTTTAACGACTTTTTCCGTGCCGGCCATGGGTTCCAGCGTCGGCGCGGGCTCACTGAGGATAACCCGTACCCTGATACTATGAGCGAAAAAAAATGGATTAAGGCAGAGGACGTTGCCCGACTCGCTGGCGTCTCCCGTTCCGCGGTTTCCCGCACCTTTACGCCCGGCGCATCGGTGGCGGAAAAAACCCGCCAGAAGGTCCTCGCCGCGGCGGAAACGCTGGGCTATCAGGTCAACATTATTGCCCGCACGATGAACACCGGCAGCAGCAATTTTATCGGCATCGTCACCGCCGGTTTTGATAATCCCTTCCGCAGCAAGCTGCTGTCGCCGCTGGTCCACCAGCTGGCGCTCAACGGTTTTATGCCGCTGCTGATGAACGCCGACGATCCGCAGCAGCTCGCCCCGTCGCTCAGGCAACTGCTGAGCTATCACGTCGCGGGGGTCATTATCACCTCCGGGGCGCCGCCGCTGTCGCTGGCGGAGGAGTATCTGGAGCGAAAAATCCCGGTGACCCTTATCAACCGCCACGCCGAGCTGGCCGGCTGCGATCGCGTGTGCAGCGACAACGCGCAGGGCACGAAGCTGGTGGCCGACCTGTTTGCCCAGCGCCAGTGGCGCCAGGCCGGGTTTATCGGCGAAAGCCTGGATAACTTCAGTACCCGCCAGCGCTACGAAGCGTTTGTTGCCCATACCCAGGGTATGGAGGTCGCCGCGCACTTCTGCGACAGCAGCGGCTATCAGGCAGGTTTTGCCGCCGCCAGGCAGCTGCTTGCCGCGCATCCGCAGCTGCAGGCGCTGTTCTGCGCTACCGATATGCTGGCGCTCGGCGCGCTGGACGGCCTGCGGGCGGACAACCCCGCCGCTTCGCTACCGGCGATTATCGGCTTCGATGATATTCCCCAGGCGGACTGGCAGCCCTATCAGCTGACTACCGTGCAGCAGAATACCGCCCTGCTCGCCCACCACGCGGTGGATCTGCTGGTCACGCGGATCGCCAAATTCAGCCTGCCGTCACGCCATCGCGAAGTGCCGGTGAAACTGATCGTTCGTCAAAGCGCGAAATGAAAAATTCATTTTATGCCGGAGCGATCACAGAATAATATTTTTAATCCATCCACACTCATTTTGCCCTTCGGGGCCGTTTTTTTCAGGCAATTTGCACACGTGTGCAAAATAGGGAGTTATGATGAAATCACTGGAATCAAATGAACTGCAGGCCCGCTACCGTTTAGCCTGCGAGCTGGCGAAGGCCGGCGCTGAACTGGCGTTCGAATACTATCAACAGCGCGACCGGCTGACGGTGGATCATAAAGGCGAGGATCTGCAGGACGTGGTCAGCGTCGCCGATAAGCGGGTCGAAGCGTTTGTTAAGCAGCGCATTACCGACGCCTTCCCGCAGGACGGTTTTCTCGGCGAGGAGAGCGGGACGCAGATGCCGGACGCGCGCGTGCTGTGGGTTGTCGATCCCATCGACGGCACCAGCTGTTTTCTTAACGGCCTGCACACCTGGTGCCTGTCGCTGGCCATCATAGCCGACGGCGAACCGGTTATCGGCGTGGTGTACGACCCCAACCATCGCGAGCTGTTCCACGCCCTGAAAGGCCAGGGCGCATGGCTTAACGATGCGCCTATCGCGCCGCATCCGGCAGCGACGGTCAAAGAGGGCGTGATGGGCGTCGGCACCTCGCACCGCGTGACGCCTGCGGTCTTTCTGCCCTTCCTCGATGCGCTGCTGAGCGACGGCGGGATGTTTATCCGCAACGGCTCCGGGGCGCTGATGAGCGCCTGGGCGGCGGCGGGCAGGCTTATCGGCTACTACGAACCGCATATGAACCCGTGGGACGGGCTGCCGGGGCTGGTGCTGATGCGCGAAGCGGGCGGCCTCAGCAACGACTATCTGGCAAACGACGGGATTCGTCACGGTAATCCGCTGCTGCTGGCCAGCAAGACGCTCTATCCACAATTAAAAAACATGCTTTGTCACCCATTACCTTAACCGCATCGGGTCAGGCTTTATCTGATTATGTACTCTACACAACGACAATCAACCCTAAATAATTCGAGTTGCAGAAAGGCGGCAAGTGAGCGACAAATTCGTCGGGAACGAATTTGACCAGCCGAAGGCTGGCCTCCGGTGAGAGGCAGGAGCCTCTCATTAATCCCCAGGAGCTTACTCTGGTAAGTGACTGGGGTGAACGAACGCAGCCAACGCATATGCAACTTGAAGTATGACGGGTTAAACCTCATGGACGAACCACACTAATCAGTCAGGCCTCCGACCTTCGGAGATACCATTATGTCTGGAAGAATTATCGCATTTTTTCGCGCTTCGCCGCCCAAAGCGGGCGGAGAGTTCGATGAGCGGCGCTTTCGCAGCGTGCGCTGGCAAACCTTTATTACCATGACCCTGGCGTACGTCACGTTCTACGTTTGCCGGCTGTCGTTCACCGTCGCCAAAAGCGCGCTGGTGGAGCTCGGCATTACCCCGACGGAGCTGGGCATGATCGGCTCAACGCTATTTTTCAGCTACGCTATCGGCAAGCTGGTCAACGGCTTTATCGCCGATCATGCCAACGTGGTGCGCTATATGAGCCTTGGGCTGCTGCTGAGCGCCGGGATGAACCTGATGATGGGGATGACCAGCAACGCCATGCTGCTGGCTATCTTCTGGGGGATTAACGGCTGGGCGCAGTCGATGGGCGTCGGTCCGTGCGTGGTATCGCTGGCGCGCTGGTACGGCTGTAAAGAGCGAGGCACTTTTTACGCCATCTGGTCGACGGCGCATAACATCGGCGAAGCGATGACCTATATGGTGATCGCGGCGGTGATTGCCGGATTCGGCTGGCAGATGGGCTATCTGTCGACCGCCGCGCTCGGCGCCGCCGGGGTGGTGCTGATGCTGTTGTTTATGCGCGACTCGCCGCAAAGCTGCGGCTTCCCGTCAATCAACGTGATTCGCGACGAACCGCTGGAGGAGACGGAAGCCCGCGGCTCGGTGTTTAAAAACCAGCTGCTGGCGCTGCGCAACCCGGCCCTGTGGGCGCTGGCGCTGGCCTCGGCGTTTATGTATATCGACCGCTACGCGGTGAACTCATGGGGGATCTTCTTCCTGGAGCAGGATAAAGCCTACTCTACCCTCGAAGCGTCCGGGATTATCGGGGTCAACGCTATCGCGGGTATTGCCGGAACGATTATCGCCGGGATGCTCTCCGACCGCTTCTTCCCGCGCAACCGCAGCGTGATGGCCGGTTTTATCAGCCTGCTCAATACCGCCGGCTTCGCGCTGATGCTCTGGTCACCGCACGGCTACTACACCGATATTCTGGCGATGATTATCTTCGGCGCCACCATTGGGGCGTTGACCTGCTTCCTTGGCGGACTGATCGCCGTCGATATTTCGTCCCGTAAAGCCGCGGGCGCCGCGCTCGGCACCATCGGTATTGCCAGCTACGCGGGGGCGGGACTCGGAGAGTTTCTGACCGGCATCATCATCGATAAAACATCGATAATCGAAAATGGCAAAACGCTGTATGACTTCAGTACGCTATCGCTGTTTTGGGTAGGCACCGGCCTGATGTCCGCGCTATTCTGTTTTACCACCGCCGCGATTGTCGCCAGGCGACACGCGATAGAGCGTCAGACCTCATTCTCGTCATAACCTTTTAACTTATAAGGAATATTTTATGATGCCTGTACGACATCAGGTTTTGCTACGCCTGCTGCTCGCCTGCGCCCTGCCGCTGCTGGCCGCGCCGGGCCACGCCGCCGCGCAGTTTACGCTGGAAAAAGTGGTTGAGCTCAGCCGCCACGGCATTCGTCCGCCGACGGAGGGCAACCGGGAGGCCATCGAAGCCGCGACCCAGCGTCCGTGGACGCAGTGGACCACTCACGACGGCGAGCTGACCGGCCACGGCTATGCCGCCGTCGTCAATAAAGGTCGTGATGAAGGCGCACGCTATCGTCAGCTCGGACTACTGGCGGCGGGCTGTCCGGCGAGTGGAGAGATTTACGTGCGCGCCAGCCCCCTGCAGCGCACGCGGGCCACCGCCCAGGCGCTGGTGGACGGCGCCTTTCCCGGCTGCGGCGTGATGATTCATCACGTCAGCGGCGACGCCGACCCGCTGTTTCAGACCGATAAATTTGCCGCCACGCAAACCGATCCCGCCCGCCAGCTGACGGAAGTGAAGAAGACGGCCGGCGATCTGGCGCAGCGTCGGCAGGCGCTGGCTCCGGTGATTCAGTTGCTGAAAAACGCCGTCTGCGCGCCCGATAAGCCCTGCCCGGTATTTGACCTGCCGTGGCAGGTGGAGCAGAGCAAAAGCGGCAAAACGTCGATTAGCGGGCTGAGCGTGATGGCCAATATGGTTGAGACGCTGCGTCTGGGCTGGAGCGAGAACCTGCCTCTCAGCCAGCTGGCGTGGGGCAATATTACCCGCGCCAGCCAGGTCACCGCCCTGCTGCCGCTGCTGACGGAGAACTACGATCTGAGCAACGATGTGTTTTATACCGCGCAAAAACGCGGCTCGATTCTGCTCAACGCCATGCTCGAAGGGGTAAAAGAGGGCGCCGCGCCGAACGTGCGCTGGCTGCTGCTGGTGGCGCACGATACCAATATCGCCATGGTGCGGACGTTAATGGACTTTAGCTGGCAGCTGCCGGGGTACAGCCGCGGCAATATCCCGCCGGGCAGCAGCCTGGTACTGGAACGCTGGCGCGACACCCATAGCGGAAAACGCTACCTGCGCGTCTACTTCCAGGCGCAAAGTCTGGACGATTTACGCCGCCTGCAAACGCCGGATAGCCAGCATCCGCTGCTGCGCCAGGAGTGGCATCAGGCGGGCTGCCGGACCACCGCCGTCGGGACGCTGTGCCCGTACCAGGCGGCGCTGACGGCGCTTGGCCGCAATATCGACCCGCAGTCCGCTCCGGCGGTAGAGATGGTGCTGCCATAAGTTGAAGGCGAAGCGAGGGAGGTCGCTTCGCCTTTTTCGCTCAGGTTCAGGCCTTTTCTGGCGCAAACGCCCCGGCGGCGACCTGCTCCGGGGTCACCACGCCGCTGTCCAGCACCCAGCCGCTCACTAACGCCGCGGGCGTGACGTCAAACGCCGGATTATAAACGGCGGCCTCTTTCGGCGCCCACTGCACCGCGCCAAAGCTGCCGGCGACGCCGGTGACTTCGGCGGCCGCCCTCTGCTCAATCGGGATTGCCGCGCCGTTCGGGCAATGGCGGTCCAGGGTAGTCTGCGGCGCGGCCACGTAAAAGGGAATCTGATGATACTTCGCCAGCACCGCCAGCGAATAGGTGCCGATTTTATTTGCCACATCGCCGTTGGCGGCGATACGGTCAGCGCCCACCCAAACCGCGTCGACCTGGCCCTGCGCCATCAGGCTGGCGGCCATCGAGTCGGTAATCAGCCGATACGGCACGCCCAGTTCACCCAGCTCCCAGGCGGTCAAACGTCCGCCCTGTAACAGCGGGCGCGTTTCATCCACCCAGACGTGCGCCACCTTTCCCTGCTGATGCGCCAGCGCAATCACCCCCAGCGCGGTGCCGACGCCCGCCGTCGCCAGGCCGCCGGTATTGCAGTGGGTCAACAGGCGGCTGCCCGGCGTCACCAGCGCGCTGCCCGCCTCGGCGATGCTGGCGCAAAGCTGTTTATCCTCTTCGATCAGGCGCAGCGCTTCCGCTTCCAGAGCCTGTGGAAAGCGCTCCTCCGCCAGCGCCAGCTTCATGCGATCCAGATTATTCATCAGGTTTACCGCCGTCGGACGCGCGGCTCGCAGCGTCTCCAGCGCCTCAGATAGCGCCTCGCGGGTCAGGCCGCGCTGCGCCAGCAGCGCCAGCAGCAGGCTGGCCGACAGGCCAATCAGCGGCGCGCCGCGTACCCGCAGGGCGTGAATATGGTCCACCAGCAGCGCCACGTTATCCGCCGCCAGCCAGCGTTTTTCCTGCGGTAAAGCCTGCTGGTCAAGAATAAAGAGCTGATTTTCGCTTACCCGCAGGCTGGTGGTCTGTAGTGTCTGCATTTAGTTAAATCCCTGTTGCGTTGTTGTATCACATTGTGTCAGGATGAAATCCAGAAGTATAGACGTCTGAACGGCTTAATCAGAATTTTGAGGATCGAGGCAATGTCGCAATACCATACTTTCACGGCCAGCGATGCGGTGGCTTACGCCCAACAATTTGGCGGTATCGACAATCCGTCAGAACTGGTGTCCGCACAGGAAGTGGGCGACGGCAACCTCAACCTGGTGTTTAAAATTTTCGATATCAGGGGCGTGAGCCGGATTATCGTTAAGCAGGCGCTGCCCTACGTGCGCTGCGTGGGAGAATCCTGGCCGCTGACCCTTGACCGCGCGCGCCTTGAAGCACAAACCCTGGTGGCTCACTATCAGCACTGCCCGCAGCACACGGTGCGGATTGTGCATTTCGATCCCGAGTTGGCGGTGATGGTGATGGAAGATCTCTCCGATCACCGCATCTGGCGCGGGGAGCTGATCAACAACGTTTACTACCCCCAGGCCGCCAGCCAGCTGGGGGAATACCTGGCCCAGACGCTGTTTCACACCAGCGACTTTTATCTGCATCCTCATGAGAAAAAGGCCCAGGTGGCGCAATTTATTAATCCCGAGATGTGCGAAATCACCGAGGATCTGTTCTTTAACGACCCGTATCAGGTTCACGAGCGCAACAGCTATCCAGCCGCGCTGGAAGCCGATGTCGCCGCCCTGCGCGACGATGCCCAGCTGAAGCTGGCGGTGGCCGCGCTCAAGCATCGCTTCTTCTCCCATGCCGAAGCGCTGCTGCACGGCGATATCCACAGCGGCTCGATTTTCGTCGCCGAAGGCAGCTTTAAGGCCATCGACGCCGAGTTCGGCTTTTTCGGCCCGATTGGCTTCGATATCGGCACCGCCATCGGCAACCTGCTGCTCAACTATTGCGGTCTGCCGGGGCATCTGGGCATTCGCGATGCCGCCGCCGCTCGCGAACAGCGCCTCAGCGATATCCAGCAGTTCTGGACCACCTTTGCCGAGCGTTTTCAGGCGCTGGCGGCGGAGAGATCCCGCGACGCCGCGCTGGCCTGGCCCGGCTATGCCTCCGCGTTCCTGAAGAAAGTGTGGGCCGACGCGGTGGGCTTCTGCGGCACCGAACTGATTCGCCGCAGCGTCGGGCTGTCGCACGTGGCGGATATCGACGCTATCCCGGACGACGCCATGCGCCATGAATGCCTGCGCCACGCCATCACGCTGGGTAAAGCGCTGATTGTGATTGCCGGGCGTATCGACAGCGTGGATGAGCTGATTGCGCGAATTCGCCAGTACGGTTGAATCTCCGTCCAGCCTTTCCCGGCTCGCGCTGCGCTTAGCCGGGCTACGGGTTCACCACCGTCTGCGATCAGGTAGCCCGGACAGGCGCGTCAAGCGCCGCATCCGGGTATTTGCCTCTTTTCCCCGGAGGCGATGCTTCGCATCTGTCCGGGCTACGGGTTCGCCACCGTCTGCGATCCGGTAGCCCGGGTAAGGCGTTTACGCCGCAACCCGGGAAGGCAACAACCCACAATCCCCTACCCCAGATACTCAATCACCGACAGCCCGCCGTTATAGTCGGTGCTGTAAATAATTCCCTGCGCGTCGACGAACACGTCGCAGGACTGGATCACCCGCGGGCGACCGGGGCGGGTATCCATCATTTTCGCCGGCGCGGCGGGCACCAGCGCCCCGGTTTCCACCGGCCGATAAGGGTTGGAAATATCGTAAGCGCGAACGCCCGCGTTCTGATAAGTGGCGAAAATCAGCGTTGAGCTGACAAAGCTGCCGGGACGATTCTCATGCAGGTTATGCGGGCCAAAGTGCGCCCCTTTCGCCACGTAGTCAGCTTCGTCCGGCTGCGGGAAAGTGGCGATACTCACCGGATTCGTCGGGTCGCGAATGTCGAACAGCCAGATCAGCTTCTCGCCATCCTGCTGGTTATCCAGCACCGCCTCATCAAGCACCACCAGCAGATCCCGATCCGGGAGCGGCAGCGCGGTGTGGGTGCCGCCGCCAAACGGCGGGCTCCAGTTACGGTGGCTAATCAGCTTCGGCTGGGTGCGGTCCTGCACATCGAGCAGGGTCAGGCCGCCGTCGCGCCAGCTGCCGTAGGCGGTGTCGCCGGCGATAATCGCGTGATGCAGGGCATAGCGCTTACCTTCCGGCCACTGCGCGGTCTCCCCCGCCGCCTGGTTCATCCCCGGCAGCCACCAGCGCCCGGCGACCTCCGGCTTGCGCGGGTCGGCCAGGTCGATAGTCAGGAAAATGTAGTCGCTAAAGCCGTCAATCAGCGCGGAAACGTAGGCCCAGCGTCCGCCGACGTACCAGATTCGGTGGATACCGATGCCGTTAAGCGACAGAAAAGCGATCTCTCGCGGTTTATCCGGAGTGGAAATATCAAAAATCCGCAGCCCGGCTCTCCAGCCCCTATCCCGTACGTCGCTGACCGTCTCACCCACCGAACGGGTGTAGTACACCTTCTCGTCGGCGAAGCGGGCATCGGCGAACAGATCCCGGGCGTTGATCACCAGCAGCAGATCATCGTGCGCCTGTAAATGGACGTTCCAGGTACCGGGCGGCGCGGCGATGTAGTTGACCGTTTGCGGATGTTTAGGGTCGCGCACATCCACCACGGAAAAGCCCTGCGAGACCATATGGCCGATATAGGCAAAACCACGATGGACCATCAGCTGAACGCCGTCCGGGCGTCCCCCCTGATCGCTATGCCCGATCAGCCGCATATTGCGGCTGTATTCTGGTGTTGGCAAAACACTCATTTGTTTTTCGCTTCCAGGGTAGCGAACCACGGGGCGATAAAGTCTTCTGTCTGGCCCCAGCCCGGGATAATTTTACCCAGCGAGGCGACGTTAACCGCCCCCGGCTGCGCCGCCAGCAGCGCCTGCGGGATCGCCGCCGCCTTAAAGTCGTAGGTCGCAGGCGTCGGTTCCCCGGCAATCTTATTGGCGATCAGGCGCACGTTGGTGGCGCCGATAAGCTTCGGATCCACCGCTACGCTCACCTTCCACGGGCTGCCGGATTCGCGCATCAGCTGCAGATCCTGGTTGGAAATGTCGATGCTGTAGAGTTTGATCTCGGTGCGGCCGTTCTCTTTCAGCGCTTTATAGGCGCCCTGGCTGAACGCGTCCCAGGTTCCCCAGATAGCATCAATTTTACCTTTCGGGTATTTCGCCAGGATCGCGCCGACCTTGTTGGCGGTATCGCCCTGCACGTCGGAAGAGACCGCGCCGATGGATTCCAGCTCTTTGATGCCGGGGTTTTGTTTAAGCAGCGTCTGGTAGGCCGCCTGGCGGCGCTCCATCGGCGGGAAACCCGCGACCCACAGTTTGACGATATTGGCTTTGCCGTTGAAATCTTTCACCAGCTGGCCAAAGGAGAGCTCGGTCAGCGAAGCATCATCCTGCTGGGTGACGGTGACGCCCGGGATCTGGCCGTTTACCGCGGTATCGAAAACCGAGACTTTGATCCCGGCGTCCACCGCTTTTTTCACCAGCGCGGTGGCGTAGGGATCGCGCCCCTGAGAAAGGATAATGCCGTCGTATTTCTGGCTAATCGCCTGGTTAACGAAGTCCTGGAATTTGGCGTCATCACCGTTGCTGAGGAAGGTACTGATTTTAAAGCCGAGCTTTTTCCCCTCCTGGATCGCTCCGGAGACAAACTGAGTGGTGTTATCGTCGGAGCCCAGGTTGCGGATCACCGCAATGCGAATCGGCCCGCTGTGTTCAGCAATGGCAGCCGGAAGCGGCGTCGGGGTTTCAGCAAAGGCCGCTGCAGCGTTGAACAACCCCAGCGCGATGAGTGAAAATGTTATCTTTTTCATAGTGTTTCCTTTTTGTTACCCTAAATAATTCGAATTGCAGGACGGCGGCAAGTAAACGAATCCCGATGAGCTTACATAAGTAAGTGATTCGGGTGAGTGAACGCAGCCAACACACCTGCAATTTGAAGAATGACGGGTAAAATTTTAGATGCGGCGCTGAAAATAAGTCAGTGCGAGCGCGCCAGCCAGCACCAGCCCTTTAATAATGTCCATCGCGTAATAGGGCACCGAGAGCATCACCAGGCCGTTGGAAAGCACGCCTAAAATGACCGCCCCTACCAGCGTACCGAGCGCGTTCGGCTTACCGGAACCGGCCAGCGAGAAGCCAATCCACGCCGCCGCCACCGCATCCATCAGGTAGCCGCCGCCGGCGTTCACCTGCGATGAGCCGATGCGCGACGCCAACAGAATGCCGCCGAGCCCCGCCAGCAGAGAGGCGATGACGTACGCCGCCACTTTGTAACGGGTGATGCGCAGGCCGGAGAGGCGCGCCGCTTCCGGGTTGCCGCCGATGGCGTACATCCGCCGTCCGTGGGTGGTAAAAGAGAGCGCCAGCTGAGCGATAACGGTCACCACCAGCATAATGATCACTATCGTTGGCACCTGCCCCAGCGAACCGAACGCCGCCGGAATCGCGCCTTCCGCCATATCGCCGCTCGGCAGCACCATGTTTTCGGTGATCGACCCGCCGTAGCTGTAGGTCATCGCCACGCCCTGAATCACGAACAGGCTGGCAAGCGTCGCCAGCATGTCGGGAATACGCAGGATCACGATCAGAAACGCGTTAAACAGCCCCACTAAGGTACAGAGCGCCAGGGTGATAAGGATCGCCTCGGTGGTGCCGAAGCCGTGCCAGACAAACAGCGAAATCACCAGCGCATTGGCCAGCGAGGCGGTGGAGCCCACGGACAAATCGAAACCGCCGATGGTCAGCGATATCGATACGCCGATGGCGATCACCGTCACGATGGCGATGGAACGCAGGATGTTGATGATGTTAAACGGGTCGAGGAAGTTGTCCGACGCCAGGCCAAAAACGGCGATCAGCAGGACGACGGTCAGCAACATGCCCCATTTGTAGAGAAAATCGAAAAATCGCTGACGGCCCGATACCGTCGCGTTAACTGCCAGGGCCTTACTCACGCTGCTGCTCCTCCGGTGGAGTAATAAAGAATGTTCTCTTCCCGGGCCTCTGCGCCCGGAATTTCCGCCACGATGCGCCCGTCCCACAGCACGCAGATGCGATCGCACAGGCCGACCAGTTCGGCGAACTCGCCCGAGGCGTAAATCACCCCTTTGCCTTCCCGCGCCAGGCCGTCGATCGCGTTGAAGAGGTCCGTTTTGGCTTTGACGTCGACCCCTTTGGTCGGCTCATCGAAAATCAGGACGTTGGCGTTGCCGCGCAGCCATTTGCCTATCGCCACTTTTTGCTGATTGCCGCCGGAGAGACGGCGCAGGGTTTGCGCCGGACCCGATGTCCGAATGCCCACCCGGGCGATCACCTCTTCCGCCCAGCGCCAGGCCTGACGATGGCCAAACAGGCTCCAGCGGGAGAAGCTGCTATCGGCGCTGACCGCCAGGTTCATCGCCACCGGTTCTTCGATAAAAATGCCCTCTTTGCGCCGCTCTTCCGGCACCAGCGCCAGACCGCGCGCCACCGAGTCCGCCGGGTCGCGCGGTCGCCACGGCTGGCTGTTCAGTTCGCCGCGGGTCAAACGGCTTTTGCTGGCGCCAAACAGCGCCTTACACAGCTCGGTTTTCCCGGCGCCCGCCAGCCCGGCGATCCCCAGAATCTCCCCCTTGCGCAGACGCAACGAGATTTCCTGCAGCAGCCCTTCGTCGTGCAGCCCTTCAACCTGTAGCAGCACCTCATCGCTATGCGGCGGCCGCTTCGGCGGAAAGATATCGCTCAGCTCATGCCCGAGCATCTTCTCGACGATCTGCTCGCCGCTCAGGTCGGCCATCGGCCCGCTCTCAATCAGCCGGCCGTCGCGCAGCACCGTCAGGGTGTCGCAGACCGCTTTTAATTCATGAATGCGGTGCGAGATAAACACGATACCAATGCCCTGCCGCTGCAGGCGGCGAACCACCGCAAACAGGCGTTCGCTTTCGTTTTGGTCCAGCGGCGCGGTCGGTTCATCGAGGATAAGAAAGCGGCAGTGATGCGACAGCGCGCGGGCCAGCAGGATTTGCTGTTTTTCCGCCAGCGTACAGCTGTCGATGGAGCGGCGTACGTCGAGGCTGACGTCAAGCTGAGCCAGCGCCTCGCGCGCCAGCTGGCGCAGCCGCCCCCAGCGGAAGGCGATCCCCGGCTCCGCCAGCCTGTCGAGCATGATGTTTTCCGCGATGCTCAGGCCCGGGACCAGCGCCACGTCAACCTCCTGCTGCACCAGATGGATCCCCAGCAGTTTGGCATCGCGCGGCGAGCGAATGCTTACCGACTGGTTGTTAATCACCACCTCGCCTTCGTAATGGGCGTGCGTGCCGCACAGCACCGCCATGAGCGTGGACTTACCCGCGCCGTTGGCGCCGGTCAGCGCATGCACCGATCCCCCCGTCAGGGTGAAAGCCACGTTGCTGAGCGCCAGAAAGCCGGAAAAGGCCAGGCTAATATTTTGCATCTCAAGGCGATTGCCGGTCATCCCCTGCACCCTGTCGATTAATGTTCTGATTTAACGAATTTTTCATAGCTCTCCTTGACTGACAAATGCATAAAAGGCATAAGATAAAGCGAAATAATATTAGCCATCCGGATGTCCAGACATAACATCGGGTTAGCGAAACAGCACAAGGACAACATTGATGAGTCACAGCGATATCCGCGTGGTCCCCGGCCCCGCCAACTACTATTCCCATCCCGGCAGCCTTGCCCGGCTGCAGGATTTTTACAGCGAAGAACAGCTTTCACGCGCGGTGTGGGTTTACGGCGAGCGGGCTATCGCGGGCGCGCAGGCTTTCCTGCCGGCAGCGTTTAACGCGCCTGGCGCCAAAAAAATATTATTTAAAGGCCACTGCAGCGAAAGCGACGTCAGCGAGCTGGCCCGCGCATCCGGCGACGATCGGTCGGTGGTGATTGGCGTGGGCGGCGGCGCGCTGCTCGATACCGCGAAGGCGCTGGCCCGTCGCCTCGGCCTGCCGGTGGTGGCCATCCCCACCATCGCCGCTACCTGCGCGGCGTGGACGCCGCTGTCGGTGTGGTATAACGATGCCGGTCAGGCGCTGCAGTTTGAAATCTTCGACGACGCCAACTTCCTGGTCCTGGTGGAGCCGCACATTATTCTTAACGCGCCGGCGGAATATCTGCTGGCGGGCATCGGCGATACGCTCGCGAAATGGTATGAAGCGGTGGTGCTGGCTCCGCAGCCTGAGACGCTGCCGCTCACCGTACGCCTGGGTATCAACGGCGCGCTGGCGATCCGCGATGTGCTGCTGGAAAGCAGCGAAACCGCGCTGGCCGACCAGCAGCGCGGCGAGCTGACCCAGGCGTTTCGCGACGTGGTGGACGCGGTTATCGCCGGCGGCGGTATGGTCGGCGGGCTGGGCGAGCGCTATACCCGCGTTGCCGCCGCCCACGCGGTGCACAACGGGCTGACGGTACTGCCGCAGACCGAGAAGTATCTTCACGGGACCAAAGTCGCCTACGGCATTCTGGTCCAGAGCGCCCTGCTCGGCCAGGACGACGTGCTGGCGCAGCTGGTGCAGGCGTATCGGCGCTTTAATCTGCCGACTACGCTGGCGGCGCTGGAGGTGGACATCAACAACCGCGAACAGCTGGATAAGGTGATTGCCCATACCCTGCGCCCGGTGGAGTCCATCCATTTTCTGCCGGTTGAACTGAACGCCGAAACCCTGCGCGCGGCGTTTGAGAAGGTCGAACGTTTCGCCGGTTAATCCCCCGTTTTATTCGCCTCTGCCGCCCGGCGGAGGCGCTTTCGAGCCGCCTCGCAAAGCCGATGTTTCTGCCTTCGCCAGAAGACGATTCTGCGTTAGGGTACCCTCATAAGAAAATAACAAACTTATCTTATAAACTTATTATTTTCTTATGTTCAACTGAGGTGTACAGTGGAGGTACATAGCATGCTCATCTGGTCAAAAGTGGCAAAAAAGGCACTGGCAAATACCGATTATCGCTATCAGCAGCGAATCAAAAGCAGGCTAGCTGATTTAGGTGACCGTACGGCTCCTCGGCCCGATGTCAGAAAGTTATCTAAACCAGAGAATCATTACCGTCTTCGGGTAGGGGATTATCGGGTCATTTTCACACGTCAGGGGCTGACGCTGAGCGACCTGTTTATCGTGTCCGTTAAGCGCAGAACCTCAACAACCTATTTGCATGAGGAGAATATGCCATATGGCTGTTCAGATAATTAAGGATGATGAAGGGAAAGCGCAGTACGCGGTGATCCCCTACGACGAATACTTCCAGATGTGTTTGCAGCTAGCCGAGCTGGATGATGAAACGGAAGCCGATCTTGAAGATATTCCGGTAGAACACGATATCTACGACAACGTGATGCTGCCGGGTGACGTCTGCGACATCATGGATAAAGAGAAAGTCAGCCTGCAGGCGGCCTGGCGCATTTTGCGCGGCCTGTCGCAGCAGGAGGTGGCCAATAAGCTCGGGATTAGCCAGTCGGCGGTATCCCAGCTAGAAGCTATCGACTCCCGCCCGCAAAAGCGCACCCGCGAAAAGCTGGCGGCAATATACGGCTGCACCCAGGAGCAGATCAGCCTGTATCTGCCGAAAGAGGGTTAACAGCACTTCGCGCCGCCTTTACCGCCGTAGCGCGCGTCCTGACGCTCGCGAAAAAACTCTTCATAGGTCATCGGCGTTTGTTCCGGATGGGTCACGCGGATGTGCTCCACGTAGTTGTCGTAATCCGGGACGCCGATCATCATTTTCGCCGCCTGGCCTAAATATTTTCCGGCTTTCGAAAGGGTATCAAACATTTTCAACTCCCATCATCGCCCCCCTTCTCGCAAAAGAGGGCGATAACGTCATGGCTTAGTGGGCGCGTTTCGCCTGGGTCACCAGGCTATCAGCATCAGCAGGCATCGCCTGGTAAGGGGTCTCTTTCGCCGTCGGTTTGTCCTCTTTCAGCGCCGCCAGCGCGGTCTTAATCGAGAACAGCGCCAGCACGACCACCACCACCATAAAGAAGATGGTCAGCCCGGCATCCAGACGGTTGTTAAACACCAGCTGCGCCAGCTGCGACTCGGTGTACTGCGGCGGAATATTGCCGCTGTCAATCATCGCCTGGAACTTGTTGGCAATCGCCAGGAAGCCCACTTTGGTATCGGTGCTGAACGACTTCTGCCAGCCCGCGGTCAGGGTACAGATCAGCAGCCAGGAGGTCGGCAGCAGCGCGACCCAGGCATAGCGCTGGCGCTTCATCTTAAACAGTACCACCGCGCAGAGCATCAGCGCCATCCCCGCCAGCATCTGGTTGGCAATACCAAACAGCGGCCAGAGGGTGTTGATGCCGCCAAGCGGGTCAACCACGCCCTGATGCAGGAAGTAGCCCCACGCCAGCACGCACAGCGCCGTGGCGAGAAGGTTCGCCGGCAGCGAGCTGGTTTGCTTCAGGCCCGGGCTAATCACCCCGAGCAGATCCTGCAGCATAAAGCGCGCCGCGCGCGTGCCGGCATCCACCGCGGTCAGGATAAACAGCGCCTCGAACAGAATCGCGAAGTGATACCAGAAGGAGACGTCCATCAGGCCGCCCAGCGAACCGTGCAGAATATAGGCCATGCCCACCGCCAGCGTCGGCGCGCCGCCCGCACGGGAGATAATCGACTGTTCCCCCACTTCGGTCGCAATCTGGTTAAGCGTATCCGGGGTTACGGTAAAGCCCCAACTGCTCACCACCTGCGCCGCCGACGCTACCACATCGGTCACGCCCGCCGGGGCCAGCACCGCCATCGGGCTGTTCATCGCGAAGTAGACGCCCGGGTCGATAATACAGGCCGCCACCAGCGCCATAATCGCCACGAAGGACTCCATCAGCATGCCGCCGTAGCCGATAAAGCAGGCCTGGCCTTCATTAGCCAGCATCTTCGGCGTCGTGCCGGAGGCAATCAGGGCATGGAAGCCGGAAACCGCGCCGCAGGCGATGGTGATAAACAGGAACGGGAACAGGCTGCCGCTCCATACCGGGCCGGTGCCATCGATAAATTTGGTCAGCGCCGGCATCGTCAGCGTCGGGCGCATAATCAGAATACCAATCGCCAGACCGACAATGGTGCCGATTTTCAGGAAGGTGGAGAGGTAGTCGCGAGGCGCCAGCAGCAGCCAGACCGGCAGCACCGCGGCGATAAACCCGTAGCCCACCAGAATCCAGGTGAGCTGTACGCCGGTGTAGTCAAACCACGGCGCCCAGGTCGGGCTTTCCGCCACCCAGCCGCCGGAAATGATGGCGAACACCAGCATCACCAGGCCAATCACCGACACCTCGCCAATGCGCCCGGGGCGCAGATAGCGAATATAGATCCCCATGAAAATCGCCAGCGGGATGGTAAAGGCCACGGTGTAAGTGCCCCACGGGCTGTGGGTCAGCGCTTTCACCACGATCATCGCCAGTACCGCGAGGATAATCACCATGATCATAAAGCAGGCCACCAGCGCCAGTACGCCGGCGGTCGGGCCCATCTCCTCTTTCACCAGCTCGCCGAGCGAACGTCCGTCGCGACGGGTGGAGACGAACAGCACCATAAAGTCCTGTACCGCTCCGGCCAGCACCACGCCCGCGAGGATCCAGATCATTCCCGGCAGATAGCCCATCTGCGCCGCCAGCACCGGACCAACCAGCGGCCCCGCGCCGGCAATGGCCGCAAAATGGTGACCGAACAGCACTTTCTTATCGGTTGGAACGTAGTCGAGGCCGTCGTTGTGACGCACCGCCGGAGTCATGCGCGTCGGGTCGACCGCCAGCACGTTTTTAGCGATATACAGGCCGTAAAAGCGATAGGCGATCAGATAGACGCAGACTGCCGCGACGACAATCCACAGCGCGTTAATCTGTTCACCCCGGTTTAGCGCGATATAGCCCAGGGCAAAGGCTCCGATAACGGAGAGCAGTGTCCAGATGAGGTATTTCCCTGAATTATTCATCATTGTGTTCCACAGGTAGGGTAATCAGGATGTTACAAGTTGTTTCTAGAACACAATGGAAGTTTTAACAACTTTGAAACGTTGCAGATGTCGCCTGACGGCAAGGATTTATCTCACATTGCAAGCGAGATCACTTCTGGCAGGAAAATGGATGAAAACGGGGAGGGATAATCTGTCACTGCATCGCATCCTGCTTCTCCGGAGGCGGCGCTTGACGCGCCTGTCCGGGCTACCGGCCCGCAGACGATGGTGAACCCGTAGCCCGGGTAAGCGCAGCGCGACCCGGGAAGAAGCCGCACCGATGC